>NZ_CP061288.1:1642088-2000070 GCF_018687355.1 Polynucleobacter sp. VK25 | reverse complement strand
AAGTTATCCACAAGCAAGAAAAACGTGGAAAAGCTGTGGATAACTTGTGAATAATAAGAAAAACTCTATTTAAATTAATGATTTAAGGGAAAATTAACAAAAAATAGAGAAAAACACCTACATATTCATCGAGATGGATTGACCTTTTGCTCTGCAACAAGGAAAATACTTGGTTTTCCAGGGATCGAACATGAAAAGAACTTACCAACCCTCAGTAACCCGTCGCAAGCGCACACATGGCTTCCGCATTCGCATGAAAACCAAAAGTGGACGCGCAGTTTTAAATGCACGCCGCGCAAAAGGCCGCAAGCGTTTGGCTGTTTAATTTAGCCATTGAATAGCGCAAGGATTTCTGAATTACTAAAAGCACGCCCCAAGACAAGTTTGTATTGGGGTATGTATATTGCATCAACACAAGAGGGTGTTAAGCCCGACTTGGGTGTTGCAGTAGCAAAAAAGTTAGCCAAAAGAGCGGTAGATCGAAATCGCCTAAAGCGGATGATCCGCGAATTGGTTTGGGCAGCTCAAGCCAACACATTGGATAAAGATGTCGTGGTTAAGCTCAAAAAACCAATTGGTCGCGAGACTCGTGGCAGGCTTAGAAAAAAAGAAAAAGAAACTTTGCGCTCCCAGATTTCGGGGCTGCTTTAAGGTGCGTGTTTTAAATACTGTGGCAATAAGGCTGGTAAAAATATATCAACTAACCTTAAGCCCGTATTTGGGTATGCACTGCAAATATGTGCCCAGTTGTTCGCAATATGCTTGTGACTGCTTTAGTCATTACGGATTCATTAAAAGCTTTAGGCTGACGGTGTGGCGCATTTTGCGCTGTAACCCATGGTCACACGGCGGTTATGATCCTGCGTTAAAAGATACAAAACATTAACTTAAGTGAACGTAAATGGACTTTAAAAAAACAATTCTTTGGGCAGTATTCTCGATGTCGGGTCTCATGCTCTACAACAATTGGCAGGTTCATGAAGGCAAGCCATCCTTGTTTGGCGGCGCCCCAGCGAGTGTTTCAGCGCCAGCCGACAAGGCTGCGGCAGTAAATAAGGTTGATGTCCCCGCTCAAATATCGGGCGCTCCAGTTGTAGCGGCCACGCCAGCTGTTAATAGTGGCGCAATAGAGGGCGCAGAAAAATTCACCCTACAAAACGATGTTCTCGTTTTAGAGATCAGCACAAGTGGCGCAAATGTTATTGATGCGAAATTGCTGAAAGCCTTAACCGCAGAAAATAAACCGGTTGAGCTATTTCAATACACACCAACACATAAATATTTTGCACGTTCCGGTTTGATTTCTTTAAACAGCGATCTTCCAAACCACACAAGTCCATTTAAATTAATTCAGTCTGGCAAAGATGGATCTGGTAGACCATTTGCTGTTTTTGCTAGCGAGCGCAACGGCGTGAAGTTAGAAAAAACATTCATGCTTAATCCCGGCAGCTATGTTGTGGATGTTGGGCACCGCGTAACCCAAAGCAGTAACAATCCAAATCCACTAGTTCTTTACACAGAAATTGTGCGCGATGCTTCGCAAGAGCAAAAAATTGGCCCCTTCGGCGGCGCCTTCTCCGCGAGCACCTTTACAGGGCCCGCGGCCTATACCGATAAAGAAAAATTTAATAAGCTGGAATTCACAGCAATCGATAAAAACAAGATCACCATTCCAACACAGGTTGCTGCTGGGGAGCCTGCTTGGATTGCAATGGTTCAGCACTACTTTGCAAGCGCATGGATTCCGGGCGATAAGGTTGCGCGCGATATTTATGCGGGCAGAATCGATAACAACTTGTATCGAATTGGTATGCAAACTCCGCTTGGGGTGATGGCTTCTGGCTCTACAGTTGTTGAAAAGGCTAAATTATTTGTAGGCCCACAAGAAGAGCGTGTTTTAGAAACGATTGCCCCTGGATTTGAGTTATTAAAAGACTACGGCTATTTAACTATCCTTGCTAAACCTATTTTCTGGCTCTTGGATAACATCCACTCTTACGTTGGCAACTGGGGTTGGTCAATCATTCTATTGACCATCTTGATTAAGTTGGTGTTCTTCCCCCTTTCTGCCGCTAGCTACAAATCTATGGCGCGCATGAAGGAAGTGCAGCCACGCTTGGTTGCCATGAAAGAGCAGTACAAGGGCGAGCCACAAAAACTGAATCAAGCCATGATGGAGATGTATCGCAAGGAAAAGATCAACCCATTGGGCGGTTGCTTGCCTGTAGTCATTCAGATTCCAGTATTTATTTCCCTGTATTGGGTTTTGTTGTCATCCGTTGAAATGCGTGGCGCGCCATGGGTTTTGTGGATTCACGACCTCTCAGTGCCAGACCCGTATTACATTTTGCCGGTCATCATGGCTGTTTCGATGTTTGTACAAACTAAGTTGAACCCAACACCACCGGACCCAATTCAGGCAAAAGTCATGATGTATATGCCGATTGTTTTCTCGGTCATGTTCTTCTTTTTCCCTGCCGGCTTGGTTTTGTACTGGGTGGTAAACAATCTATTGTCAATTGCACAGCAGTGGCAGATTAATCAAATGTTTGGAAAAAAGCCCGCTAAGTAATTTGCGTGCCGCATAAAAGCTTGCAATAAGAAGATAGCAATGATGACAAGAAAGCTGCCCATCATTGCTGTCGCAACTGCGCCAGGCAGGGCCGGCGTGGGCGTAATACGTATCAGCGGACAAAATTTGAGCCCTCTTGCGAGCGCCCTATTTCAAAAAAAACTTTCCCCAAGACAGGCGAATCTTTTAACGCTATGTGATGAGCATGGCCAGGCTATTGATCAGCTCATTGCAATTTACTTTGTTGGCCCCGCGTCATTTACTGGTGAAGATGTTTTAGAGCTTCAGTGTCATGGCGGCCCACAACTACTCGAGTTAGTAATGAAGCGCTGTCTCCAATTGGGGAAGGGTGAGGGTCTTGTTATTGCTGAGCCGGGTGAGTTCACTCTGCGGGCTTACTTAAACAACAAGATTGATTTGACCCAGGCCGAGGCAATCGCAGATTTAATCGATGCGCAAAGTGAGGCTGCAGTCCGTGGCGCAGCCCGTTCTTTGCAGGGCGCTTTTTCTGATGACATCAACAATTTGATAGAAGAAATCACCCAGCTAAGGATATTGGTTGAGTCGACTTTAGATTTTCCTGAAGAAGAGATTGAGTTTTTGGAAAATGCTCAGGCACGCCAGCGTTTAGCTGCTGTCAAAGAAAAATTACAAGACTTACGTGCTGGCGCCAAACAGGGAAAAATTTTGCGCGATGGCATTCAGCTGGTGCTGGCTGGTGCGCCGAACGTTGGAAAAAGCTCTTTGCTTAATCGCTTGGCTGGCGAAGAGGTGGCTATTGTTACCCCTATTGCGGGAACCACCCGAGATCGGGTCAAAGAAAGCATCACGATTGACGGCGTACCAATGCATATCATTGACACGGCAGGCCTGCGTGATACAACAGATGTCGTAGAGGCAAAAGGTATTGAGCGTTCTTGGGATTCGATCCGCCTGGCCGATTTGGTGATTTTTCTAACTGATGCCCAGTCAGACCCCCAGCAGGATGACCTAAAAACCCGGATTTTGAAAGAATTGCCCCCTAAATGTGCCGTCCTTGAGCTCGTGAATAAGGCGGATTTGCTCCAAGAGCCATCAAAAACAGTCCCTGGCGAAGCCTTATTGATTTCTGCTAAAACGGGCGCTGGAATAGAGCAGCTAAAACAGAAGATTCTGGAGCTCGTAGGTTGGGATGGCCCTCAAGAGGGCGCAATTTTGGCTCGTAGAAGGCATTTAGATTGCATAGAGCGAGCTGCCGAACATATTGAAAAATCAGAACAATTCGCCGCAAATGGCAACAATTCACTAGAATTATTCGCCGAAGAGCTTTCTTTAGCTCAAAGGCATCTTGGTGAAATTACTGGAAAACTGCTTCCAGACGATCTTTTGGGCAAAATCTTCAGTCAATTCTGTATTGGCAAGTAAAGGGTTTGTGCTGTGTGGGCCCAGGGGTAAAAATTCACCCAAAATGTTAAAATTGTCGGATTAAATATTTAATCTTCATAGGGAAATATATGACTTCAACTACCAGCGGCCAAATCAATGTAAATGCGCCGGCTTACGTAAAAAACAAGCGTTTAATTGAGTGGGTTGGCGAAGTTGCCGCTCTCACAAAGCCTGATGCGATTCGTTGGTGTGATGGTTCGCAAGCTGAGTACGATGAACTTTGTGAATTGTTGGTTAAAGCAGGTGTATTTAAGCGCCTCAATCCAGCAAAGCGTAAAAACTCATTCTTGGCTTTATCCGATCCAGATGACGTTGCGCGCGTAGAAGATCGCACATATATCTGCTCTGCCAAACAAGAAGATGCTGGCCCAACTAATAATTGGGTTGAACCAAAAGAAATGCGTGCCACTCTACAGCCATTGTTCGATGGTTCCATGCGCGGCAGAACGATGTACGTCGTACCGTTTTCTATGGGCCCGATCGGTTCACCGATTGCACACATTGGCGTTGAGTTGTCTGACAGCCCTTACGTAGCGATCAACATGCGCCTCATGACCCGCATGGGCAGAGCGGTAATTGATCAGTTGGGCGCAGATGGTGAATTTGTTCCGTGCGTTCACACAGTTGGCAAGCCTTTGACCCCGGGCGAAAAGGATATGGCTTGGCCAAACAACAAAACCAAATATATTGTTCACTACCCAGAAACTCGTGAAATTTGGTCATTTGGCTCTGGTTACGGCGGCAATGCATTGTTAGGTAAAAAATGTTTTGCCTTACGCATTGCTTCCAATATGGGACGTGAGCAAGGATGGCTCGCAGAGCATATGTTGATCTTGGGTGTTACATCACCTGAGGGAAAAAAATACCACGTAGCTGCAGCGTTCCCATCGGCTTGTGGCAAAACCAATTTCTCAATGATGATTCCACCAGCAGGATTTGACGGCTGGAAGGTAACAACCATTGGTGACGATATTGCATGGATTAAGCCGCGTAAGGACCCTGTTACAGGTAAAACCCGTTTGTTTGCGATTAACCCTGAGTCTGGTTACTTCGGCGTTGCTCCTGGAACAAACCGCCAAACAAATCCAAATTGCATCGACTCATTAAATGAAGATGTGATCTTTACAAACGTCGGCTTGACTGATGATGGTGATGTTTGGTGGGAAGGTTTGACAGATACACCGCCAGCGCATTTGATCGACTGGCAAGGTAAGGACTGGACTCCGGCTGATGGTGCTGCAGGTCGTAAAGCCGCTCATGCAAATTCTCGCTTCACAATGGCAGCCACAAATAACCCGGCTGTTGATCCTAAGTGGGATGACCCAGAAGGCGTTCCAATCGATGCATTCTTATTCGGCGGTCGTCGTTCAACGACTGTGCCCCTCGTTAGCGAAGCGCGTGATTGGGTAGAGGGTGTTTACATGGCCGCAACTATGGGTTCTGAAACCACTGCTGCTATTACAGGTCAAGTTGGTGTTGTTCGTCGTGATCCATTTGCAATGATTGCATTTGCTGGTTACAACATGAGCGACTACTTCCAGCATTGGCTCAATATTGGCAAGAAGCTTGAAGCCGAGGGCGCTGTATTGCCTAAGATCTATTGCGTGAACTGGTTCCGCAAAGGCGACGACGGCAAGTTTGTTTGGCCTGGATACGGTGAAAACATGCGCGTTCTGGCATGGATCTTGGGCCGTGCAGACGGCACTGCAAAAGGCGTTGAAACTGTATTTGGTATTTCACCAGAGCACGGTGATATGAACTGGAAGGGCTTAGACTTCTCGCTTGAGAAGTTTGAGAAAGTGATTACCGCTAAGGTAGATGACTGGAAAAACGAACTCAAGCTGCATACAGAGTTGTTTGAGCACCTTGGTGAGCGCCTGCCTAAGGAATTAGCAGAGATGCGCACCAAAATTGAAAAACGCTTGAACGCTTAAGCTTTCAGCAACACCGATATCTATCTAGATTTATTTAAATGACCAAACCCCAACACCATGAAATAGTGGTGATTGGGGCAGGCATTTGCGGAGCAACCATTGCAAATGAGTTGCTCGAGCGTGGCAAAGCAGTTTGCATTGTTGATGCCGCCGCATCCCCAGCCACAGCTTGCTCAAGTCATGCTTATGCCATTGCACATCCACATATTGGCAAGGGATCCCCTCGTTTATTGCGACTAACGCGCATAGCATTCTTGCTTGCAGAAGCCCGCTGGAAAGATATTTGGGGGCAACATGGAATATTTCAGCCAAGCAAAAAAGACAAAACGTTTGATCGCTCTGAAACGACTGGGCATCTCCATTCTTTGAATCTTGATCAAGATATGGCCATTGCTATGGATGCACAAGAGGCTAATAAGATTTGTGGAATTGAGCAAAGCGGCGTTTGGTTGCCGCGAGGCGCCGGCTTAAATTTGTTCGAAGCAAGTACGCAGTTGCTACAAGATCGCGAGGGCCTGACTTGTCTTTGGAGTGTGCGGGTTGCACGCTTAGAAGAGCGTGAGAGTCAGTGGTGTTTATTGGATGCCTCAAACCAACCCATCATTACTGCAAACAAAGTTATTGTTGCTTGTGCCATAGAGGCCAAGCCATTAATGGCTAGTGTTGGCATTCGTTTGCCTTTAAGGCCAGTAAGGGGCCAGCTCAGCATTTTCAAGGTGAACGAAGGAGATGCTTGGGTTAAAAAGTTGCCCCGGGTTGGCATCACCGGTGATGGGTATTGTCTGCCTGCCAAGCGGCTTGAAGACGGCAGCTATGAATGGATTGTAGGTTCGAGTTTTGATGAGGGTGAAGACGATCTCACTCCAAGAGAAGCAAGCGATGATTTCAATCGCGAGCAAGCGAGAGGTTTAGTGAATTATCCAGAAGGCGATCTTCGTGCATTAATAAAGACTGGAGAATTTGTTGGTGTTCGCTGTGTTGCCGGAGATCGTTTGCCAATCATTGGCGCGCTCACTCAGCGCCCAGGAATATTTCTCGCTACAGCCCTGGGCTCGAGAGGAATTTTATGGTCCGCCCTAGCGGCCAAGCTAATTACCGCTCAGCTACTAGAAGATGATTTTGCTTTGCTTGCGCGCTTTGGCTTTGCTGCTGACTTGGTCGCCGCACTAGCGCCAGCCCGCTTCTTCGCCGGAGCCGCGCCTTCAGCCTTAGGAGCTTTGGCCTCAAATTCAAAACCAATTTTGCCTGCGGAATCCAAAGCCAAATAGGCTTTAAAGCCACGCCCAGTGCGGTTCGACTTAAAGTTGGTTAGAAGATCAGTCTTACCTTCTTTTAATAATTTTTGAACTTGTTCGGCTGAAACTTCTTGTTGCAACACCACTTTTCCGGTTTTGAAATCACATGATTTACTAGGGCCGGTATTGTTTTCGCACACATAACGCATGCCATCTTCATACACTGCGCCAGAGCACTTTGGACAAACGCCCAGCGCTTGTCGACCTGTAAAATCTACCGCTTCAGTTTCATCATCTTGTGTATTACCAAAATCAAATTCGAGTTTGAAGCCAGCGTTTGGATAATCTTTATCGTCTTCTGGAATTTCGCTTAACTTAATAATGGCAGCGAATGGGCGCCCCATTTTGCTGCGGAATCCTTGTAGTGGTCCGATCGTTTTCTCGCGCAACAACTCTTCTACTTCAGGGTATTCAAATGCACGTCCACCCGGTGTTTTACTGATCGTAAAGCCACACTTCTCACAGGCAAAACGGCGATAGTTTTCTTTAACAGGACCCTTACAGTGTGGGCACGGCGTGGTCATCGTGGCGTAATCGCCTGGAATGGTATCGCTGTCATATTCTTTGGCACGCTTGACGATGCGTTGAGTCATTTGTGCAATTTCTTGCATAAACGTATCGCGATTCATCTTGCCTTGCTCGATAAGCGATAGCTTATTTTCCCAACTACCAGTTAAGTCAGGACGCGTTAATTCTTCAACATCTAGACCGCGGAGCAAAGTCATTAACTGAAAAGCTTTTGCTGTTGGTATCAGCTCGCGCGCTTCACGCACCATGTATTTTTCTGCGAGCAAGCCTTCGATGATGGCAGCGCGTGTTGCTGGCGTGCCTAAGCCTTTTTCAGCCATAGCTTCACGCATTTCATCGTCATCAACCCATTTGCCGGCGCTCTCCATTGCGGAGAGCAAAGTTGCTTCTGTATAGCGTGCAGGCGGCTTTGTTTTTAAAGGCACGGCAGCAATAGATTCCGTTTGTACCGACTCGCCCTCTTGAACTGCAACTAGCTCATCATCTGCCTGATTAGATTTGCCATAAACCGTTAACCAGCCTGGATTTACAAGGACTCGCCCTTCAGTCTTGAAGTGGTGTCCAGATACCTCGGTAATGCGAGTGGTAACGCGGAATTCTGCAGCAGGATAAAACACCGCCAAGAAACGACGTACGACTAAGTCATATAGCTTAGCCTCAGGCTCGCTTAAGCTCTTAGGCGTTTCTAATGTTGGAATGATCGCAAAGTGATCAGAAATTTTTGAGTTATCAAAAATGCGTTTGTTTGGCTTGACCCAACCGTAGCCTGCTTTAGCTTTTGGATCTTTTGGGTCGCCCTTGAGAATTTGCTTAGCAAAAGCACGATAGTCTTGCGAATTCTCAGCAAGATTCTCCATGGTCTGCTTAACAGTATCGAGGTAGTCCTCTGGCAGTGCTTTTGCATCAGTACGCGGATACGTTAATACTTTGTGGCGCTCATATAAGGCTTGTGCAAGACCCAATGTATTTTTTGCAGAGAAACCAAAGCGTGCATTTGCTTCGCGTTGCAAGCTTGTTAAATCAAACAATTGGGGGGCAAGTTGTGTTGCAGGCTTGGCTTCTTCAGAGACATTGGCTTTTTTGCCGCGACATGCAGCCACAATGCTTTGTGCTGCTGCCTCGCTCCATAAGCGATTCTCGCGAGCATCAGGTTCAGCAACATCTTTCTTAAACTTCGGATCGAACCAACGGCCTTCATAGATGCCGGCTGCAGCGATAAATTCAGCCTTCACCTCCCAATAGTCTTTGGAGATGAACTTGCGAATGAGCTCTTCACGCTCCACGACAATAGATAGTGTTGGGGTCTGTACACGACCTACAGTTGTTAAGAAGAAACCACCGCTCTTACTATTAAATGCCGTCATGGCACGCGTGCCATTGATGCCGACCAACCAGTCCGCTTCAGAGCGGCAGCGAGCCGCATCAGCGAGTGGTTTCATATCTTCATCTGTGCGTAAGTTCGTAAATCCCTCGCGAATGGCGGCCGGGGTCATCGATTGCAGCCATAAACGTTTAATCGATTGCGATGCTTTTGCATGTTGTGCAATCAAGCGGAAAATCAATTCACCTTCTCGCCCCGCGTCACAAGCATTAATCAGTGCAGTGACATCTTTACGCTTAATCAGTTTTTGCAAAACCTTGAGACGTGATTCTGTTTTGGCAATTGGGCGCAAATCAAAATAAGGAGGCACTACTGGCAAATTTGCGAAGGACCATTTGCCGCGCTTAACGTCAAATTCTTCGGGGGCGGCAATTTCTAATAAATGGCCAACCGCAGAAGAAATTAGAAATTCATCGCTCTCAAAATAATCTTCGTATTTCGTAAAGCCGCCCAAAGCCTTTGCAATGTCATTGGCAACAGAAGGCTTTTCCGCAATGATGAGCGCCTTGGGATGGTCCCCGGCGGCAGTCTTCGAGATGCTTTTTTTGGTAGTTGCTTTAGTTGCCACGCGTTTTGCCTAAATTTGAGCTAGAAATGATGTTTTTTGGGTAAAACGGATGGCCAATTTAAACCAAAATCGGGCTTGGCCAATTGCATACCCCTTTTTTATTATTAACCGATAAATTAGAAAAAGTCCAAAAACCCCTATTTTTGACTTGTTTTCGCCCGGTTAAAACCCCAAGTTTTTGAACAAAACCTCCTTTTAAGCCCCTTAAATACAGGTTTTAGTTAAAAATGCAGCTCCTCAAGGACATCATCGGGCTTAAAAGCCAGCTTTGCCCCTTGTTGGATCAATCGGTGGCAGCCAGCAGAATTGGCACTATGAATGGAGCCCGGAAGAGCAAAGACCTCTCTTCCAAGGTCTGCGGCTAAGCGAGCCGTAATCAGTGAGCCTGACCTTTCGGCCGCCTCTATCACCACTACGCCAAGTGCTAGGGCCGCAATAATCCGATTTCGCCTTGGAAAATGGCGCGCTTGGGGCCCTACCCCTAAAGGGAGCTCGGATACCAATAGGCCTTGCCGACTAATCGCCTGGGATAGGGGGATATTTTGGCGAGGGTAGACAAGGTCTATGCCCGTACCTAATACCGCCGCAGTTCGGTGCCTAGGCCCCAGCTTAATCGTTGCCTGGTGGGCGGCACTGTCGACCCCCTTTGCTAGGCCAGAAAGGATCAGAGCGCCTGCGTTTGATAATGCTTGAGCAAAGAGGGCTGCGTTCTTTAGGCCCTCCAGGCTAGCGCTTCTAGAGCCCACGATGGCGATCATCGGCATTTTCAGAAGGCTGATATCACCATCTATATAGAGTGACTCAGGGGGGTCATATAGATCATAGAGTCGAGGTGGGTAAAGGGGGCTGCCGTGATCGATTCGAGTAAAGGGGTTTAACGCGCGCGATATTTGCATAATCCAATTTTGTTCTTTAGGGGAATTGCAACAATCAGGACAGACTGATAGCTCTGTTGGATAATTCTTATATGGCTTTATTAACCGTCCTTTGCTACCCAGACCCACGCTTGCACAAGGTTGCTAAACCTGTGGCGCAGGTCGATGCCCGTATTAAAAAAATTGTTGCCGACATGGCGGACACAATGTATGAAGCACCCGGCGTTGGCCTAGCGGCAACACAGGTGGATGTTCATGAGCGCATTGTGGTGATTGATGTATCTGATGAACAAAACGAATTGATGGTTTTTATTAACCCAGAAATTATTTGGGCAAGCTCTGAAACCAAATCTTGGCGCGAGGGTTGTTTATCTGTTCCAGAGTTTTATGACGAGGTTGAAAGACCCGCACAGATTCGTGTGAAGGCCTTAGATATCGATGGCAAAGAATTTGAGATTGATGCTGATGGCTTGTTGGCAGTGTGCTTGCAACATGAGTTAGATCATTTGCAAGGAAAAGTGTTTGTTGAGTATTTATCTATTCTCAAGCGAACTCGTATCTCACAAAAAATGAAGAAGCGCGCTAAAGAATTAGTAGGTCAGCGCTAAGCGCACCAATGAAAATCGTCTTTGCTGGAACCCCTGAGTTTGCTGCGCAAGCGATGCGCGCAATCTATGACGCTGGACATGAAATCGTTTTAGCTTTAACCCAGCCCGATCGTCGCGCCGGCAGGGGAATGCACCTGCAAGCTAGCCCTGTTAAAGAGTTCGCCTTAAAACACAATATTCCGGTGCTTCAGCCCGAGACATTGAGACGCAACAGTATTGACCCACAAAAACAAGCCCAGGCACAGGCGGCTTACGAGCTTTTATCCTCTATCCAGTTTGATGCCATGGTAGTGGTTGCTTATGGGTTGATCTTGCCCCAAGAAATTTTAGATATTAGCGAGAGAACGGATAGACACGGCAGCTTCAATATTCATGCCTCATTGTTGCCTCGTTGGCGAGGTGCAGCACCGATCCAGCGAGCGATTGAAGCGGGTGATGCCAAGACGGGTGTTTGCATTATGCAAATGGATGCGGGCTTAGATACTGGAGACACCCTTTTAGTTGCTGATCTTGATATGACTAGCGATGAGACTAGTACGAGTTTGCATGATCGATTGGCGCAGCTTGGCGCAAAATCAATTGTTGATGTTTTAAATGACTTGCAACAAGGGAAATCTTTGGCTCGGGCGCCACAAGTAAACACAGGCATTACTTACGCTGAAAAAATACTGAAGACCGAAGCAGAAATTGACTGGTCATTAAGCGCTCAAGAAATTGATCGACGCATTCGTGCCTTTAACCCGTTTCCGGGGGCAGCTAGCCATCTCGATGGGCAGGCAATCAAGCTTTGGAACTCAAGGCCAGCAGCTGTGCAAGCTACTAGTTCTGTTGGCAACCCAGGCGACATCCTTGGTTTTAGTGCTAGCGGCGCATATATTCAGTGTGGCGAAGGGGTTCTTGAGGTTTTGGAAATGCAAAAACCTGGTGGTAAAAAAATAGATGCCAAAGCATGTCTGCATTCGATAGGCGTTGGTGAAAAATTGTTGCGCTTTCAAGCAAAGGAGTAGGAATGTTTAATTTTGCAAAGACTGCTGTTTTGATGGCAGCAATTACTGCCCTCTTTATTGTTGTTGGCGGCATGCTAGGCGGCGAGCAAGGCATGTTGATGGCCTTGCTGATGGCAGTTGGTATGAACTTTTTCAGCTATTGGTTTTCTGACACCATGGTGTTGAAAATGACTAATGCGCAGCAAGTTGACGAGAGATCTGCGCCCCAGTTTTACGGCGTAGTGAAAGAGTTGGCAGATAAAGCTGGCTTGCCAATGCCCAAGGTATTTTTGATTAACGAGGATGCACCCAATGCTTTTGCAACTGGGCGAAACCCAGAGAATGCTTCTGTTGCTGCAACAACTGGCATTCTAAAAATTCTCTCCAATCGTGAATTGCGTGGCGTGATGGCCCATGAGCTTGCTCATGTTCGTCATCGGGATATTTTGATTTCGACTGTTGCCGCCACCATGGCCGGAGCTATTTCGGCATTGGCAAACTTCGCTATGTTCTTTGGTGGGCGGGATTCTGAAGGCAGGCCCAATAATCCAATTGCCAGCTTAATGGTTGCAATCTTGGCCCCCATTGCAGCAAGCTTGATTCAGATGAGTATCTCTCGCGCAAGAGAATACGAGGCCGATCGTGGCGGCGCAGAAATTAGTTCTGATCCAGAAGCGCTTGCGCATGCATTGGAAAAAATTCATAACTACGCTCAAGGCATTCCGTTCCAAGCGGTTGAACAGCATCCTGAAACAGCGCAGATGATGATTCTTAACCCTTTGAGTGCTGGCGGTCTTGCACAGCTTTTTTCAACCCACCCGCCTACTGAAGAGCGGGTGGCACGCTTAATGAGTATGGCTAAAAACGGGACATATCCCGGAGTAAATTAATTTGACTGATCAAAAAACACCACGCAGCCTCCCGCTTTCTGAAGCAATTACGATTGCTGCACAAGCAATTAGCGAGGTCATGGATGGGAGATCACTCACAGAAGTTTTAGATCAACTAGAGCCTCATGAACGCCCAATTGTGCAGAGCCTTAGTTTTGATGCTCTACGTAAATGGGTGCGTTCTCATGAATTGATAAAGCAATTTATTCCAAAGACTCCGCCTCCTGAGGTTGATCATTTGTTAAGCGTTGCAATTGCCTTGTTTTTGCAAGAGACAAGCGAGAGCAAGGGTTATCCAGCGCACACGATTGTTGATCAGTCGGTAAAGGCTTGCGGTGAATATGACCCAACCATGTATGCCAAGGGTTTGGTGAATGCAGTCCTGCGTAAGGTAAGCCTCCTAGTTCAGCCACCAGAAGGTGAGAAACGCTTTCCACCTGATCCAATTCCAATGTATGTGCCCGCTTGGTGGCGAGCAAATTTGAAGCGCAATTACTCGAAGGCGTGGCAATCTATTTTGTTTCAGCAGGCCAAGCGTGCTCCGTTGATTCTGCGCGTAAACCAAAAGCAATATACGCGCGAGCAATATCAAGCTTTATTGTCTGAGGCTGGAATTTCATCTAAACCAATAGAGGCATTGGCAGGCATTCAATTGCCTTCTGCCCTTTTACTTCCAGAGGCGGTGCCGGTATCTGATCTGCCTGGTTTTTACAGTGGCGCCGTATCTGTGCAAGATGCGGGTGCACAGCTGGCAGCGGTTTTGTTAAATCCTCAGGAGGGCGAGTTAGTGCTCGATGCTTGTGCTGCTCCCGGTGGAAAAACAGCGCACCTATTAGAGCTGGCGGATTGTTCAATGCGGGCTTTGGAATTAGATGGTGAGCGAATAGGCAAAATTGGGGGCAACCTAGATCGTCTTCGCTTGCATTCTGACAAGGTTCGAGTGTTGCGTGGCGATGCCTCAAAAGCTGCATGGTGGGATGGCGTTCTGTTTGACAAGATTCTGCTCGATGCACCTTGTTCGGCTTCGGGAATCGTGTCTCGTCATCCTGACATCCCATTTCTCAGGCGAGAGGCGGATATCAAAGCCCTTCAGGAAAGACAGCGTTCGATTTTGAACCAAGCGTGGAAGATGCTCAAAGCAGGAGGTACGCTTTTGTACGTTACCTGCTCAATATTCCCCGAGGAGGGCGATGGGCAGGCAATTTGGTTTGCTGATCAACACCCCGATGCGTTACGATTAGACGCTCCAGGCCAGATTTTGCCTGGCGAACTAAATGACGGTTTTTACTATGCTTTGTTTAAGAAAAATGGGCCATGAGCCGAAGAATTAAACAATTCCTTTTTTTGTCCTTGATGGTTTTGGGAGTGCTCTCCACTACCGTTAGCGCAGAAGGTATCAAGATCAAATCCTTTGAGTTGGAGAAGGTGGATAACGACTGGCTTCTGAACGCTACCTTCCAGATTGAATTATCTCCAGGATTAGAAGACGCAGTACAAAGAGGTGTGGTCTTATATTTTCAAACTGATTTCGACTTAATTCGATCTCGTTGGTATTGGTTTGATGAAAAATCCGCGCTGGTACAAAGGCAAACACGTTTGTCTTATCAGCCGCTGACACAGCAGTATCGAATAGCTTCAGAAGGCTTTACCTTTTCCGCTAAAACTATTGCTGAGGCATTGCAGGCAGTTGGCAGTGTCGGTGGATGGCGTGTGATAGATGGCTCTCAACTAGACTCTAGCAAATCTTATACAGCAAGCATGCGTATGACCTTGGACCTTAGTAAGCTGCCCAAGCCATTTCAAGTAAACGCCTTGAATAACCGTGATTGGAATGTTTCCAGTGACTGGTATCGCTTTCCATTTACCTCAAATGGCCCCAACCTAATTAAGCGATGAGATCTATGGCAACTCTGCTGAGCTCAGACTTTTTTGCATCAAAAGCTTGGGGCAAAAAAGTAGTACCAATTACGATCGGCTTAATCGGCGCGTTCGCTTTACTGCTTTTGGTCCTGCTGGCAATTGCCTCATCCAACACAGAATTTTTTGATAACTACTTTATTTGGCTATACGCGGCCAATGTGGTGATTGGAATTTGCTTAACTTTAGTCATTCTGATTTTGGTGGCCGTTATTGCTGTCCGATGGTATCGAGGACACTTTGGTACCCGTTTGATTGCAAAGCTAGCAATGATTTTTGCTTTGGTTGGAATTGTTCCGGGCTTAATTTTGTATGGTGTTTCACTGCAGTTTGTGTCGCGCAGCATTGAGACATGGTTTGACGTCAAAGTAGAGACGGCGTTGAATTCTGGCCTAGAGCTGGGGCGCGTTACTTTGCGGGTGGCCCAAGAAGAAATTTTGGGCGAGGGAAACTTCATTGCCGAACAGATTGTGCAAATTCCTTCGGGCACGACGTCTGAGCAGGTTGCCGCCAATGTTATGAAAATTCGCAATCAATTTGGCATTCAGGAGGTCAGCCTCTTTAATATGCAGCGTAATTTGATCTTAACTAGCGAGGTAAAGCCAAAAAAATACTTCCCTGCGCCGAGCGCTGATGTCATTGCAGAAGCATTTAAGAAGAAAGGGCTTACCTTTCTGGATCAAATTGAGATGGATGGTGGACAGCGCGGCTATCGAATTAGAGCCATTGTCCCGATTATTCGGAAAAAGCCCATCAATAGCAAATTAGATTCTGGCAAAGATGTAGAAGATAAATATTTCTTGCAGTTGGTGCGCTATATCCCAACCCCATTGGCTAAGAATATCTTTGCAGTGGAATCTGCTTATAGCGAATATCAAGAGAAGGCCTTGGGGCGCACTGGTCTTCGTAAGATGTTTGTGGGTACATTAACGCTCACCCTATTCTTTGCAGTATTTGTGGCAATTACTTTGGCTCTGATGTTGGGCAGGCAGCTTGCCCGCCCTCTTTTAATGCTTCTAAGGGGCACACAAGCAGTTGCCCAGGGAGACTTGTCGCCCAAGCCTGAGCTCGACACTGGTGATGAGCTAGGCATGCTGACGCGGCAATTTAATGTCATGACCAGGCAGTTGGCTGACACCCGCACTTCTTTACAAGAGTCCAAAGCGTTCTTAGAGCGTGTATTAGGAAACCTTACTGCAGGCGTATGTATTTTTGATAAAAATTACAACGTTGTTTCCAGCAATGCGGGTGCAGACAGAATCTTTAAACAAGACCTTACTCAGCTTGATGGCAAGCCCCTGAGCAGTAATCCTGCTTTGCAGGAATTCGAGGGGGCCATTAGAGAGGGCTTTGCAACTATGAAGCTTGCGGTGCTTGATGAGGGTGGAGTTGAAAAACCTGCGCAAAATAACGCGCCGGTGTGGCAAAAACAAATTCAATTACATAGCACGAATGAATTTGAGAATGAATTGGGCGTAACTTTATTTGTGCGCGGTACTCAGCTTACTGGTGACCTGCGTATGGTTGTTTTTGATGATATTACTGACGTAGTGAGCGCACAAAGATCGATTGCATGGAGTGAGGTTGCGAGACGCCTTGCCCATGAAATTAAGAACCCCTTAACGCCAATTCAGCTCTCGGCGGAAAGATTGCAACATAAGCTTGCTGGCAAGTTGAGCCCCGAACAAGAAGAGATGATGAATCGCAGCACTGAAACCATTATTGGCCAGGTGCAGGCCATGAAAGAAATGGTGAATGATTTTAGGGATTTTGCTAAGACGCCGACACCGCAATTAAAGTCAGTGTCGATTAATACGCTTACCTCTGAAATTTTGGGTCTTTATGAGGGAAGCCCGCTAAAAACGAAGCTGGATCCAGGTTGCCCAGCAATCATGGGCGACCCTACGCAGTTAAGGCAAGTTATTCATAACTTGTTACAAAATGCTCAGGATGCCACCCTTGAGGGCCCTAATCCTGCAAGTCCAGTAGAGGTAAAAACAGAGTTAGTGCCTTATGGTGAGCACAATGGAGTAGTTCAAAACGCAGTTCGATTAACAATAAGTGATTGCGGAGTTGGATTTCCAGCTAAGATATTGGCAAGAGCCTTTGAGCCGTATGTAACAACAAAGAGCAAGGGCACGGGATTGGGTTTGGCGGTCGTGAAGAAAATAATTGACGATCACGCTGCAAAGATTGAAATCCGAAACCGTATGCAGGGTGAAGAAGTGGTTGGTGCGCAAGTATCAATATTGTTTATGAATCTAGCAAAAGAGGCAGCCTAAGCATGGCTAGTATTTTGGTTGTTGATGACGAGATGGGAATTCGTGAGCTTCTCAATGAGATTCTGACGGATGAAGGCCATACCGTATACGCTGCAGAGAGCGCAATTCAGGCGCGCACTATTCGTGAACAAATGCGACCCGATCTAGTCTTGCTAGATATTTGGATGCCCGATACCGATGGCATTACGTTATTAAAAGAATGGTCTAACACCGGCCAGCTCACAATGCCGGTAGTCATGATGTCTGGTCATGCAACGATTGATACTGCTGTTGAGGCAACCCGTATTGGCGCTCTTAACTTTTTAGAAAAGCCGATTGCTTTGCAAAAGCTTCTCAAGACAGTTAGTAAGGCCCTTGAAAGCTCGCCTAAATATGTCGAGCCAGAGCAAGAACGTGCCGTTCAGTCCAGCATAAGCTCAGCAACAACACCAAAGCAAGTCGTTGCCGAATCAGCCCCCGCTCCCGCTGAGGGCGAATACATCAGTGGTATTGCAAAAACATATTTTGATCTGCCATTAAGAGAAGCAAGAGATCTTTTTGAGAAAGCATACTTCGAGCACCAAATGCAGATCATGGGCGGTAGCATGACAAAAATTTCAGAGTACACCGGTTTAGAGCGCACACACTTGTATCGCAAACTTAAAGCATTGGGGATTGATACCTCTCGCAATAAAGGCGAAAGCTAAGCGACTATTTTTTAATGGCGCGTATCTCACAAAACTAAATCTAGCCAATAAGTATGGGGCAGTTAGTACAAACTAGAAGGGCTTAATGTGTTTAAATTTTTTGTAGCTTTATCCGTCTTGGCGGTTTCGCAAATGACATTTGCGGCCTACCCAGATCGCTCGATTCGCTTGATCGTTCCATTTGCAACCGGCGGCACCTCTGAGATCGTTGCCAGGTCTGTGGCCAATAGCCTTAGTACTAGCTTAGGGCAATCTGTTTATGTTGAAAACAAACCAGGTGGTGCAGGCAATATCGCAATGGAAGAGGCTAAGAGAGCCAATCCAGACGGCTACACCTTAATGCTTGGTCACGTTGGAACGCTGGCAGTTAATCCAGCCCTATTCGGTAAAAAACTACCTTACGACCCTAATAAAGATTTTGCTCCCGTCACGCTAGTAGCAAAAGTGCCTAATGTGATTGCTGTAAGTGAAAAGAGCCCGTATAAGACGCTTGCTGATTTAGTGATCGATGCCAAAAAGAATCCTGGAAAAATTAATTATGGTTCGGCCGGCAATGGAAGCGCCGGACATTTGGCGATGGAATATTTTTCTGCCGAAGCTGGAATTGATTTAGTTCATGTGCCATATAAAGGATCTGGCCCCATGTTGACCGATTTGATTGGCGGACAAATTCAAGCTACGTTTAATGGGCTGCCATCATTGATTGGGCAAATTAAGGGCGGCACTTTGAATCCGTTGGCTGTTGGTTCTGCGGAGCGTTCAAAAGTCTTGCCTAAAGTTCCAACATTGTCAGAGTCTGGCTATAAAGGTTTTGAAACCTCGCAGTGGTATGGAATTATTGTTCCAGCAGGAACACCACAAGCAATTATCGACAAGCTTCAAAAAGAAATTGCCAAAGGCTTAAAGTCCAAGGAAGACTCGAAGAGGATGCTTGAGGATGGCGCAGTATTGGTCGGAGATACGCCAACTCAATTTGGAGCCTTTATTAGATCAGAGCAAGTTCGCTGGGCCAAGGTGGTAGAAAAAGCAAAGATCACTGTTGATTGATTTCATGGCCCATAGCGCCACAAGCCAGAAATCAGATGGTTTCTAGCGGAGAACATGCGGTTTTTGGTAATTAGAGGGCCAAGGTGCGGTTTCATTTATAATTCCAAGTCTTGGCCTGGTAGCTCAGTCGGTAGAGCAGAGGATTGAAAATCCTTGTGTCGGTGGTTCGATTCCGCCCCGGGCCACCAAGAATCTCAATAGCCCACTTGTTGGGCTATTTTCTTTTAAGGCTTTGCAGAGGTGGGCGCCATGAGTCTTCAATATCCTCAGCATGAAGCGTCCTTTAAAGAGACGCCCCCATGTCGGTCAATATCGTATTAAATGACTAAAAGTTGATAAAAGTATTTAGAATCATCCGCATACTCGCAAACAAAAAGTCATGAATCTTAAAAAGCTTGCTGTCCTACCTCTCCTCTTATTTGCCACCTTTTGTTGTGCCGATGAGTATGCTGGCCTCGCAGAATATGATGGAGGCAAAGAGGTTGGCCTTATCTACACTTTTGATGCTTCAGATAAAGCCAATTTAAAAGGTTCCGTTCAGTTTATAAAGACTAAAAGTGTGCCCTGCCTGCATTTAAGATCTATTGACGGGTCATATATTGAGGGGGATAAGATCTACCTAACCAGCACGGTAAGTCCTGAGCTTCAGTCAATTGGATGTGGGCCCTTTAACTTAATAGGCAAAATTGATGACAATAAGATTGTGGGCTCCTTTCATCTTCATGGCGAGAAGTACCCGGTAACACTCACGAGACAATAGGCGGTAGTTTTCATTCGATGCCCATTCGCCAAGAGCGGCCGAGGATGTGTGGGGAATGGAGATTTGACGATTGCTAGCTGCAAGTTGGAAAGCAGAAAAACTTCTCACTTATCGTTTCCTCTAATGTCTGCTTGACCATCCCTTAATGCACTTTAAAGGTTTTATTTCACAAGAAATGTTCTGCAGCACACATAGTGTTTTATCAGTTGGGCCTGAGAGTGGAGTGGCATATTGAGGTTCGTTCAGCCGGCGGCTTGATACCCCTTGCTACCATGAAACACCAAAACTACCTTCGGACGGTTTTTCTTTCCTGTGCTTTAGTAATGAAGCAACTCTAACGGGTAGGCATAAGGCTCTAAATAGCCTCATAGCACCGCATATGATATTGTTGGTCGAAGCGATGCATATTTTGGGGTGATAGACGCAAAATTAGCGCAATTCAGTATCTTGTTGAAGTGAAAAAATCTTTAATAAAGTTTCATGTGCATTAAATTGACGTGAAATTTACCAATGTTTTATTTGGAAGAAATTATGAGCAATCGAAATTACTTGCGTCAGCTGGCACTCGGTTTTTTCTTAATATTTACAGCGCTGAATTTATCGGCTTCGGTTTTTCCTTCCAAGCCCATAAAAATCATCGTGCCTTTTTCGCCTGGCGGTGGCTCAGATGTTATTACAAGGTTGTTAGCAGAGAAGATGGCGGGAGATTTGGGAGTTTCCGTGCTTGTGGAAAATAAGCCTGGAGCCTCAAGCATTATCGGTACGGATGTAATGGCTAAGTCTGCGCCAGATGGTTATACGATTCTGATGACCAATCGTGCAATTACAGTTAATCCTTGGCTATTCAAGCTTCCTTACGATACGGCAAAACTAACCCCGGTAATGCAATTAGTAGGCTCCCCGCTGCTTTTAGTGTCAAGTACTAAAGCCCCGTTCAAAAATTTAAATGAACTGATTACGTATGCAAAGGCTTATCCGGGCAAGGTCAGCATTGGGAATTCAGGGGTCGGTCAATTGCCACATTTAGCCGCTGTTTTATTTGAGAAATCCAGTGGCGTAGAGTTAACAATGGTCAATTACAAGGGTAGCGGAAGCTCCACTACGGATTTAATTGGCGGCCAGATCGACCTTTCATTTGGCACTGTCCCATCTTTCATGCAGCAAATTAAGAATAAAACTCTTATACCTCTGGGCGTTTCTAGCACCACGCGAAATCCGGCCTTGCCATCCGTGCCGAGCATTAGTGAGGTACTGCCAGGATATGATTTGATAAGCTGGTTTGGATTCTTTGCTCCACCAAGCACACCAAAACCTATTGTTGATAAGCTTTATCAATCAATTAGTAGAGCTTTAGCAAGTCCCGATTTAAAAGCAAGACTGAATGACGAGGGCCTAGATGTGACAGCGTTAGATCCCGAGAAATTTAAGAAAGTATTTGCAGCAGACCTTATTTTTTGGCAAAAATTCATCAAAGACAACAATATAAAGATTGAATAAAGCCCTACCAGTAGAACTCCTAACTTAAGGGTAAAAAACGGCGTCACCAGTTGGGGCTGATTTCCCCGCGCCACTAAGAAACACCAAAACCACCTTCGGGTGGTTTTTCATTTAAGGCCGGGCGTATAGTTGCGTTATGAATAAATTAAGAACGCTTACTTACGCCTGTTTTGTTATATGTGGAATTGCCATTTCCAATTTCGCGCTTGCCCAACACAGCCATGGAAATGGGGCGGCACCCGCCAATTCAACCCCCAAAAATATCATTATTTTGTTTGCGGATGGCACTACCAGTAGTCAATACGAGTTTGGTCGTTATTCCAGCGCGCTACTGCGACAACAATCATTTGCCGTAACCGATGTCGTAATGGCAAGGGGGCAGTATCAGTTGATGAAAACAGAATCGGCAAATTACTTTGTAACCGATTCGGCCGCTGCCGCCTCTGCTATGTCTACTGGCTATAAAGTAAATAATGGTGCCATATCAATCACCCCAAACGGCAATACGCCCCCTACAATTATGAGGGTAGCCAAAGACAGGGGCAAGAGAATTGGACTACTCAGCACTGCGCCAATCTATGATGCCAGCCCTGCAGCTTTTAGTGTTCATGCCAAATCTAGACGCGATAATGAATTGATCGTGAATCAGTACCTAGAGCTGGCTCCAGAGGTCTTAATGGGTGGAGGCTCAAACTATTTCCTACCAAACGCACTTGCTGGTGGCAAACGTCAAGACGGCAAGAACATCATTGAAGCCTTTCAAGCAAAAGGTTATCAATACATCAATACACCAGAGCAACTAAATCAAATCAAGTCATCTAAGCTTTTAGGCCTATTTGCCGAAGAAGATTTGGATTATGAAATTGATCGCAATCCCCAAGAGACGCCAACTTTATCGCAGATGATGACAGGGGCACTCCAAGTTCTTAATCAGGATTCTAAGAAAGCTAAAAACAAAGGATTTGTATTGTTTGTTGAGAATGAAAATACAGATTCTGCAGGCCACCAAAATGATGTCGCCGCTTTAATGCGGGACCTTTGGGCTTTTGACGATGCAGTAAAAGTTGCGCTAGAGTTTCAAAAGCAAAACCCAGATACCCTGGTAATCGTTACTGGAGATCATGAGACGGGTGGCTTTTCGCCTACTTATGGCCGTAAAAATTTAGGGCCCGCAGGAAGTGCAAACTATTTGAATGTGAAGCTCGAACAGCTTAAGCTAATTGAACGCTACACGATGTCGCTCAATGAGTTCTCACAAAAGCTCAAAGCCAAGGCGATGCAAACAACTAGCAATTCTGACTTGAATGCCTATTTGAATGCTTTGTTACAAGATAATTTTCCTGGCCTTGTTTTGGAGGATGACTTGCGGGAAAAAATTCTGAGCCAAGGGCAGCTGAATCCCAATTCGAATTACTTGCCATCTAACATCCTTGCCTTGGCAATTGCAAGACAAACTGGTTTTTATTGGGGAAGCTCTGGGCATACCCCAGCACCTATTACAGTAGCAGCCATTGGGCCTGGGGCACAACTCTTCAAGGGGTTTGATGACAATACCGCTTTTGCGTTAAAGCTGAGGCGATTAATAGGTCCGTAGCTACCCCTAACGCCCAGCCTTTTGCCTTAGAGTTATTAAGGACCAGTAAAACCACCTTCGGGTGGTTTTAAATTTGGCGCTTACTCAACATGGGTGCAATTAAATGAATATGTATAAGATGGGTCTAAATAGGGGGAATAGCAATGCCATTAGTCAGAATTGATTTAAGCAAAAAATACTCTGAAGACTTTGCTCGACAAGTCGGAGATATTGTTTATAACGTGATGCGAGAGCAAATCAACGTTCCTGAGGATGACAAGTTTCAGATAATTACTAGGCATGATTCAACGGGGCTCAATGTTCCTAAAAGCTATTTAGGGATTGACTATTCGGATGGGCTCATTTTTATCCAGGCAACCATCAGCTTTGGTAGATCTACAGAGCTTAAAAAGAATTTGTATAAAGCAATTTGTGATGGTTTAGTGCAAGGCCTTCAAATTAGGCCGCAAGATATCTTCATCAATTTGCTTGAAGTTAGTAAAGAAAATTGGTCGTTTGGTAACGGCGAGATGCAATATGCCGACAAAGATTAATCATTCTGGGTTTAGTCCGAAAGCCTTCAAATTCTTTGAAGAGTTAACCGGCAATCAAAATAGAGTCTGGTTTGCAGAACACCGTTCTGAGTATGAAGAATTTGTGCGTGAACCCATGAAGTCCTTTACAGAGGCGCTATCTGAAAATCTTGCTAAGGAGCAGATTCCGCTGTGGGGCGATCCCAAAAGATCTCTATTTAGAATTAATAGAGATGCCCGTTTTTCAAAAGCAAAACATCCATATAACATGCATGCCAGCGGTCTATTTACTCGCACCGGCGATAAGCATTCACCGGGCGTCCTGTATTTTCGTTTAGATCCCTTGGGGAGCAGGTGTGCAGCAGGCTATTTACAGCCCGAGACTCATATCCTGAAAAGGCTTAGACAGGGCATTCTAGAAAATCCAAAAGCATGGATTGCTTTAGAAAAAGCATTAAAACGAAAAGGCTATGAGCTAGATTATTCACATACATTAGCGCGCATACCGAGAGGCTTCAATAATGTGCCGCCAGAGGTCGAGAGGGCAATGAAGCTGAAGGGTTGGATTATCAGAAGGCCGCTAACCCGATCTACGGTTTGTTCAAAAGAGTTAATTAAGGAGATCACGGGCTTTGCTAAAGATATGCTTCCCCTGCTTAGCTTTGGTTGGCATGCCTTAGAAAATTTCCCCGATTAATCAATACGCTGATGAAATTCGTAATTTGATATATGCTGTATTCACATTCCGAAAGTTGATACAAAACAATACAACTAAGAATGGTAGTGGGTAGCAAGATTTCCTTTAACAGGAATTTATAAATTATAAAAATGAGACAAAAAATGAAATTAAATAAGCTTTTGCTGATTGGGCTGGCTGTAATTTCAATGCATGTATCGGCAGCATATCCGGATAAGCCAATTACTTTGGTTGTACCCGTTCCTCCCGGAGGAATCCTAGATGCAGTTGCCAGAATGATCGTGCCTGAGATGAGCAAAATTTTAGGGCAACCCATTGTTGTGGAAAATAAAGCTGGCGCCGGTGGAAATATCGCCGC
The DNA here is from genome assembly GCF_018687355.1 of Polynucleobacter sp. VK25. Lineage (NCBI taxonomy): Bacteria > Pseudomonadati > Pseudomonadota > Betaproteobacteria > Burkholderiales > Burkholderiaceae > Polynucleobacter > Polynucleobacter sp. VK25. The sequence goes on along the minus strand of NZ_CP061288.1, from coordinate 1,975,658 downwards.
TACTGCAGTTGCTAAATCACCCGCAGATGGCTACACATTACTTTTGGGATATTCCATGTTCCATGTGGGCAATCCCTCCATGTATGCAAATCTTGCATGGGATCCCATTAGAGACTTTTCACCAGTAAGCATGCTAGTAGTCTCCCCGCATGTCTTAGCGGTGAATCCTTCGGTGCCAGTAAATACTTTGCAAGAGCTAGTGGCATACGCTAAGGCTAATCCGACAAAATTAAATTACGCAACCTCAGGTAATGGCTCTGTTCCTCATATCGGCATGGAGCTCTTTAAACAACAAAACCATTTGAGCATCACTCATGTTCCCTATCGTGGAGCTGGCCCAGCTATGTTGGATGTCATTGCTGGGAACGTGCAGATGACGGTTGCTACCCCGCCTTCTTTGATGCAATTTGTTCAGCAGGGAAAGATGAAGGCATTGGCCGTTGCTGCCAAAAAGCGGATTCCGCAAATGCCTGATGTTCCAACCTCTGCAGAGGCCGGCTTCCCAGGTTTTGAATTAGAGGCTTGGATCGGGATATTTGCTCCGAGCGCAACTCCTCCCGACATAGTCTCAGCTCTAAATGATGCGGCTCGAGTGAGCTTGCAAAACCCACAAGTGAAGTCGGCGCTTGAAAAATCAGGCGTTGAATTGCGTTACATGAATTCAGCTCAACTTGATTCTGTGGTGCGCAAGGATATTCAGTACTGGTCGAAGGTCATCAAGACCGCAAATATTACGGTTGATTAAATTTAAAAAAGGTAATCGCTTATGAAGATGGCGAATCAGTTTATTGATAGGGCCAAGAAGCTTGATTGTGCCGCTATTAGTGATGCTCTCGATCGATCAGGAATTCCCGGCCAGTGCTACAAAATTTCAGCCTGCGATCCAAACTTTCGCATGGTTGGCCATGCCTATACAGTGCTATACCGCCCAGCAAATTTTGATGAGGATGGTAATGTTGGCGAGTACATTGATGATGTTCCACCGGGTAGCGTGATCGCGATCGATAATCGTGGGCGAGATGATGTGACTACGTGGGGAAACATCCTCACAGAGATGGCGCACCAAAGGAAAGTGGCGGGAACAGTAATCGATGGCATCAATCGAGATGTCTCTTTATGTCGTCAATTAAATTACCCCATCTTTAGTTCTGGGTATTGGATGAGAACTGGCAAGGGTCGCATCCAGCTGGCCGGTTTGCAGGTTCCCATTCAGATTGGTGGCGTGAATGTGATGCCCGGCGATCTAATTTGTGGCGATCCTGATGGCGTCGTCGTTGTCCCCAGTCAAATGCAGGAGCAAGTTTTGACCTATGCGGAAGAAATTACGGCCAGGGAAAATATTGTCAGGAAAAACATCCGAGAAGGCATGCGAATGGATGAAGCAAGAAAGTTGCAGAACTATCATTTTTTGCAGAGCAAGGACTTTGACAAGAAATAAGCTAGGACTCGATTTCATTCGGAGCTATCAAGAAATACCAAAACCACCTTCGGGTGGTTTTTTCATTTCGATGCTTAGATTGGCTCTCTAGCCCTTGGTCGATTGCGATCCGCACCAGTCAGTTAAACTAAATTCGCTATTTATCTTAGGAGCAAAATAGAAGCGTGAAAAAATTAAATTATTTTGAATCCAGCAGAGGGTTGCTTCAGTCAACCGCCAATCACAATCCGCAGCCCCGTTCCAGTCGCCCAGAAATAGGCCCCAATCTTATTTTATAAGCCAAGCTATGGTGTTACTAAAAAACAGGAAACAAAATGTATAAGCTCATAGCCTTTGATGCCTATGGAACGTTATTTGATGTGTATTCCATGGGCCAGTTGGCAGAAGAACTTTTTCCGGGTCATGGACAAGCTTTTGCTTTGATGTGGCGCGATCGCCAAATTGAATACACTCGCTTGGTAACGATGAGCGATCCGAGTCCTGGAGGAAGTAGGCACTATCTTCCGTTTTGGGAATTAACAATTCGGTCGCTACGTTATGTCTGTAAGAGGATGGCTTTAAATCTCACAGTTGAATCTGAAAAGCGGCTTATGGATCAGTACGCCAAACTTATTGGGTTTGAAGACAGCTTACATGTTCTTAAGACCATTAAAGATAAGGGAATTGCAACGGCGATTTTATCTAATGGTAGTAGAGAGATGTTAGCTACGGTAGTTGAGAGTAATGGCTTAAAGCCTTACTTAGACAAGGTTGTTACTATCGAAGATGTGCGATTATTTAAAACTGCTCCACAAGCTTATGAGCTTTTATTAAAAGCATTTCCCGTGAAAAAGGAAGAGATCCTATTTGTTTCTAGTAATGCCTGGGATGCACTAGCGGCTAAATGGTATGGATTCGATGTATTTTGGGTAAATCGTCTGGGACATCCTTTTGAAGAAATTGGCGAAAAACCAAACTTCGAAGGCGATTCCTTAAGCAAGGTGTTGGAAGTTATCTAAGGAGAAATGCATGCTACTAATTACTTCAATCATCGCAGCAATCCTAACCTTGATCTTTATAAAGCTGTCTTTTGCCGTTATTGGCTTAAGAAGAAAAAATAAGGTTGGCCTGGGTAACGGAGGGCATGATGATTTAGAGAGGGCCATTCGGGCCCAGGGTAACTTTGCTGAATATGTTCCATTTGGTCTTATTTTGATTGCCTGCCTTGAGTTGAATGGCGCGCCTTGGTGGTTAGTTGCCATTCCGGGCCTAACTCTCATCATTGGGCGCTTAATTCATGCCAGAGGAATTAATGAGCCACCGCCTAATTTCAATAAACGTGTATTGGGTATGAAATTTACTTTTGGAACACTTATTAGCTTGGCTGTTTTGAACTTGGCTTGGGCTTTATATGTCCTCGCTCTATAAATTAGTTCTAACCTTAAATGCAAAATGAGCTTGCGTGTCTGATCTAATTCTTCAGGCCTGCGTCCTTGGTGTTTTGGGCTTGGGCGCCGGCGTATTGGGCGGCGTTATTGGTTTTGGTACCACCGTTATCTTGATGCCTGCACTGGTCTATTTTTATGGGCCTATTCAGGCTATTCCTGTCATTGCTTTAGTTGCCACCGTAGCGAATCTCTCTCGTATATTTTTGTGGTGGAGCGTAATTCGCTGGAGGGTTTGTTTTGTCTATAGCCTGACAGCAATGCCATTCACAGTATTGGGCGTAAATACTTTGGTACAGCTTGATGAGCGATTAATTGAAGTTACCTTAGGAATATTTTTAATAGCATTGATCCCTATTCGTCGCTGGATGCGAAAAAAGAATTTTTACTTGAAGCTTTGGCAGATGGCTTTGGTTGGTGCGGTCATTGGGTATTTAACGGGCATTGTTGCCACTACAGGCGCGATTAATACCCCATTCTTTTTGGCTTATGGCTTAACTAAGGGCGCTTTTTTGGGTACAGAGGCAGCCAGTACTTTATCAATCCTGATTACCAAAGGCGTGACATTTCACCAGTTAGGTTTTTTAAATACAATGGCCCTAATTCAAGGACTTCTTATTGGAAGCTGTGTTTTGGTTGGTTCCATCTTCTCCAAAAAAATTGTCTTAGCATTACCCGAGAAGAAATTTTTGTTGCTGATGGAATTGGTAATGTTGATCTCAGGCCTTGCCATTCTGGCAATGTCTTTTTAAGGACACATCAGCATAAATTATTGTTGCCTACTTAAAGCGATACGCTAGAGCCATAAAAATATTATCTTGAAATGAGCGATTCATAACGGGGCTGTTGTTGATGCCGCCACCCATCCATTTGCGCTTGCCATATATATTGATGTACCAGTTATCCACCACTGGAATCTCCACCATTAAGCCTGCTAAAAGATTATTTGTTGCCGGGGCGCTATAGGCTGCATAGCCTGTCAGGCTGGATTCTCCAGAACTGATGCCATAGTAATAATTAGCATATTGACTCGACTGCCGTTCTACACCGATTTGGGGGTAGACCACTATTTTCTTGTAAGTTTCAATTTCGGCGAAGTACAAAAATTCATAGAGGGCGCCTTTGGATTTTCCAAAGTCATGATATGCATTTACAAAAAAGCCGCCGATGGGCGTCTCTTGAAAAGTTCCAAGCCCTAGAGGAATTGGATCGCTACGGTTAATCGAATTGCCATTGATAGAGGACTTTACTTTGTAGGTGTCTAAATTAATTTTGCCGATGACTTCAAAATAACCATAGCCCATCTTGAAGGTCTTAATGCCCACTTCATCTATGCGAGCAAAGAAGCGTTGGTAGTCAAAAAAAGCGTAGGGCAGGACTAAGGATTGAGTGCCTTCAGTGCCAATATGTAAGTTAGACGTATAAACGGCTGCACCAATATCCCCAACGATGCGATCTGGCAGTTGATCTGGGATGTCGCTTGTTGCCTGTGCCGCATAAGGCATCGAAAGCGCAATCAAGAGGGCGATTGCAATGACATAAATAGGTCTCATTGCATCATCATAAACTCTAGAGGTCTAGATTATCTAGTGCCAAACTTTCAAGGTGACTTGTGTCTGCCCACGCATCAACCGTCCACGTCAGCCCATCATGACTGATCCAGTTTAGCGAGGCGTTGGGTACTGCAACAGCTTTTGCGGCATCCAGAGGCTGTTTGCTCGCAATCCTGTACATCATATCTAATGCTCCACCATGGCTAACCAACAAAATGGTTTTGCCTAAGTGCTGCAATCGAATTTGTTCTAGTGCAGATTGAATGCGATCTGCAAACCTCTGAATGCTTTCACCGTCACGCAAGTTCTCATTAATATTTCTGCTGAGATGGGATTGCCAGAGCTCTGGCTCACGGATTGGTGCTTCATCGGTCGTTAACCCTTGTAGTGCGCCGAGATGCCGCTCTCTTAGTGAAGCATTACTGATTGCGGATGTTTTGAATAACGCTTCGATTGCCTGTGCGGTCTTAGCTGCGCGCTGTAGATCGCTGGTATACAAGACATCAAATTGAAGATCAATTTTTTGGAGAGCACGCGCCATTTGTTTGGCTTGAGCGAAGCCTCTGGCATTAAGGTCAATATCGGTATGGCCCTGTAGGCGGCGCGCGGCATTCCAGTCAGTCTCGCCGTGCCGAACCAAACAAAATCGAGTAATAGTCATGCGTCAATGATAAAGACTTAATTACTTTTTAAGAGTCCAGGCGCGCGGGTTGTGTTCAAACCCAATGTGCTCATAGTATTCATTAGCCTTGGGCGCTGCTAAAAGCACAATCATGCATTCCGAGCCAAGTCGTACTTTGGTTTCTTCAATCAGCTGCTTGCCAATACCCGAGCGTTGATATTGTTGATCAACTGCTAAATCCGCAAGATAGGCTACATAAGCAAAGTCAGTGAGTGAGCGGGAAATTCCCACCAGCTTCTGGCCATTCCAGGCGGTAATAGTGAGATTTGCATTCTTGAGCATGGCTTCAAAAGTTTGAATATTGTGAATAGGGCGACGTTCTCCAAGCGTGGAGCGCCTGTAGAGATCTATCGCTTCCTCAGCTGTTATGGTCGCGTTATCGCGGTATTCAATCATGTCATTTCACATTCTCTAGAAGGAGTTTGTCGCCAACAGCAAGCATTCCAGAATTGAGAACTTCAGCTCGAATGCCGCCGCGCCCTTCAAATGCCTCCATGAAGCTAGGTCTACTCAGCAGTTGTGCAGGCCTTTCACAGGGAGTGCAGAGCTCTGTTCCCAAAAGCTGCAGGCTACCCAACTGAAATTGCTGACCTACTAGCTTATTCAGTTCGGTTGCTGTGATCCCTTCAAGCACGACATTGCGGCGTGTTTCGGCCGCATCAAAAGTAGGCTCATCACCCGCTTTTAACCACTCATTTGCAGTCTCAATGCCGGATAGGGCAATTAGGCTGATATGGCGAACCTTTATAGGTTCAATGGCTGAATATGCACCCATACCCAGGGCATAACGGTCGCCCTCAATGCCTGAGCCAGCATTGACTCTAGCTTGGCCAATGGTTTGCATCTGTGCCCCCGCGGCAGGCGCAAGATAGATAGCTTGAATATGAGCGTTCAATTTCATAAGAAGTGCTGACATATTACAACCCACCTCTTAAAGATTGTTAATACAATCAATCCAACATTAAATAAAGGGCGATAGTGAATAGAGAAAGCAAAGGCATGCTGATTGGCTTTATCGGCATCCTCATTTTTAGCTTAACGCTGCCAGTTAGCAAGATTGCCGTCTTAAGCTTTAACCCTTATTTCATTGCTTTTGGTAGGGCGACTTTAGCGGGGTTGGTAGCGCTCGCCTATCTTGTTTATAAAAAAGAAGCCACACCTAGCAAAGTTGATTTTGTGAAATTCGTGGTCATAGCATTAGGGGTGGTATTTGGGTTTCCTATCTTTACTACTGTTGCAATGGCCCACGGCTCATCCTCCCATGGCGCAGTAATTCTGGGAATGATGCCGCTAGCCACAACCGTGATTGGAGTCCTACGCTTTAAAGAGCGTCCTTCACTAGGGTTCTGGCTGGTATCTCTATTAGGTGCTGGCTTAGTTGTTCTATACGCCTTGCTTAAGAGCTCTGGAAGTTTTACTTACATTGACGGCCTGCTAGTCCTTGGCGGGATCAGTGCTTGTATTGGTTATGTAGAGGGCGGTGAACTCTCCAGAAAGATGAATCCTCGCGCCGTCATTTCTTGGGCCTTGGTGATTTCATTACCTTTGAATATTTTGATGGCTTGGCTCACATATAGCTCAGAGTACATCGATGCTGGAGCGGTGGCTTGGACTAGCTTTATTTATCTGAGCTTATTCCCGATGTTCCTTGGGTTCTTCTTTTGGTATGAAGGCCTTGCAGTTGGCGGCATTGCAAGAGTAAGCCAGGTGCAGTTGATACAGCCTTTTTGTACGCTTGTGGCAGCGAGCGTTTTACTTGGCGATTCGCTCACCTTGATGAATTTAATCTTTGCTGTATTGGTCGTGTCTACTGTCATCCTCGGAAAGAGAATGTTGGTAAAAAGAGCTTAGGCTTTTAACTGACAATGAAAATAAAAAGCCCCGCTCATTTGATTGACGGGGCCTTTTAATTATTTGACAACAGTTGAATGTTTGCTGAGTGCCCGTAAAATTTTGCCTTTTTCTTTGGGTTTGGTGCTTGCTTCTAATAGCTTGGTAAGTTGTGCTGTGTTCAGGGGGCCTAAGCGTGCCTTGCCTGTTTTAGTGAGCATAGAGTCGTTTTTTCTGGTTCTTTGATTTTGGCCTACAGCCATGGAGTTTTCCTAGAGTAATGGAATGATGAATCTCAAAGACTGCATAAGAGATTCCCCTGTCTAGGGCGCACAATAGTGATCACAGTCCAGAATAACAGTTAACCAGCCCAGAAGATATGATGTATTCATGACCAATTTACCGAACTTCGTTTTTGCTCTGCTAATGGGCTTCTTAATGTCTGCAACGATTACATTTGCTACTACATTTGCACGCATCGGCTTTGCAGAAGACTTTCTTTGGGTTTGGTTTGGGGTATGGTTGGTAGCCTATCCGGTAGCGATCGTCGGTATTTTGGTGTACAAACCTCTCGCTAGCAAATTGACTGTAACGCTTATAAAAAAATTAAGACCGAATGAACCCTAAATTACTTACGAAAGATCTTTGATGATTGCTCGATTAATATTGTCTGCATTGAGTATTGCTTGTATTTCTTTGTTATGGGGATGTGCTGCGGTATATACCGATGCGTCAGATTCAAATCACGTTACTTTTTAAATAGTAGTGGCGAATCGCTTCAACAATTAACTCAGAAAGCCAGTAATTATTGTGCGCAGTACGGCAAAGTAGCGTCATTCAGGAGCAGTGACACCCAGCTAGTCGCTGTCTTTGATTGCAAAACAATGCGTTGATTAGCCCGCTAAATCTGATTGGTAGATTAAGCCAGCGTGCTCTCTGAGGGCGTGGAATTGAATAGATTCCCAGCGTTGTTGAGCAACATCGAGTTCTGATTTGTGGGACGCCAAGAAGACGGATGCACCCACAACGTCTTCAGCCATGCGGTGGATATTTTCTTGTGTAAATTTTTTCAGTGCCACGGGATCATCTGAGCTAACCCAGCGGGCCAGGCTATAGCGGGCAGGCAATAGACGTACCTCTGCGCCATATTCAGTCTGAAGGCGATGGCTTACTACTTCAAATTGAAGTTGGCCAAATGCACCGAGCAGCATGGTGCCGCCTGACATTGGCCGAAAGACCTGAATTGCACCCTCTTCACCTAATTGCATGAGTCCAGTGCGTAATTGTTTTGAGCGCAGCGGATCGGCAGACTCAACCATGCGAAAAATTTCTGGAGCAAAGAATGGCAAGCCAGTAAATTGCAATTGCTCACCCTCAGTCAGCGTATCACCAAGACGTAGCAGACCATGATTTGGCAAACCAATGATGTCGCCCGGGAAGGCTTCATCCAAAATATCGCGTCGTTGTGAAAGGAAAGAGAGTGCATTATTCGTGCGCACCTCTTTGCCATTACGACAAATCTTGAGTTTCATGCCGCGCTGAAAGTGTCCGGAGCAGATGCGCAAAAAGGCAACGCGATCGCGATGTGCTGGATCCATATTTGCCTGAATCTTGAACACTACTGCAGAGAATTTATTTTCTGCAGGACTTACTTCTCGCTGCAACGCTTTGCGAGAGCCTGGAGATGGCGCAAGCTCAACCAATGTATTGAGAATCTCGCGCACACCAAAGTTATTGATCGCTGAGCCAAAGAAAACTGGCGACTGACGTCCAGCCAAGAAGGCTTCGAGATCAAATGCTGGCATCGCATCTTTAATTAATGCTACTTCAGCTATAGCGTTTTCTAGGTCGGTACCAAGGCGCTCCTTAAGAGCTGGGTCATTGACATCAACCACCGCATGAGAATCTTCGGTAACTCGGTCTTCGCCTGCTTTGAACATACGCATACGAGAGTTGGCGATATCGATCACACCAGCAAAAGATTTGCCCATGCCAACCGGCCAAGTGAAAGGAACCACTTCTATGCCAAGTGCAGTTTCAATTTCATCCATGAGCTCCATGGGGGGCTTAACCTCGCGGTCCATCTTGTTGATGAAGGTCACGATAGGTGTATTGCGTGCACGACAAACTTCTAGGAGGCGTAAGGTTTGAGATTCAACGCCGTTAGCAGCATCAATCACCATGAGAGCAGAGTCAACCGCTGTCAATACTCGATAGGTATCTTCGGAGAAGTCCTGGTGGCCAGGGGTATCTAGCAAGTTAATAATGCAATCACGGTATTCCATCTGCATCACCGAGCTTGCTACCGAGATGCCCCGTTGCTTTTCAATTTCCATCCAGTCAGATGTTGCATGACGACTCGCTTTACGGGCCTTAACGCTTCCCGCAATTTGAATCGCTCCCGCATAAAGCAATAGTTTTTCTGTAAGCGTGGTTTTGCCTGCATCCGGGTGAGAGATGATGGCAAAGCTGCGACGTCTAAGTACTTCTGCGCCTGGAGTGCTGGAGTTAGGAGTTTCGATGGTAATTCTGCGTTGATTAATCTATGTTCGGACGCAATTATAAGCGCGCAAAGCCCTTCAGAACTGCTCTTCGGGCCTTACATAGCGCCATTTGCCTGGAGGTAAGGGGCCTAAAGAGATGCGACCCATTCTGACGCGTTTGAGCCCTATCACTTTGAGGCCTACCATCTCACACATTCGACGAATCTGACGTTTGCGTCCCTCGCGCAGTACAAAGCGAAGCTGATCTTCATTTTGCCAGCTGACTTGTGCAGGCTTGAGCTCCACTCCATCAAGCGATAGACCATGACGCAAGCGGTCTAAGTCTTCAAATGAAAGCAATCCCTCAACGCGTACTAAATACTCTTTTTCTATAGGACTGTTTTCACCAATTAATAATTTGGCAATACGACCATCTTGAGTGAGTACCAGCATACCTGTAGAGTCAATGTCTAGTCTTCCTGCAGGTGCTAGACCTTTTGTATTGAAGCGTGGATTTCTGCCTTTGTCCAGCGGGCTGGCAAAGTAGTTTTCAGGAGTAATTAAAGAAGCCGCTGGTTGGTATTCTTGTTCATCGTCATAGTGAGAGATGTAACCAACGGGCTTATTGAGGATAACGGTGATGCGAGATGCTTGTTGTACTTTCGCGCCAGATTGCAGCTCAATCTTTTGATGACGGAACGCGCGCGTGCCCAATTCATTCACTACCTCACCATCTACAGTCACTAAGCCTTGCTCAATATATGAGTCTGCTTCGCGACGTGAGCAAAGACCTAGCTCAGAGAGTAATTTTGAGACGCGTACTTTTTCTTCCATGCCTGCATTATCGGGCATCCATGAGTACCAGTAGGATCGAGGTACTATCTCATTTCAGCAGTAGCCGATTTGCTAGCGCGTGACTCAATAAAGGAAGCCCTAATGACTAAGACTTTAAAAAGCCACTACTCTATAAAATCCTTTATATTCAAGTACTTAAAGCTGTTGTCATTGGTTTGGCCACGATTATTGTTGCAGGCTAGACCGGCGAGCTTGACCAAAAACAGTTAACTAGCGCCCTTAATCGCGACAATTGGATTGAGGCACAAGAGCCCGAGGTAATCTTGGATCAACGACAAGAGAAAATGAAAAAATTTTTGAATCTGGAGACCCCAATGAAAAGAAATCAAATGTATTTGTTGTTCATCGCAACGCTAGTATTTAGTCAAGCCGTGTTTGCGCAAACACGGCTTCCAGAAATTCCAGTAGATCAATACACAATAGAGCAGAAAAACGCTGCAAAGGAATTTGAGGCCGCACGCAAAAAGGCCCCCTGGGGACCTTTTGCTATGTTGATGTACAGCCCACAGCTGATGAATAATGCCCGCGCAATGGGTGATTATCTGCGCTATAACTCCGCATTCGATAGCCTCTTGAGTGAGTTTGCAATTCTGATTACTGCGCGTGAGTGGACGCAAGATTATGAGTGGTATGTTCATTATCCAATCGCCATTAAAGCTGGATTAAAGCCGGCAATTGCTCAGGCCCTAAAAGAAGGTAGAAGACCCGAAGGCATGAGCGAAGATGAAGCGATAGTCTACGATTTCACTACTGAACTGCAAAGGTATAAACGCGTTTCAGATGCTACATTTGCAAAAACAGAGAAGCGTTTTGGCAAAAAAGGCGCGATCGATTTAGCGGGGATTGCAGGGTATTACACCTTTTTGGCCATGGAGATGAATATGGCCAGGCATCAGATACCAGCCGGCGCCGAGCGCCTGCCCCGTTTTCCTGAATAAACTTTAAGTGCGAACAATGTGAACACTACAGGGAGCCTCTTCGACAATCTTGGTCATCGAGGTTCTCCAGGGCGTTACCTTATTAGGTAACTTATGCGATGCCCCAATCAGAATTAGGGACGCATCATTGTCCTTGGCGAATTCAACAATACGCGAGGCGGGATCAAGGGCCTCTAGTACGTGATAAGAAATTCTTTCAGGTGGCAACTTCAGTGGTTTTGCCCAATCCATCAATTGCACTAAATGGCCGCGCACAATTCCACTGGCGGTTTCATTTTCTTGGTTGCCTTCAAAAGTTGGCGTGCTACTGATGGTGCTTATACAAATTAGGCGACTTTCAGGATAAGCCTGCAATAAATTTTTTGCAGTGCTTTGCATGCGTTCGCGAAGATCTTCATCTGACTGGCGCGTATCAATCGCAGCAATCATCAGTGGCGCATCAAAATTGCCCATGCTGGGGCGAGGGCTTGGTGAGGGTTCGTAGCCCGCAGCCTTAAACATGCCCTTAAGGTTTTGCCAAAAACTAGGCGGCTCAACTCGATCAGCACGTTCAGTGAGCGTAACACCCTCCGGATCTCTTAATACTTGTCGTAGGCGTGCAGCACTTTGATAGCGGTCTGCAGCCCTTGGCTCTAGACATCTAAGAACTACCTCTTGTAACCAGCGGGGGATTTCTTTGCGAATAGCGCGCAGGGGGAATGGTTCGGCCCACATCCGTCTTCGCAGACCACTCATGGTTTGCGGGTTGCCAAACGGCAGTTCGCCAGTGAGCAATTCATACATGATCGCGCCGATAGAGAAAATATCGCTACGTGAATCAGACCGTATCCCAGCCACTTGCTCTGGAGAAATATATGGCGCAGATCCAACCCCTTTACGCATTGCTTCTGCAAGCAAGTCGGGATATCGAGCATGGTGCGATAAACCAAAATCAATGAGGGTTAGTTTGCCTTGGTCATCGAGCAATATATTTTCAGGCTTGATATCTAAGTGGATAGCATCTTGTGAGTGTAGAGATTGAACGGCTTGCGCTAGGTCTGCGCCAATACGCACCACTTCATCAATCGTAAATACTTTACCTTCTTTAATGTAATCCTCTAGTGGACGACCTTCAACTCTTTCCATTGCAATATATGGGCGCGTAGCCATATTGCCAGAGCCTAAATATTTAGGAACATAGGGACTTTTAAGTGAGCGCAAGATCGTCAGTTCAGTTTCAAAGCCGATCAAGCTTTCTACAGGCTGATCTCTACCTACGCGCGGTATCTTTAGCAGAATGGGTACATCGACACCTTCTTTGGTGGCAGAAAACAGGCTGGCCATACCTCCGCGATGCACCTCCTTGCCTAAGACAAAGCCATCTACTACTTTGCCCTCTTGAAATATGTCGTCTACTGCTTCAATGTCTTTGTTAATTGGCATCGAGTTTACTTGCCGGTAATGAGGCGATTTGCCAGGTCTTCTGGCAGGCCGGCACGACGCACTTTATCTGCAGCAGTAAAGTGATCATAGGGTACGCGATGAAATGTGAGAACTTCAGAGCTAGGTTCAAATACTGCAAAGCAAGCTTCGGGGTTGCCATCTCTAGGTTGACCAAGTGAGCCTACAACGCCCACCCATTGCCGATGATGGAGTACTGGAATTTCTTCACCAGGATGCGGGGCAAAGCGAATGAGTTTTCCAACTGCGCTTTGATAAAAAAGGGCCTGCTCATGTGCATGTCCAACAAAGGTGTAATTCTTGCCAGAGTTTTGTACGCAGCGCCACGCACTCATACTGTCAGTGATGTAATTCCAGTCAGCAGGATTATGTGCAGAAGCATGTACAAAGCAGATTTTTTCTTCTTGAATAATGAGGGGTAGATTTTTTAGGAAATCTACATGACTATTTTTTAGTTGAGACTTAGTCCATTCAATAGCAGCGTTAGCGCTAGCATTCATTTGATCGCGACTATCTTTAAAAACAGCTTCATCATGATTGCCTAGGATAGCAATCGCTTTTTTATTTTCAACCAGGGTAGAGATACGATCAATAATTGCCGCTGGGTCAGCGTTATAACCTACGAGATCGCCTAAGAAAACCATCCGCGTTACCCCAAGCTCCTCGGCACGAGCCATGCATGCCTCAAAGGCTTCTAAATTACTGTGGAGATCGGCAAAGAGCCCAATACGTTCGGTCATTCCTTAATGATAGGACAAACGCCCTTTATTTAGAAGGGTTATAGGGGCTTGGACCGTTATCGGGGCGGTTTTTAAAGCGTTTATGAACCCAGTAGTACTCAGCCGGCCGCAGTCGAATTTCAGCTTCAAAATATTGATTCAGGCGAGCAGTATCTGATTTGGAATCCGCCCCCGGAAAGTTTTCTAATGGAGCGCCAATTTCACAAAGATAGCCTGATTCATCGGCCTTCAATGTGGTGGTCATCATGCAAACATCGGCGCCAGTAATTTTGGCTAAACGGGAGATGGTAGTGATGGTATTGGTTTGAATTCCAAAAAAAGGGACAAATTCAGAATCTTTAAGACCCAGGTCAATATCGGGCGCAATGATGATGAAGTCCCCATTGCGTATTTCTCGAATGATGGCTTTGGCATTACCTTGTCGATCAATAGAGTTGCCCCCAAAACGGTTACGCCAGTCCACAATCTTTTTGTTAAAGAATGGATTTTTCATTCGTTGAAAAAATCCTGAGGTCCGTGGCCAGTGCTTTTCTCTAGAGAGGGCGCTCAAAATAATGCTGCCCTCAATTCCCGTGAAATGCATATTGACGAGAATGCGTGGTTTTTTACTAGAAAGATCGACTGCTGATTTCACCTCAATCATATTGCTCAGTTGTTTAGAGCTGCCACACCAGATGATGCTTTTCTCAACCAAGCTACGTCCCAGCAAGCGCCAATGCTCCTTAGCAAGCGCATCAATTTCAGCCGCGCTTAAATTAGGAAAGCACAACTGAAGATTTGTTTTGACCACGCGATTTCTGTCGCTGGGAATACGAGCGGCAATGTATCCAAGGCCGTAACCAATTGCGACTAACAGCCTATACGGCAGAAGGGCAAGAATTCTAAGTAGGACGACGCTTGCTTGATTGGAAATGGATTTGAGCAAATTAGTTTTGTTCTGATTCGTAACGCTTTACGGATTTGGCATAGCGCTCTGTCATTTCTTCAATAGATTTGCTGGACATGCCTAAGTCATTCACTAAACCAGTCTCAAGGCGATAGGCCCATCCGTGCACAGTCAAATCTTGTCCTCGTGCCCACGCATCTTGCACGATGGTTGTCTCACATACATTAACAACCTGTTCAATGACATTAAGTTCGCACAGTCGATCTTGACGTTTGGGAGTTGGAAGCATATCGCCCAAATAACGCTCGTGTTTTTGGTGTACGTCCTTTACATGACGCAACCAATTGTCGGCTAAGCCAACCCGTTTATCAGCTAAAGCGGCATGTACACCAGAGCATCCGTAGTGCCCTACTACCAATATATGTTTAACTTTAAGTAGATCAATAGCAAACTGAATTACAGATAAGCAATTTAAATCAGTGTGAACAACTACGTTTGCAACATTTCGATGCACAAATAATTCACCAGGCAGAAGATTCACAATGTCATTTGCCGGCACTCGGCTATCTGAGCAGCCGATCCAAAGATATTCAGGGGCCTGCTGCGAAACAAGGCGCTTAAAGAAGTTGGCATCCTTTGCCACCATGCTTTCGGCCCAGGCACGATTATTGGCAAATAGCTGTTCTAAAGCTTGAGAATTCTTCATCGTCATGCTTTCAGTTTAAAGTACTTTAATGACGCCTATTTGGTTAAAACAAACCCCCGCCGGAATTATCTTAAATTTGCATTGCCAACCAGGCGCAAAGGTGACTAAAGTCGTTGGCCTACATGATGGCTGCTTAAAAATTTCTCTGCAGGCGCCAGCCCTTGAAAACAAGGCCAATGAGCTCTTACTGGCGTGGCTTTCTAAGCAATTAAGGGTGCCTCAAAAACAGATTCAATTTGTTTCTGGTCAAAATAGCCGCAAGAAACGAGTGGAAATTTGGGGGTCTATCAGCCCCGAGCAAATTGCTCAGCTGTTAAGCCCCTAAAGCCCAACTTTAGATTTACCAAAAAATAGCCCACAAAATTCCCAGAATGAGAACCCATTTGCCTACGTAATAAATGGAGCGATGTTTTGCTTTTAACTTTTTGGCTTGTGCGCGCAGATGATAGAAATAAGTAAATAGAACATTTACAAAGCCTACTTTTTCCCCTTCAACGTTTTGAGATGAGGCGGCACTCATGACATATCTTCCAAACCAACGATTGAATAGCTCAACCACCTTAGTGTGAACTGGACGCTCTACGTCGCAAAATAAAATGATTCTTTGCTGGTCTGTTTCATTGGCGGCGAAGTGAATGTAAGTTTCATCAAACATGACTGCTTCGCCGTCTTTCCAGAAATAACGCTCCCCATCCACATCGATAAAGCATTTTGGATCGTTGGGCGTCACCAGTCCAATGTGATAGCGCAGGGAGCCCGCATAGGGGTCGCGATGCCGCACAAGCGTTGCCCCAGGCGGTAGCGAGGCGAACATGGCGGCTTTAACAGAGGGAATGGATTTAAGCAGGGCAACCGTTTTAGGGCATTTTGCTAGGGCAGACGGCACCTCTTTTCCATACCAGCAGAGGTGAAAACGTTTCCAGCCAGTGCGAAAGAAGGAGTTAAAGCCAATATCGTTATATCCGGTGGCCGCTGCAATCGAGCCACCTTCCTGCAAAGAAAGCGCTTCCTGACGAATCATTTCCCAGTTATCTTGAATAGGCTTCATCTCGGGAAATTGACTTACTGGAATAAAGGCGCCGGGTTTTACTTTTGAAAACAAATATAAAAGCGTATTTACGGGTGCCAAAAGCACTTGGTAGTCGGTAAGAGATCTAACGGCCCCAAAACGAACCTTGCCCCTGAAATAAACATAGACCGCTGATGCTACAAAAATAAAAAAGATGATGTGGCGAATTTCCATGGGTTTTGTCTAAGTGAGGTAATTGTCTGTATTTTAATTTGGATGTCGCCGCTAAATAGACTATTTCTTCTAGTGGGATGCCCATATACTGCTTACAGAAGATATCAGGACCCGCTTAGGGTTTGTGTGTAGATTTACCAAGGAAATTCTGATGAATAGCTTTATAAAGTGGCTCTTAAGCCTTGTTTTAATTGGGTTAGTAGGTATTTCGGTCTATACATGGGGGATGCTCACTTGGAGCTATGGAAGTGGAGAGCGCGCAGGATATGTGCAGAAATTCTCTAATCGTGGCTACATATGCAAAACCTGGGAAGGTGAACTAGCGATGGTTTCCATGCCAGGCACGATGTCTGAAAAATTCCTCTTTACGGTGCGTGAAGATGCTGTGGCGCAAAAAATTAATGCTAATTTAGGCAAAAAGGTTGCCCTAAAGTATGAGCAGCACATTGGTTTGCCAACTACCTGTTTTGGAGATACCGAGTACTTTGTTTCTGATATCACCGTTTTGGATGAGTAATTTGTAGTCGTAGTAAAAAATTGCTGTAACGCAACTTTATTTTTGTAATTTTTTGTGGTTAAAATCATGTAAGCGTAATGTGCGCTGACATCAATATCTATAAGGAGCTTCACTTGAACAAAGCCGAACTAATCGCAGCGATTGCTGACGACGCGGAGATCTCTAAAGCCAAAGCAGAATTTGCATTGAATTCTGCTATCGAGACAATCATTAAAGCTGTTACTAAAGGTGACTCAGTACAACTGATCGGCTTTGGTACTTTTGCTTCTGGCAAACGCGCTGCACGTATGGGTCGTAACCCAAAAACTGGCGAGCCACTCAAAATTGCTGCAGCAAAAACTGTTAAGTTTTCTGCTGGTAAGGCATTTAAAGATTCAGTTAACAAGCGTAAGAAGTAATTCTTCCTTTGTTGATAAAAAAGCCCGGCATGCCGGGCTTTTTTATTTCCTCAAGAATCTAAACAAACAAAAACACAGCACCTCTTTGCGTTAGCTTTGCACTAATCGACGATGACGATGAATACTCATGAGTATTCCAGCCCCAAAGCCTAAAGTTACAAGCGCAGTGCCACCGTAGCTAATGAATGGCAGTGGGACACCAACAACTGGTAATAGGCCGCTCACCATGCCGATGTTCACAAATGCATAGGTAAAGAAAATTAAGGTGACCGCTGCGCCGAGTAATCGTGTGAATAAGTTTGGAGCACTTGCGGAGATAGTAAGACCCCGCTTAATCAATGCAAAGAAAAGTGCTAGCAATACCAGGTTACCCAATAAGCCAAACTCTTCCGAAAAAACAGCAAACACAAAGTCGGTATGTTTTTCTGGAATGAATTCCAGGTGCGCTTGAGTTCCTTGGAACCAGCCTTTGCCAAAGAAGCCACCTGAACCAATTGCAATCATCGATTGAATCGTGTGAAAACCTTTTCCTAATGGATCGCTAGTGGGATCAAGCAAAGTGCAGATGCGATGCTTTTGATAGTCGTGAACAAATGGCCAAACCACATCATGTGCACAAATAGTGCCGCCGAAAATAATGATTAACAAAATACCAATAACGCCTAGCCCTACAAATGGCAGGATCCATTTCCAGGGTAGCCCCGCCAAAATAATGACATACATCCCTGCGGCAAAAACAAGTAACGCAGTACCCAAGTCTGGTTGGCGGGCAATTAAGAACACGGGAATTGCTAAGATGATTGCGGCAACTCCATAGTCCCAAGATTTTTGAATGCCCTCACGCTTTTGAAAGTACCAGGCGAGCATGAGTGGCATTGCAATCTTCATGATCTCAGATGGCTGAATCACAATACCAATATTGAGCCAACGACGCGCACCTTTTTTAATTAATCCAAATGCAGCCACTGCAATCAAAAGGGCAACACCAAATCCATAAATCCAAACTGCACCCATCTCCAACCACTTTGGTGGAATGCGTGAGACAAGCCACATCACCACAAATGAGAGCGCAAGATTGCGTAACTCATCTGCAATTTGTACAGGTGTATTTTGACTGGCAGATAAAAAAGTAAAAAAGCCAACAGCCGCTAAGCCAAGCAAAATAAGGCCTAGCTGGCGGTCTAAGCCAGCAAAGATACCAAAGAAAAATCCTTTAACTTTTATTAAGGGGCTCTTTTCCATTCAGGAATCTCCTTAGGCCACTTGCCTTCTATGTAGAAGTCCAATGCTTTGCGTGCAATTGGAGCAGCATATTGCGCACCGAAGCCTGCATTCTCTACAACCATTGCAATCACAATAGTTGGCTTCTCCGCTGGTGCAAAAGCAATGTACAAGGCATGGTCGCGTAAAAACTCTGCGGTTGAGCCATGCTTATATTCTTTTGAGTTCAAACTAAAGACTTGGGCAGTTCCGGTCTTGCCGCCAACTTGGTAACCAGTTCCTTTAAACGCCGCCGCTGAAGTGCCTGAAATATTTACTTCAAGCATGGCTTTCTTAATCACTTCAATATTCTCAGCATTGAGATCAATGCGATAACTTTCTTTTGGAGTCGTAAGAACTCTATTACGTGTAAATGGATCTTCAATGGCTTTTACTAAATGCGGCTTCATGACGATGCCATTGTTGGCAACGTTAGCCATGGCATGTGCCAATTGCAAAATAGTGAAGGCGTTATAGCCCTGTCCAATGCCCAAGGAAATCGTTTCACCTTCGTACCATTTTTGTTGCTCTGGTTTTTTGAAAGTATTTTTCTTCCACTCGGTAGATGGCAGAACACCTCTTGCCTCACCTTGCAAATCAATTCCAGTAATTTGGCCAAAACCCAATGGCTTCATAAAGTCATGCATCATATTTACACCCATATCGCGCGCAAGCATGTAGTAGTAGGTGTCACAAGACTCAACAATCGACTTTTGCATATCGACAATACCGTGACCACCTTTTTTATCATCGCGGAAGGTGTGATTACCAAAATCAAAGTAACCAGGATCGGAAATGGATTGCGATGGGGTGCGCTTTTTATTTTCTAAAGCAGCTAGCGCCATGAATGGTTTGTAAGTTGATCCAGGTGGGTAGATGCCTTTGAGTGGGCGGTTATATAGTGGCTTCTGCGGAGAGTCATTGAGCTCTTTCCAGGTAACCGAATCAATACCTTCAACAAAGTCGTTTGGATTGAAGTTAGGCTTAGAGACAAACGCCAATACATCGCCCGTCTCCGGTTCAATCGCTACAAACGCACCGCGAAAATTGCCATACAGTTGCTCTACTAAATATTGCAACTTGATATCCACCGAGAGAACCACATTCTTGCCCGGCACCGATGGTGCACTAGAAAGTGTTCGCACTGGTTTGCCGCCCGCAGTAATTTCTACTTGATCGTATCCAGGCACACCGCGCAAAACAGTTTCATAACTTTGCTCTAAACCAATCTTTCCTACATACTGAATACCGGGCAAGAAGGAGGCTTGTAATGCATCGGGGTCATCTGCTTTAGCGCCCTCAATTTCAGCCTGCATGCGCTCTTTGTCGCGCTGAGAAACGCGCCCAATATAGCCAATTAGGTGGGAGGCTAATTCGTTGTACGGGTACTCCCGAAAGCTTCTGGCACGGATTTCGACCCCAGGAAAACGGTAGCGATTGGCCATAAAACGGGCTGTTTCGGTCTCATTGAGCATGGATCGCAGGGGAAAAGTGCCCATATTCCGGGAATCTTCTAAGGATCGCTTGAAATTACGGCGATCTCTAGGGGAGATTGCAATGATTTCAGAAAGATCATTGATTAGCTGATCAACATTGCCTTTAACTTCTTCCGCATTTACATCCAGGGTGAGAGCTGAGTAATTTCTACCAATGACGATGCCATTGCGATCAATTAAAAGACCACGATTTGCTGGTGCGGGAACTAAGGCGATGCGATTACTCTCTGCAAGCAAGGCATATTTGCCATGACTAACCAGTTGCAACCATACCAGTCGAGTAATGAGTAGTAAAAAGCAAAACGTGACAAAGAGAGTCGCAATATGAATGCGCTCTTGGAATGAGTCGAGATCCGGTTTTTTAAATGAAACCATCTTGCTTCTTAGAGCGGTCGATTGTGATCAACGTCTATAGGGCGACGCTGCGGCGCAAGCAAGATGCGCGTGGCCAACGGCCAGAGCATGGCCTCAATCAGTGCTTGAATGGCGCCTGTTAAGGCCCACCAATAGAGTTCGCCACTCAGAAGCCAATGGGCCAGTACGGGGAATAGCGATACCAATAAGAAAATAGGAAGTAGATGTAATGCCTGTGAGAGAACCGTGAGAGCCACAATGCGTCTATGCCAGGAGATGGCGACGTATGCAACGAGCGAATAGCTAAATGCATGCAAGCCCAGCAAATCTGAATTGTGTACATCCATCATCAAACCAAGAATGAAGGCGGTGATCACGCTCACATAGCGATGCTGATGAATGTTCCAAAACACAATGCACAGAATTAACCAATCGGGCACCCAGCCATAATTACCAATGGGCAATAGGTTTAATAGCAGCGCACAAAACAAACTGAAATAAATGAAGACCGGATTTACCGGGCGCAGGATGTAGCCGCTCTGGAAATCGATCATTGCATTCCTCGCGCACGAGTTTGGCGTCTGCCTGGCGTGTTTGTTAAGGGCGCCCCAGTGGCGGACTTGTTACTCACTGGCGCCTTGGCATCAAACTGCGGGTCATATAAAAGCGCAAGCGCTTGACGATAGCGATTGACTGCTGCAACCGGTACGCAAAATACATTGGAAGAATTTTTATCGGCATTACGCTCAATTTTGCTAATGACGGCTACCGCAAACCCTGGGGGATAAACACCATCAATTCCGGAGGTTAGCAAGATATCGCCGACCTCCAAATCGCTAGCTACCGGTAAATAGCGCAGCTCTAGGGGGTTGCCGCGCCCTGCGCCAAATACGGCAGCACGAAGTCCATTGCGTGCAACTTGGACCGGAACCGCAAAATCGCGATCCTCCAGCAGGGAAACCTCGGCAGAACGTTCATATAGACGAACGACTTGGCCCAAGATGCCAGAATCATTGGCAATTGGGTTCCCAAGCTTCAAGCCATCATTGCTGCCGCGATTAATCACAATGCGCTGTGAAATTGGATTTGGCGGATTAAACAAAATTTCTACTGGCAATGTTTTGAATGGCACCTGTTTTTGCAAAGTCATGAGCTCGCGCAGGTTTTGGTTTTCCACCATCAAAAATTCGGATTGATTTGCCAACAATGAAAGCTCTGCTTGACGCACTTTCATGACTTGGTTTTCTTGGTCAAGCGTAGATCTTGTGGTGAAGTATTCAGATGTTGCTTCGAGTGCATTGCGCGGCGCCATCATGACGTATTCGAGGGGACGCAAAATCCAATTCACATTATTGCGAATGGGATCGAGTGCTTTAAAACGAAAATCGATCAGCATCAGAGCGATGCTGATCGACAGACAGACAATCAGTTTGAGTAAGGCCGGAATGCCCTGTCTGAAAAGTGGTGGAGCGCTATGTTGCAATTCCCTGGTCGACGTGTATGTCGCTTACTCGTGCGAGAACACTCCGCCTAACTTATCCATGCGCTCAAGTGCGATACCGCAACCACGAGCCACGCAGGTTAATGGATCTTCTGCAACATGAATCGGCAAACCAGTTTCTTCCAACAAGAGGCGATCGAGGTCGCGCAATAAGGCGCCGCCGCCTGTAAGCATCATGCCGCGCTCAGCAATGTCGGATGCCAACTCAGGTGGAATCTGCTCGAGAGCCGCTTTAACTGCAGTCACGATTTGATTCAATGGATCAGTTAATGCTTCAAGGATTTCATTGCTAGTAACTGTGAAGCTACGTGGAATACCTTCAGAAAGATTGCGACCTTTAACTTCCATCTCGCGCACTTCGGCGCCAGGGAAAGCAGAGCCAATTGTTTTCTTGATCAACTCAGCAGTTTGCTCACCAATCAACATGCCGTAGTTACGACGAATGTAATTGGTAATGGCTTCATCAAACTTATCGCCACCAACACGAACAGAGCCTTTGTAAACCATGCCGCCTAATGACATCACGCCAACTTCAGTTGTGCCACCGCCGATGTCAACAACCATTGAACCTGCTGCTTCAGAAACTGGCAAGCCAGAACCAATTGCAGCTGCCATTGGTTCTTCAATCAAAAATACTTGCGATGCACCAGCGCCTAATGCAGATTCGCGAATCGCGCGACGCTCAACTTGGGTAGATCCACAAGGAACACAAATGATGATGCGTGGGCTTGGCTTTAATAATTTGCTTTCGTGCACAAGCTTGATAAATTGCTTGAGCATTTGTTCGGTAATCGTGAAGTCGGCAATAACGCCGTCTTTCATTGGGCGAATCGCCTCAATATTCCCCGGAACGCGCCCTAACATCGCTTTTGCCTCTTTGCCGACAGCCAAAATGGTCTTTTTGCCGTTTGGACCACCTTCTTGGCGAATTGCCACAACAGAAGGTTCATCAAGGACAATACCCCGCTCACGCATATAAATTAAGGTGTTGGCGGTTCCTAGGTCGATGGCTAGGTCATTAGAAAAGTAGCTGCGGAAAAAACCAAACATGATGTAGTGGGAAAATAGAAAGTGTTAATGAAAATATATAGGAATGATACTCTCGTCCCATGAAACTTGATGATGTCCAGCGCATTGCGCACCTATCCAGGCTTGAATTAAATCAGGCAGAAGCAGAGGCAGTTTTGCCTCAATTGCAGGCCATTTTTTCCTTGGTTGAGGAAATGCAGGCAGTTGATACAACCGGTCTTGAACCTTTGGCTCACCCAATCCTCTTTTTGCGTGATTTGGCCCAACCTATGCGAGTTGACCAAGTCACCGAGTCAGATCATCGTGCCGAAAACATGCAATCTGCCCCTGCTCAGCATGAGGGCTACTTCTTGGTGCCAAAGGTGATCGAATGAGCTGGCACAACACCCCTATTGCCTTAATGGCAAAAGCGCTTGCTGCAAAAGAGGTCTCCAGTACCGAATTAACCCAGTACTTTTTGGACCGGATTGAAGCTGGAAAACAGTGGAATGCCTATCTTGATGTGAATGCTCACTTAAGCTTAGAGCAAGCAAATAAAGCAGATAAGCTTATTTCTTCGGGCAAAGCCAGTAAGTTAACTGGTATCCCTGTTGCGCATAAGGATGTCTTTGTAACGCGTGGCTGGAAGTCGACTGCGGCCTCCAAAATCTTGGAGGGATACCAAAGTCCTTTCGACGCTACGGTAGTTGCTAATCTGGGGATCCCAGATGAAAACAATCCCCATGGTGCTGGCATGGTTTGCTTGGGCAAAACCAATATGGACGAGTTCGCCATGGGCTCATCCAATGAAAACTCCGCCTTTGGACCAGTCTTAAATCCCTGGAATTCTGCTCACGTAGCCGGCGGATCCTCCGGTGGTTCTGCTGCAGCTGTTGCTGCTGGCTTAGCCCCGATCGCCACTGGCACTGATACTGGTGGCTCGATTCGTCAACCAGCGGCATTCTGTGGTCTCACTGGAATTAAGCCTAGTTATGGGCGCGTATCTCGTTACGGCATGATTGCCTACGCCTCTTCACTTGATCAGGCTGGCCCGATGGGTAAGACTGCCGAAGACTGTGCTTTGCTGCTGACTGCAATGTCTTCGCATGATCCACGTGACTCCACCTCTTTGGCTGACTCAGGAGAGGACTATGGTCGCTATCTCAACCAGAGCTGGAAAGAAGGCAATGCAAATTCTGCGAAACCATTAGAGGGTTTACGTGTCGGTTTGCCAAAAGAATTTTTTGCTGAGGGATTAGCAAGTGATGTTGCTAAATCCGTTAACGAGGCAGCCAAGCAGTTAGAAAGCTTGGGCGCGACATTAGTTGAAGTGAGTCTGCCAAAAACCAAGTTATCTATCCCGGTGTATTACGTTTTAGCACCAGCAGAAGCATCAAGTAACCTGAGTCGCTTTGATGGTGTGCGTTATGGATATCGCGCGAACGAATATCGTGACCTTAATGATATGTATGCAAAGTCACGTACTGAAGGTTTTGGTGCAGAGGTGAAGCGCCGCATCATGATTGGCACTTATGTTCTTTGCCATGGTTACTATGATGCGTACTATCTGCAAGCGCAAAAAATTCGCCGGATTATTGCGGCTGATTTTCAAGCGGCTTTCAATCAGTGTAATGTCATCCTCGGGCCCGTAGCCCCTGATGTGGCTTGGCGTTTGGGTGAGAAGTCAAAAGATCCCGTGCAAATGTACTTAGAAGATATTTACACGCTCTCAACAAACCTAGCAGGATTGCCAGCGATGAGCGTTCCTTGTGGATTTAATGGAAATAACTTACCTATTGGTATGCAATTGATTGGTAATTATTTTTCTGAAGCGCGTTTGTTGCAAGTGGCTCACCAATATCAGCAGGCCAGTGATTGGCATTTGCGTCCAGCAAGCGAGGTGGCATGATGCAATGGGAAGTCGTTATTGGTCTAGAGACCCACGCACAACTACAAACGCAGTCCAAAATTTTTAGTGGTGCAAGTACGCGCTTTGGTGCTGAGCCCAATACACAAGCATGCGCAGTGGATCTGGCATTACCTGGTGTATTGCCAGTACTGAATCGTCAAGCCGTTGAGCATGCCATTCGTTTTGGTTTGGCAGTGAATGCCAAGATTTCTCCAGCGAGCATCTTTGCGCGCAAAAACTATTTCTATCCCGATCTACCTAAGGGTTATCAAATTAGCCAGATGGAAATACCGGTTGTTGTTGGTGGGCATCTCGAAATCTTGGTGGGCGAAGAAGTGAAAGTGGTTGAACTCACTCGTGCCCATATGGAAGAAGACGCTGGCAAGTCTGTGCATGAAGAGGGCTTCACAGGCCCCCATGGCGAACCCTCTAGTGGCATTGACTTAAATCGCGCCGGTACGCCACTCCTCGAGATCGTGACCGAACCGGTCATGCGTAGTGCTGCTGAGGCAGTCGCCTACGCTAAAGCCTTGCATGGCCTGGTCGTTTGGCTCGGTGTTTGTGACGGCAATATGCAAGAAGGCTCTTTCCGCTGCGATGCCAACGTTTCAGTGCGCCCTAAAGGTCAGGCTGAGTTTGGTACCCGCTGCGAAATCAAGAACTTGAACTCCTTCCGCTTTTTGGAAGAAGCCATTCAATATGAAGTCCGTCGTCAAATTGAGTTAATCGAAGACGGTGGCACTGTTGTTCAAGAAACCCGTTTGTACGATCCCGATCGCGGCGAAACGCGTAGCATGCGTAGCAAAGAAGATGCGAATGACTACCGCTACTTCCCCGATCCTGACTTACTTCCTGTTGTGATTGATGATGCGTGGATTGCAGATGTTCACAGCAAGATGCCTGCATTGCCTGCGCAATTACGTGAGCAGTGGCAAAGTGAATTTGGATTAAGCGCCTACGATGCGCAGCTTCTCACGCAAGATCGTGACACCGCAAAAGTATTTGAAGAGCTGTTGGTAATTGTCGGTAAGCCATTAGCAAAAGCGGCTGCCAATTTAATTGCTGGCGAGTTCGCCTCATCCTTAAAACGTGCAGGTATTGCAACAGCAGATGCACCATTAAAGGCAGAGCATTTGGCGCCATTGTTGACGCGTGTAGCTGACGGCACAATTTCTAACAAGATTGCTAAAGACATCTTTGCCATTCTTTGGGAAGAAGCCATTGCAGGTAAAGCCATCAGCACGGTTGATCAGGTGATTGACGCCAAAGGCTTGAAACAGATTAGTGATAGCGGCGCCATTGAAGCCATCATCGATCAAGTATTAGCTGCCAACCAGAAGTCTGTTGAAGAGTTCCGCTCTGGCAAAGAGAAAGCGTTTAATGCATTGGTAGGGCGGATCATGAAAGCCTCCCAAGGTAAGGCTAACCCAGGTCAGGTAAATGAGCTTTTACGCAAGAAGCTTGGCTAACTAAGTCTATAAAACAAGTAAATAAAAAAGTAATTAGAGAAAGAAATTCATGAGCGCAATCGATCCAAAGCAAGCCGAGCAAGAAGAATTAGTTGCTGAGTGGTTGCGTGCAACCCCAGGGTTTTTTGAGCGTTACGCCGATCTATTTAATGAGATTCGGATCAAGCACCCACATGAAGATCGCGCAATCTCATTGCAAGAGCGTCAGATGACGGTATTGCGTACACAAAATCAAGAACTCAATCGTCGCTTAAGTGAGATGCTGCACTTTGGTAGTCGCAACGACAAAACCCAACAAAGTTTGGTTGCCTGGTTATTGCGCCTGATGAAGGCGAACAATAAGGCTGATGTTGAGGCTGCCATTACTTCGGGTTTAGCTGAGGTCTTTGAGGTCGAGTCTGCACAATTGTTGTCGCCTAATTCAGCATTTGGTCCTTGGATCGATACCCCTTTGTGTGGTTCGGCAAAAGAGTTGGCCGCTGCTAGCGTAGACCTCTTAGCAAGCCAAACCACCATTGATCCTGAATGGCAAAGCATGGTGGCTATTGGTTTGCCGCTTGGCAAAAGTGTTGGCGCTACTCAATCACCAGCGGTGTTATTGCTAGCAAGTAAAGATGAGTCACGCTTTACAGCGGATATGGGTGCTTTCTATTTGCGTCAGATTGCTGAACTAACAGCTGCAGCTTTGGATCGTATCCAGGCTTATGAAATTAAAGGCGACTGATCTCCACCCCCTCATGCAAGAGTATTTGCATGAGCTTCATGTATTGCGTCAACTCTCGCCGCATACGCTCAAAGCGTACGGCATGGATCTGAGTGATCTCCAAAATTTTGCGCTTGAAGACTCTGTTGAATTATTAAAAGTTAGCAATGGCCATGTGCGCCGTTGGGCGGGACGCTTGCATTCCAAAGGTAAATCCTCGAGAAGTATTGCAAGAGCGTTGTCAGCATGGCGTGGTTGGTATGACTGGCTTACAGAAAAAGATGCCAGGCGTGATGCACGCGCAGGCAAGGTCACTAGTAACCTTGCCGCTAATCCAGTGGATGATGTGAAGGCGCCTAAGCGTTTAAAGTCTTTGCCTAAGGCGTTATCAGTTGAGCAGGCACTCGCCTTAGTGAATCAAGCAGTTAAAGAGGCTGAAGAAAAAAAGGATTTGGAATCAATTCGTGATGCAGCGATTATTGATTTGCTCTACTCCTCGGGTTTACGTCTATCTGAACTCTTGGGCATTGATGTGATGCAAAGTAAGGACCGTCAGCATGAATCTGCTGGCTGGTTAGATTGGGATGCGGCGGAAGTGACTGTTTTAGGTAAGGGCGGTAAACGACGTTCAGTACCTGTTGGTATGCCCGCAATGAAATCACTTACTGCATGGCGACAGTTGCGGGATGCTGGAAGTTACTCAGAAGAATCGATTGCCTTATTTTTGTCAGCCACCGGCAAGCGCTTATCACCGCGTACGGTGCAAGCCAGATTGCGTACTTTGGCTATGCGCGCTGGCTTACCAACCCATGTGCACCCTCATATGATGCGCCACAGTTTTGCAAGTCATGTACTGCAATCCTCACAAGATTTACGTGCAGTGCAGGAGATGTTGGGGCATGCCAGCATTGCCAGTACCCAGATTTATACCTCCTTAGATTTTCAGCACCTCGCTCAGGCATACGATAAAGCGCATCCACGCGCAAAGGCTGGCAAAGACTGAGGAACTCGGTAAGATAGAAGGTTTCCCGCTTTGGGAATGGTTGGCTTATAGATTTAGATTGGAACATCCATGGCATTAATTCCGGTAACAATTTTGACGGGCTTCTTAGGGAGCGGCAAAACCACCTTGCTCAAACACATTCTGACTGAGGAACACGGTAAAAAAATTGCCGTGATCGAGAACGAGTTCGGCGAAGAAAATATTGATAACGATATCTTGGTACAAGATAACCAAGAGAATATTGTGCAAATGAGTAACGGTTGTATTTGCTGCACGATTCGTGGCGACTTGGTGGATGCGCTAAATGAGCTCTGGGAGCAGCGCAAAGATAAGAAGATTAGCTTTGATCGCGTCGTCATTGAAACGACAGGCGTTGCCAATCCAGGCCCTGTAGCGCAGACTTTCTTTATGGATGATGACGTTGCTGATCACTATGTATTGGATGCTGTGGTGACCTTGGTAGATGCTAAGCATGGTCAGCAACAACTTAATGAGCACGAAGAAGCTCAGCGCCAGGTGGGCTTTGCAGATCAGATCTTTATTACTAAGACTGATTTGGTTACTCCTGCCCAAGTAGATGCTTTGCGTAATCGTTTGATGCACATGAACCCAAGAGCGCCGATTGCAGGCATTTCTAAGGGCATAGTGCCTTTAAATGCAGTTTTGGACCTCAAAGGCTTCAATCTCAATGCCAAGCTAGATATAGACCCACATTTCTTGGAGCAGGACGACCACGATCATGCTGATTGCGGTCATGACCATAGCCATGACCACGACCATGATCACAGCACCTGCGGCCATGATCATAGTCATGACCATCATCACCATGGCCATGCAGGCCATACGGATCGCATCCAATCCTTCGTTTTTCGTAGTGATAAACCCTTTAATCACAAAAAGTTGGAAGACTTCCTTGGCGGCATTTTGGAGGTCTTTGGCGAGAAGATGCTGCGCTATAAAGGCGTACTCTATGTCAAGGGAAGTAGTCGAAAAGTGGTGTTTCAGGGGGTGCATCAGATGATGGGCAGCGATTTAGCGGGTCCATGGGGTGCAGAACCCAAGCAAACCCGTATGGTCTTCATAGGCATCGATTTGCCTAAAGACACCCTACTGGCTGGGCTTGAGGGATGTTTGGCCTAGAAAGATTCGGGTACAATCCGCCGCCACGGTCAATATTGATGAATATTAATAAAAGGGCCGTAAAAGTTTGGCAGAATGAGGCAATAATGCTTTAAACCAGGAAAGAATGAGATGACGGTAAAAACAGCAACAAAAACAGCAACTGCTGCAAAAGCCAGTAGTAAAGCTGCGAGCACGAAAGTTGCAAAAGGTGCCCCACTAACTGAAGCAGAATTACTCAAGATGTCCGATAAGGACTATATGAGTGCTGCGCAGTTAGATTTTTTCCGTCAAAAATTACTCGTTCTCAAAAATGACATTCTCAAGAATGCATCCGAGACAACAGAACATCTGCGTGAAAATATTTTGGTTCCCGATCCTGCCGATCGCGCAACCATCGAAGAAGAGCATGCATTGGAATTGCGTACGCGCGATCGTGAGCGTAAGTTGCTCAAAAAAGTAGAGCAAGCATTGGCGCGCATTGAATCTGGCGATTATGGTTGGTGTGAAGAAACAGGCGAGCCAATCGGCTTGAACCGTTTAATTGCAAGGCCTACAGCCAATTTATCTCTTGAGGCTCAAGAGCGTCGCGAACTCCGCCAAAAATTATTTGGCGAATAAATTAGGTTTGTGATGACTAAGCCTTTGCCTACTCTAAGTGATATCTCACCTTTATTAAAGGCGGAGATTCTTGCTGAAGCGCTGCCTTACATTCGCGCCTATCACGGCAAGACTATTGTGATTAAGTACGGCGGAAACGCCATGGTTGAAGAGCGCCTCAAAGAAAGTTTTGCGCGCGATGTCATTTTGTTGAAGTTAGTTGGCATGAACCCAGTGGTAGTTCATGGCGGCGGCCCTCAAATTGATGAAGCTCTCAAGAAAATTGGCAAGACTGGAACCTTTATTCAGGGAATGCGCGTTACCGATGAAGAAACCATGGAAGTGGTGGAGTGGGTTCTGGGCGGCGAAGTGCAGCAGGACATTGTGATGTTGATCAACCACTTTGGCGGCCAAGCTGTTGGCTTGACTGGCAAAGACGGTGGCTTGATTCACGCTAAGAAAATGAAGATTCCTAGCGATACTGATCCAAGTAAGATGATTGATATCGGTTTTGTTGGTGAAATCGAGGCAATTAATCCTGCTGTGGTTAAGGCCTTGCAAGACGATGCGTTTATTCCGGTGATTTCTCCGATTGGCTTTAGCGCTGAAGGCCAGGCTTACAACATTAATGCGGATTTAGTAGCCGGCAAGATGGCTGAGATTCTCCATGCAGAGAAGTTAGTCATGATGACTAATATTCCCGGCGTGATGGATAAAGACGGCAAGTTGCTAACAGATTTAACTGCGCGAGAAATTGATGGACTGTTTGCTGATGGCACCATTTCCGGTGGCATGTTGCCAAAAATTTCTTCTGCACTAGATGCTGCTAAGAGTGGCGTCAATTCAGTGCACATCATCGACGGCCGTATTGAACATTCTTTATTGTTAGAAATTCTGACCGAGCAAGCGTTCGGAACGATGATCCGTTCTAGATAAGTAGACAAGTAAATAAGCATGCGTGAATCTATAGAGCCAGCAGACATCAACGACAGCACCGCTGACGCTGGTAAAGCTCGTAAACGCCCTCGCCCAGGCGAGCGCCGATTGCAGATTTTGCAAGTGCTTGCGGAGATGTTACAAAACCCTAAGGGTGAGCGCGTTACTACTGCCGCTCTAGCCGCCAAGATCGAGGTATCAGAAGCAGCCCTGTATCGCCATTTTGCGAGTAAGGCGCAGATGTTCGAGGGCTTGATTTCTTTTATTGAGCAAACTGTTTTTGGGTTGATTAATCAAATTAATCAAAAAGAAGAGTCTGGTCTTGCTCAAGCGCGCGGCATTTTGCAAATGCTTTTATTTTTTGCTGAAAAGAATCCCGGTATGACTCGCGTTTTATTGGGCGATGCTTTGTTGCAAGAAGATGATCGCTTGCAAGAGCGTATTACTCAAGTGCTAGATCGTGTCGAAGCATCTCTGAAGCAAGCGCTGCGTATTGCTCAAACCCAAGGCGGTAACTGGGCGCAACTGGGTCAAGAAGAGGTTAGTATTCGCGCTGCCATGTTGATGAGTTTTGTTTTGGGTCGTTGGCATCGCTTTGCCCGAAGTGGATTTAAGAAGCTGCCAACAGAAGCCTCCGATGTTAGTCTGCGCCTTCTCCTGTCAGAATGAGCGAGCTACACCTCTCTAGAAACACCATTCATTTTGCCGAGCCCCTGCCTTTGCAGAGTGGTGCCATGTTGTCTGGCTACGATTTAGTCATTGAAACCTACGGCAAGCTCAATGCCGACAAAAGCAACGCTGTACTCGTTTGCCATGCGTTGAATGCATCTCACCACGTAGCTGGACCAAGCCCAGAAGACCCACAGGATATTGGTTGGTGGGACAACATGATTGGTCCTGGCAAGCCGGTAGATACAAATCACTTTTTTGTCATTGGCGTTAATAATTTGGGCTCTTGTTTTGGTTCAACAGGGCCGATGAGCATTAATCCTGCAACTGGCAAGCCCTATGGCGCCGACTTTCCTGTCGTCACTGTTGAGGATTGGGTAAACACCCAAGCTCGTTTGGCAGACAAGTTAGGTATTCGAAAGTTTGCTGCCGTAATGGGCGGCAGCCTGGGTGGTATGCAGGCTATGGCTTGGGCTATTCAGTTTCCTAAGCGCTTAGATCATTGCGTTGTAGTTGCATCTACTCCAAAGCTTAGTGCGCAAAATATTGCTTTTAATGAAGTAGCACGCAATGCTATTTTGTCGGACCCAGATTTTCATGGTGGCAACTATTATGAGCATGGTGTTGTGCCAAAGCGCGGCTTGCGTTTAGCCCGTATGGTCGGTCACATCACCTATTTATCTGATGATGACATGGCAGAAAAATTTGGGCGTGAATTACAACGCCCCAATGGCGAGTCTCATGATTACCGCTTTAGCTTTGATGTTGAGTTTGAGGTTGAAAGTTATTTGCGCCATCAAGGCGATAAGTTTTCAACTTATTTTGACGCTAACACCTACTTACTCATTACACGTGCCTTAGATTATTTCGATCCTGCACGTCGTTACGATGGTAGTCTGAATCGCGCGCTAGCAGAGGTTCAGGCAAAGTTCTTAGTTGTGAGCTTTTCAACCGATTGGCGTTTTCCGCCTAACCGTAGCCGTGAAATCGTTCAGTCATTGCTCAGTAACAAGAGCGAAGTCACCTATGCCGAGATTGATGCGCCACATGGTCACGACGCTTTCCTTTTGGATGATGAGCGTTATCACAACCTCGTGAGAGCTTACTTTAAGCAAATGCGTGAGGCTCAAGCATGAGTAATTTCACAAAGCGCGCTGACTTTGCTGCCATAGCTAATTGGATTGCACCAAACACACAAGTGTTGGATCTCGGTTGTGGTGACGGTAGTTTTCTAGAGTTTTTGCAGAAACAAAAACCGGTTCATGCCTATGGCGTTGAAATTGATGATGCGCGCGTACTCTCTTGCGTGCAAAAAGGCTTGAATACAATCCAGCAGGATCTTGAAGGCGGTCTAGCGCTTTTTGAAGACAATAGTTTTGATACGGTTGTACTTTCACAGACTTTACAAACGATTCATCAGACAGAGAAGATTTTGCGTGAAGTAGTGCGCGTAGGAAAAGAATCCATCATTTCATTTCCGAACTTTGGTCACTGGTCGCATCGCCTCGCCGTTGGCCTTGGACGCATGCCAGTATCTAAGAGCTTGCCTTACCAGTGGTACAACACGCCCAACGTACGGGTGCTGACTGTTGCAGACTTTGAGAAGTTGGCATCAAGCCTTGGGTTAAAGGTGGTCGATCAATGCATCTTGCATGAGGGTCGACAGGTAACGTTGATGCCAAATCTCTTTGGCAGCCTCGCCTTGTTCCGCATTCGTCGCGCGTAGAATAAAAATTCACAGGTGTTCACTGCAGTCCAATCTTGGTTAAAAGACTTTCGGGTTTATCTCGAATGGCCTTGTTTGCGTATGCTGTTCTTGGGCTTCTCCGCAGGCCTTCCTTTATTGCTCATCCTTGGAACGCTTAGTTTTTGGTTGCGTGAGGCTGGCATTGATCGCAGCACCATTGGTTATTTAACTTGGGTAGGTTTGATCTATGCCTTTAAGTGGGTTTGGGCGCCTCTCGTAGACCGTTTGCAAATTCCACTCCTTACCAAATTATTTGGTCGCCGCCGTAGCTGGTTACTTTTTGCGCAAGCACTCATTATTTTGGGCTTGGTTGGTATGTCGACCTTAGATCCAAAGCTTGCACTCAATTCCATTGTTTGGTGTGCACTGTTAGTGGCCTTTGGATCTGCTACTCAGGATATTGCCTTAGATGCATTTCGGATTGAGTCTGCCAATAGCGATCATCAGGCAGCCTTAGCGGCTACTTATCAAACTGGTTATCGACTGGCTTTGATTTGGGCTGGTGCTGGGGTTCTATGGCTTGCTGCTCGTGCTGAAACAGGCAGTGGTTACGATGCGGGTGCATGGCAATTTGCCTATCTCTGTATGGCGGCATCTATTGGGGTTGGTGTGATTACAACCCTTTTAAGTAAAGAGCCTGTGAAGTATGAGTTAGCAAAGGTGCGGACTGCTAAAGCATGGCTGTATCAAACTCTGGTTGAGCCTTTTGCAGAATTTATTAGCCGCTATCGCTGGCATGCAGTGCTGATTTTGTCTTTAATTGCTGTCTATCGTATTAGCGATGTCGTGATGGGCATTATGGCCAACCCATTTTATGTAGACATGGGTTACACCAAAGATGAAGTTGCCGCAGTAAGCAAAGTATTTGGTGTGGTGATGACTTTAGTAGGCGCCTTTGTTGGTGGCGTGCTCACGCTGCGCTTTGGTGTGCTCCGAATTCTATTTGTAGGCGCTGTTCTTTCGGCAGTCAGTAATTTATTATTTGCGTGGTTGGCAACCCAAGGTCACGATTTGCATGGTTTGATTTGGGTGATCTCCGCAGATAACTTAAGCTCTGGCATTGCTAGTGCAGCCTTTATTGCCTTCTTATCTTCGCTTACTAATATCCGCTATTCAGCAACGCAGTACGCCTTGTTTAGCTCGATGATGTTGCTGCTACCCAAATGGTTGGCGGGCTTCTCCGGAGTGTTCGTTGATAACTTTGGATACCAAGCATTCTTCTACGGCACCGCCATTATTGGCGCTCCCGTTTTACTTCTCATTTGGGCAACGATTCATTTCAAGATCGTTCAGATCAAAAAAGAAGGGGAGTAACTCCCCTTTCATTTTTTATTTACATTTACGACTGCTTAAATTTTCCAGTCGTAGTCCACAGTGAGTGGCGCGTGATCTGAAAACTTTTCATCTTTGTAGACAGCAGTTTTCTTAGCGGTAGCAGCAATACCGGGTGTAGTGATGTGATAGTCAATGCGCCATCCAACATTCTTAGTATAGGCTTGGCCACGATTGCTCCACCAGGTGTAGCAAGCATCAGTTGCCTCTGGCTCAAGCTGTCGATAGACATCGACGTAACCCACTTTGCTAAAGAGATTGGTAAGCCATGCGCGCTCTTCCGGTAAGAAGCCAGAATTCTTGAGATTGCCTTTCCAGTTCTTTAGATCAATTTCTTGATGGGCAATATTGACATCGCCGCATAGGACGATTTCACGCCCTGATTTTTTGAGGGCGACAAGGTGAGGCAGAAAACTATCGAGATAGCGGTATTTGGCCTCTTGGCGCTCCTCAGAGCTAGAGCCTGAGGGCATGTAAACAGAGATGACTGATAAGCCTTTAAAACGGGCCTCTACGTAGCGTCCTTCCGCATCAAACTCTTCATTGCCATACCCATATAAGACTTCGTCTGGCTTATGGGGCGTATAAATCCCGCAGCCGCTATAGCCCTTCTTCTCGGCGTGATGGAAAAACCCGTGCATGCCATCAGGGTTGAGAATGGCGTCTTCTAGGTCATCACGTTGGGCTTTAAGCTCTTGCATGCAAATGAAGTCGGCTTTTTGCTTCAATGCCCATGGCAGAAAGCCTTTTTTGACTGCAGAACGGATACCGTTGAGGTTCGCGGAAATGATGCGTAACATGTAGGCCTATGAGCTCAAATAATTCAAATCAAGATAACTTTATTCGTTTTGCCTTGGAGGCAAAGGTTTTGTCCTTCGGAGAGTTTAAAACTAAAGCCGGAAGACTCTCGCCTTATTTCTTTAATGCGGGTGAATTTAATGATGGTGCTCGCTTAAGTGCCTTGGGTCGCTACTACGCTAAAGCCTTGCAAGAATCTAAGCTGCAATTCGACATGCTTTATGGCCCTGCATATAAGGGAATCACGCTTGCAGCAGCCACGGCTATCGCTTTAGCCGATAACGGTGTCAACGTGCCTTATGCCTACAACCGCAAAGAAGCCAAAGATCATGGTGAAGGCGGTATGTTAGTTGGGGCACCAGTCAAAGGCCGAGTTGTCATTATTGATGACGTCATTTCTGCCGGTACTTCAGTCAGGGAATCTGTCGATCTCATTCGAAAAGCTGGAGCAGAGCCTGCGGCAGTATTAATTGCTTTAGATCGGATGGAGCGCTCAGGCAATGCGGTGGATATTGGCGAAAAATCTGCTGTGCAAGCAGTTGAGCAAGAGTTTGGTTTGCCAGTGATTACGATTGCCAACTTGACTGGATTAATGTCGTTCTTGATGGCCTCAAGTGACACTCAGCTCACAAATTATTTACCAGCAGTAAAAGCCTATCGCGATAAATATGGCATCTAAGAGCGACGACTCTTAGATTTCTGTTTCACCCTCAAAGACGGTAACCGCTGGACCAGTCATGATGACGGGTTGAGCAACCCCCTCAATGACTCCAGCCCAAGCAATCAGCAGGTCTCCGCCACGGGTATGTACTTTTACTGGTGAATCCAATAAGCCTCTGCGTATTCCTGAAACAACCGCCGCACAAGCGCCAGTTCCACAGGCTAAGGTTTCCCCAGCGCCACGTTCGAAAACGCGCAACTTGATTGCATTGCGATTGATCGCTTGCATATAACCGACGTTTACCTTTTTTGGAAACGCCACAAACCGTTCAATCTCAGGGCCTTCCTCTAGCACGGGTGCGCTATCAACATCACCAACCACTTGCACTGCATGTGGGTTGCCCATGGATAAAACGCCAACCAAACTGTCGTGGGTAGCAGGGTGGTTCAGAGGAAGTGCATAGAGCGTTTCTTGAAACTCTTGGACACTTGCCAAACCATTTGCGTTAAATGGAATATGACTATGTTCAAAAATAGGTGCACCCATATCTACCTCAACCTGGCCATCGGGATGGGATTTGAGGGTCAGAACGGTGTGTGCAACTTCAACCCGCAAAGGGTTCTTGTTAGATAAGCCTTGATCCAACACAAAACGCACGAAGCAACGTGAGCCGTTGCCGCATTGCTCGACTTCACCGCCGTCAGAATTGAAGATGCGATATCTAAAGTCCGCATCAGGACGCGTTGCTTTTTCAACTAAAAGAATTTGATCGGCGCCAATGCCAAATTGACGATGCGCTAACGCTTGCCATTGTTCCTTGCTAATGCCACTGAGATCTTGATTAATGCCATTGAGCACAATGAAATCATTGCCAGCACCATGCATCTTGGTGAAGCGTAGCTTACGTACTGGGTTGCTGGTATTGGTACTCAAAATATTTCCGTTTAATCGTAAAGACTAGCTTCGCCTTCGGGTCTGTGTTTAAAACGCTTATGTACCCAATAGTACTCTGCCGGTCTTTCGCGAACAAGCTCTTCGATATATTCATTTAAACGTGCCGTATCTTTTTCAACATCATCGCTTGGAAAGTTCGGCAAAGGTTCGCTGATGTGACAGGTGTAGGCTTTACGATCATTATTTAGTATGGTCGTCATTAAGCAGACCTCAGCACCGCTAAGCCTTGCCAGGCGAGATACGGAAGTGATGGTGTTGGTCTGAATGCCAAAGAAGGGCACGAAGACCGAGTCCCGCGGACCTAAATCAATATCGGGCGCAATGAAAATAAAGTTGCCCGTTTGAATTTCTCGGATGAGATCGCGTAAGCGACTTTGTCTTTCAATTGACTTTCCACCAAAACGATTTCTCCACTCAATCATTTTTTGATTGAAGAAAGGATTTTTCATATTTTGATAAAGCCCTGCGCCACGAGGCCAGTCGTGTTGAGTGGCCAAGACTGATAGGGCCATGAAGCCACCTTCAAGGCCAACAAAGTGTGGGTTAATGAGTAGGCGCGGCTTGCGATCCCCTAAGGTGATGGCTGATTTAATGGTGACAATGTCGGTAATTTGTTTGCCGCTACCAAGCCAGATTCGACTTCTCTCGAGTACGCTACGGCCAAATAGTTTCCAGTGCTCAATGGCGAGATCGTCAATTTCTTTTGCGCTTAGATTTGGAAAGCACAAACGTAAATTGGTTTTCACTACATGGGTGCGGCTATTCGGAATATGGGCGGCAAGCCAACCTAGGCCATAGCCCACATGGACGGTAATCGTATAAGGTAGAAAGGCGAAGAGGCGCAGAAGACTGAGCGCCAAGAAATTGAAAAGGTTTTGTAACCAGGTCATTCCAGAAATGATAACGAATTTATTTAATTGCTTGGAGGCAATTCTGCACCGGCGGGATGCTTGTAGCGGTTATATGACCAAATGAATTGTTCTGGCGCGACGAGAACTGCATTTTCAATAGCGACATTGAGTTCTGCAGCAGCAATGTTGGCATCTTCAGATAAAGGCGCAAGACGGGTTGCTTGCATGAGCCAGCCCTGGCCAAGGCCTTTGCGCTTAGCGGTAAACATCACTACTGGCGTGCTATTGCGATTGGCAAGACGCGCCGGTAATGGTGTTGTGTACGCGGGGCGCCCGAAGAACGGAACCCACACACCTTCACCGCCACTGGGTACCTGATCCGGAAGAATGCCAATAGCCTCGCCGCGTGTGAGCGCTCTAGTCATTTGGCGCACGCCATTGAGGTTGGTTGGAACGAAATGCATATTAGGGTAGGCGCGACCCTCTTCTACTACCTCATTAAGCCATTCTTGGCGTGAGGGTCGGTAAAGAATCGTTGCTGGGAAATGTTGGGCAAGTACGCGCGGGATGATTTCAAAGCCACCGAGGTGAGGTGTCAGCATCACCAAGCCATGCCCTTCGCCGATTGCTGCTTCAACTACATCCCAGTTTTGCACTTCTACTAATGAGAGGGCTTTTTGTGGATTCCGCCAAATCCACAAGCTGTCTGAAAACAACATTCCGGAGGCGCGCACCGCTTCCCATAGCTTGAGTGGCAAGCCACGTGTATTCACAACAGCTTCATATTGAGGGCGAAAAAGTGAGCGGTACTGTTTTGAGCCAACATATGCCAGCATGCCTAAAGAAGCCCCAATAAGCTGTACAAGCGCAAGTGGAAGCACGGCAATCGTATTGAGGCAGAGCTTAAGTAGGAGTTTTCTCACCCCCCAATGATATTCAATGCCGCTCTCAGTGTGTGGATTTCAGGTTGATTTGCTGAATTAGGCATTTTTCAGATAAAATTACCCTATCGCTGAGTTAAGGCAACTTGCAGGGCGATTCATAAATTCTGCTAAAGCGTCGCCGTTGTAGTTCCTGGCACGTCGAGTTGTCCCTATGATCGTGTTAATTATTAAAGGAATATGCAATGGCAAATGATTACTTCTTTACCTCAGAATCTGTTTCTGAAGGTCACCCGGATAAAGTAGCAGACCAAATCTCTGATTCGATTCTTGATGCCATCTTGGCTCAAGATCCAACTGCACGAGTTGCAGCAGAAACTTTGTGCAACACCGGCTTAGTAGTTTTGGCTGGTGAAATTACAACCAACGCTAACGTTGATTACATCCAAGTTGCCCGCAATACTTTGCGTGAAATTGGCTACGACAACACTGACTACGGTATCGACTACAAAGGTTGTGCAGTATTGGTTGCTTATGACAAGCAAAGTCCCGATATCGCTCAAGGCGTTGATAAGGCCCATGATGATGGCCTGGATCAGGGCGCTGGCGACCAAGGCCTCATGTTTGGTTACGCATGTGATGAGACTGCAGAGCTGATGCCTTTGCCGATTCACTTGTCACATCGTTTGGTTGAGCGTCAATCACAATTGCGTCGCGATGGCCGTTTGAACTGGTTGCGTCCTGATGCGAAGTCACAAGTGACATTGCGTTATGTAGATGGCAAGCCTGACTCGATCGATACAGTTGTTTTGTCTACTCAGCACGATGAAGACATCTCTCTCGAGAAATTGCGCGAAGCAGTGATCGAAGAAATTATCAAACCAGTATTGCCTAAGCATTTGATCAAAGGCGCGATTAACTTTTTGGTGAACCCAACAGGTCGTTTCGTTATCGGCGGCCCACAAGGCGATTGCGGCTTAACTGGGCGAAAAATTATTGTAGATACCTACGGCGGCGCAGCTCCTCACGGTGGTGGTGCTTTCTCTGGTAAAGATCCATCTAAGGTTGATCGCTCTGCTGCATACGCTGGTCGTTATGTTGCGAAGAACGTAGTTGCTGCTGGTTTGGCAAGCAAGTGCTTGATTCAGATCTCTTACGCGATTGGCGTTGCAAAGCCAACTTCAGTGATGGTGAGCACATTTGGCACAGGCAAGATCTCCGATGAGAAGATTGCTCAATTGGTTTCTGAGCATTTTGACTTGCGTCCAAAAGGTATCGTGAAGATGTTGAATCTCTTGCGCCCAATTTACAAGAAGACTGCTGCTTATGGCCACTTTGGTCGTGAAGAGCCAGAATTTACTTGGGAGCAAACAGACAAAGCGGCTGCATTACGTGCCGCAGCAGGTCTGTAAGTAGGAAAAACGCAGTTTGTAGGTGTATTGAGGCGAAATATGTCGTAATTGTTTACAATTACGACATACCTTCAAGGAGCGTTGCAAGGAATGCTGAGACCCAGCACTTCCCCAGGCTTGAAGGGAGTGGACTCTAAGGTAACCCCCGGAGTTTGCTAATTGCAACCGCGCTCGCTAACCCATGATTCAATGGCTAGCGAGTTTCTACTCCAGCATTGGATCGTATTTAGCTGGAGCATTAATGAATACCGTTTCTGATTTAAATAACTTTGTAGCAACTCGTTGCGCAATTGCTGATATTTCTTTAGCTGACTTTGGTCGTAAAGAAATCGCGATTGCTGAAACTGAGATGCCTGGCCTGATTGCCATTCGCGATGAATTTGCTGCACAACAGCCATTGCGTGGCGCACGTATTACGGGCTCTTTGCACATGACTATTCAAACTGCAGTATTAATCGAGACGCTTGAAGCGCTCGGCGCTGAAGTTCAGTGGGCATCTTGCAATATTTTCTCTACACAAGACCATGCTGCTGCGGCAATCGCTGCTAATGGCACACCAGTGTTTGCGATCAAAGGCGAAACCCTCGAGCAGTATTGGGACTTTACTCACCGCATTTTTGAGTGGGCTGACGGTGGTTACACCAATATGATTTTGGATGACGGTGGCGACGCTACTTTGTTGTTGCACCTTGGCGCACGCGCTGAGAAAGATCAAGCTTGCTTGAATCATCCGACTAGTGAAGAAGAAACTATTTTGTTTGCTGCCATCAAGAAAAAATTGGCACAAGACCCAACTTGGTATTCAACACGCTTAGAAAAAGTTAAGGGCGTTACTGAAGAAACTACTACAGGCGTACATCGCTTGTATCAAATGTTTGCTAAGGGTGATTTGAAGTTCCCTGCAATCAACGTAAACGATTCTGTTACTAAGAGCAAATTCGACAACCTCTATGGTTGCCGTGAGTCTTTAGTAGATGCGATCAAACGTGCTACTGACGTGATGGTGGCCGGTAAGGTTGCAGTAGTTTGTGGCTACGGCGATGTGGGTAAGGGTTCAGCTCAAGCCTTGCGCGCTTTGTCTGCTCAAGTTTGGGTTACTGAAGTAGATCCAATTTGTGCATTGCAAGCTGCAATGGAAGGCTATCGTGTTGTAACAATGGATTACGCTGCTGATAAAGCCGATATCTTTGTTTCTGCAACGGGCAATTACCACGTGATTACACATGACCACATGGCTAAGATGAAGAATCAAGCCATCGTTTGTAACATCGGCCACTTTGATAATGAGATCGATGTTGCTGGTATTGAAAAATACAAGTGGGAAGAAATCAAGCCACAAGTTGATCATGTGATTTTCCCAGCTGCCAATGGCAAGCCTGAGAAGCGCATCATCATTTTGGCTAAAGGCCGTCTGGTTAACTTGGGTTGCGGTACAGGACATCCTTCTTACGTAATGAGCTCTTCATTTGCTAACCAAGTGATTGCACAGATTGAACTGTGGAATGCAGTAGGTACAGATAAATACCCAGTCGGCGTTTACACATTGCCTAAGCATTTGGATGAGAAGGTTGCTCGTTTACAGCTCAAGACTCTGAATGCAGAGTTAACAGTGTTGTCAGACCAGCAAGCCTCTTACATTGGCGTAACGAAGCAAGGCCCT
Organism: Polynucleobacter sp. VK25; assembly: GCF_018687355.1. Taxonomy (NCBI): domain Bacteria; kingdom Pseudomonadati; phylum Pseudomonadota; class Betaproteobacteria; order Burkholderiales; family Burkholderiaceae; genus Polynucleobacter; species Polynucleobacter sp. VK25. The sequence goes on along the minus strand of NZ_CP061288.1, from coordinate 1,934,202 downwards.
TACAAGGCTGACCACTATCGTTATTAATCCAATCACTGATCAATAGATACCTAGGCCCAAAATCATGGAATTAAGCGTTGAATTCTTTCCTCCAAAAACACCTGAAGGTGAGAGTAAGTTGCATCTTGTGCGCGAGCGTTTTAGCGAAGCACTCAAGCCAGCGTTTTATTCCGTGACCTTTGGAGCCGGTGGCTCTACTCAGTCTGGTACTTTAAAGGTAGTGAGCGACATTCATGCTGCCGGTGCAGCGGTTGCTCCCCACTTATCTTGTGTTGGTAGCTCACGTGAGAGCGTGCGCGAGATGCTCAAGCAATATCAAGCCTTAGGCGTGAAGCGCATTGTGGCCTTACGCGGAGATTTACCCTCTGGCATGGGCCAGTACGGTGAGTTTCATCATGCCAATGAATTAGTGGAATTTATTCGTGCAGAAACGGGTGACTGGTTTCATATTGATGTAGCCGCTTATCCAGAAACACACCCACAGGCAAAGTCGCCTGCTAGCGATGTTGATTTCTTTGTGCAAAAAATGAAGGCAGGTGCAAACTCTGCCGTAACCCAGTATTTTTATAACAGCGATGCTTACTTCCGCTTTGTGGATGAGGCTTATGACTTGGGTGTTACACAGCCGATCATTGCTGGCATTATGCCAATCACCAATAGTAGTCAGTTATTGCGATTCTCGGACGCGTGTGGCGCAGAGATTCCACGTTGGATTCGTTTGCGCCTTCAGTCTTATGGCGATGACATTGCTTCTATTCGTGCATTTGGCGAAGAGGTTGTCACGGACCTATGTGATCAGCTTCTGGCTGTTGGTGCCCCAGGAATTCATTTCTATTCGCTAAATCAGGCTGATGCAGTTTTGGCGATTGCAGATAACCTAGGTTTAACAAAGAAAAGCTAAGACATTCATTTAGCTGAGTAAACCAGACTCCGTCAGGAGCAAATCTAAAGGCTCATCATGTGTTTGAGCCGACCATTGAGAATCATCTAATTGTTGCCAATCAAATCCAATCCCCATGCAAATGAGGGTTGGATTATCTTTTCTAAGCTGTGCAAGAGTTCGATCAAAATACCCGCCGCCATAGCCCAGTCGCCAGTAGTGTGCTTTACCGCTCACAACAGAGCTAGACCAGCCTACGCAGGGAATTAGGATGCAGTCAGGAGTCAGTTGTGGCCTGGCAGTATTTTCTGGGCTGGGTTCAGGAACGCCATGTGCGCTGGGAATTAAAGTATCCCCTTCTTGCCACTCGAAAAAATCTAGGTGTTTGTCGGGGCGCGCATAAGGCAGCGCTAAGCGACGCTGGTCACCATTCTTCACCCAGCTGAGTAAGGGCGGGCGCAAGTCCATTTCATTCTGAATTGGCCAATACAGTGCAATTGAGCGTATGGACTTGCCTTGATTAGCCAAAAAATGATTAAGACCCGCAATCAAGCGCATCTCTGCAGCAGCATAGTCTTTCCCAGCGGCAAATTCTTTGCGTTGTTTTAATAAATCTTGGCGAAGAGTTTTTGGTGAATTACCGTGCATATCGACCATTATCAGGCGAAAATTAAAGGATATAGTAATCAAGTATTACAGGGCTCGAGCCTTGTAAATAAAGATAGGGTTAGATCGTAAGCATGAAGTCTGCAAGAGGAAACAGTAAATACCTTCAATTGGCCAAAATCCTGGTTTTGGGCCTAGCTTTAGGCATGTCTAATAGCTTTGCAGAAAAGCTGAAAAAGCCGTCTATGCCCAAGTCCTATGAAAGCAAGGCTGCCCCAGCTGAAATTACTGACACCGATCGGATGTTTATCGATTTGCGTGAAGCCGCCAAAAAGAATGATGTCTTTCGTACTCAGCAACTTTCATCTAATTTGGCGAATTACCCATTCGATGACTATGTAGCCTATTTCCGCATCAAGCCGCAATTGTTTGATAGTGCAGGTGGTGCGCGTAATGACTATAGTGCTGATGCTCAGGTTGTAGCGTTTCTAAATCAATATCAAGGCACTGCTTTAGCTGACCGTATGCGCAATGATTGGCTTTTGGTTTTAGGTAAACGTAAAGACTGGGCGCGCTTTGATGTGGAGTATGCCAAGTTTGTATTGGATGACGATACACAAGTGAAGTGCTATTCCTTGCTATCCAAATTATCTCAAGGTGAGAACCCCACTAAGCTAGCAATCGACTCCCGCTCTGTATTGTTAGACCCAAGTTATTTTGGTCAGGCGTGCCAAGAATTGGTTCCCTCATTGGTTGCCGCTGGTGGTATGTCTCCAAGTGAGGCTAAGGCCATTGGCCGTGCTGCTAGCGAGAGGGGTTACGACACCATGGCCCGTCGTCTTGGTGGCGAAGATCCCATTGCAGATATTGTCAAAGCAGCCAAGGCTGATCCAGTAAAAGCCTATCGTGATTTTTCTCAAAATGCATCTCGTTATAGCAAAGAGAATCAAGCTGTTGCCTGGGGTGTAATCGGGCAATTTCTAGCCAAGAAATTAGACCCCAATGCAGATGATGCATATCGCTTGCAGCAAGAGTTGGGCTATAACGAGCTCCTTTCGGTTGACTCACAAGAGTGGAAAGTGCGCGCAGGCTTACGTGCTAAAGATTGGGCTTTGGTTAAGAATGCAATTGATGGCATGAACCCAGCTGTGCGTAGCAAAGATCCTGCTTGGACGTATTGGTATGGTCGCGCATTAAAGGCTGAGGGCCAAGATGCAAAAGCCAAAGACAGCTTTGAGATGATTGCTGATCAATACAACTTCTATGGGCAGCTTGCGCGCGAAGAGTTGGGCAAGTCCAATAATGCGCCCGCTAAAACTAAAGTGACAGAGCAAGAGGTTGATGCGATGGCAAGCCGCAAAGGATTTATTCGCGGCGAACGTTTATATGCCATGAATCTTCGCTTCGAGGGCAATCGGGAGTGGAACTGGGAGCTGCGCAATATGACCGATAAGCAATTGTTGGCCGCCGCAGAGTATGCAAAGCGCGTCAATCTTTATGACCGCGTTGTTAATACTGCCGATCGTACAAAACAAGAGCATGACTTTAGTTTGCGCTACCCAACTCCGTATAAAGAAGAGCTATCTCCGATTGCGCGTCAAATTGATTTAAATCTGGCTTGGGCTTATGGCTTGATACGCCAAGAGTCGCGCTTCATTATGAACGCCGCCTCTTCTGTGGGCGCTTCAGGATTGATGCAGGTGATGCCGAATACTGCAAAGTACGTGGCTAAGAAAATTGGCATGACAAATTACACCAATGACAAGTTGAGCGATACGAATACCAATCTGACATTGGGCAGTAATTATTTGAATATGGTGCTTATTGATCTGGATGGTTCTTGGGTTTTAGCTTCTGCAGCTTATAACGCCGGCCCTTCTCGCTCAAAAGCTTGGCGCGAAAAATTATCTGGCCCCACTGAGGGCGCTATTTTTGCTGAAACTATTCCGTTTACAGAGACACGGGTTTATGTCAAGAACGTACTCTCTAATGCAAATTACTATTCATCGGTAATGAACGGCCAGACACAATCTTTAAAACAACGCTTAGGTGTGATTACACCTAAGGCTGCAACTCAATCCGAGCTTCCATAAATCACTAACTGCTCTAAGCAAAGAAAGCTCCTTATGAAATATGACATTCTTTTAATCGGCGGTAATGGATTTGTAGGGCGAGTGATTGCCGCGCAACTTCAATTGGCGGGATATTCCGTATTGGTTCCAACGAGCCACTTATCCGCCGCACGTGAATTGCGGATGTTGCCCAAGGTGCACTTGGAAGAGGCTGATATTCATGAGTTTGATGAGTTGCAGAATCTATGTGGGCGCGTTAAGCCAAATGGGGCTGTAATCAATTTAGTTGGTGTGCTACACGATAAGCCAGCTAAGCCTTACGGGGCAGTATTTAAGGCTGCGCATGTGGAGCTCCCTAAAAATATTATTACTGCGATGCAGATGCACGGCTTAAAACGCTACTTACATATGAGTGCATTGGGTGCCGACTCTCATGGCCCATCTATGTATCAGCGTAGCAAGGGTGATGGGGAGGCTGCCGTGAAAGCAAGCAATTTAGATTGGACCATCTTTAGGCCATCAGTCATCTTTGGCGCACAAGATCAGTTTATTAATTTGTTTTCTAAATTGACTAAGTTATTTCCAGCCATGCCTTTAGCGAATTCCCAAGCGCAATTTCAGCCGGTAAGCGTAGATGATGTCGCTACTGCATTTGTTCATTCTCTTTCTATGCCGAAAACAATTCATCATGCTTATGATTTAGTGGGCCCAACGGTTTACACCATGAAAGAGATTGTTGAGTTTGCTGCACGTAAGGCTAAAACTTCTTGCGCCATCATTCCTGTGCCAGCCTTTGTGGGCTATCTGCAGGCATTGGCCTTTGAATTTCTGCCAGGCCCAACATTGATGTCGCGCGATAACATTGCCTCTATGAAAGTGCCTAATATCTTGCCCCTAAATGGTCTCGATGCTTTGCCTCAAGTATTCAATATCAGCCGTCGAAGTCTCGAGGGCATGCAGTAATGAAAATCTACGCAGTAGGTGGAGCCATCAGGGACACCCTCATGGGTTTACCTGTGCACGACATTGATTATGTTGTGGTGGGATCTAGCGTAGAGGAGATGGTAGCTAAAGGTTTTCGGCCTGTTGGTAAAGATTTTCCAGTATTTTTGCATCCAGAGACTCAGGCTGAATATGCGCTTGCTCGAACTGAGCGTAAGACTGGCAAGGGCTATAAAGGTTTTAACTTCTATGCGGATCCTTCCATCACTCTAGAGCAAGATCTAGAGCGCCGTGATTTAACCATCAATGCGATGGCACAAGAAGTGGATGCTGATGGCAAACAATTCGGGCCAATCATTGATCCTTATAACGGACAAGAGGATTTGGCAGCCAAAGTATTTCGTCATGTTTCGGATGCATTTGCAGAGGATCCACTGCGCTTACTGCGTATTGCTCGCTTTGCCGCGCGCTTCCCAGAATTTAGAGTTGCCGATGAAACGCTAGATGCCTTAAAGGCAATTGTTCGGACTGGTGAGTTAAATGCATTATCAGCAGAACGCATTTGGCAAGAATTAGCTAGGGGCTTAGTGGCGCAAAAGCCGATGCATCTGTTTCAAGTCCTGCTAAATACTGGCGCGGCTAGCACTATATTGCCTCCTACGTTTGTTGCCAAGTTATCTGAAGAGCCATTTCGCGAAGAGTTGATTGCGCATTTTTCTAAGGCCGGCGATAGTCTGGAAGTTCGTTGCGCCATTAGTCTGATGGATTTACCTGCAAGTGAAATTCGTTCTTGGGCTGATTGCGTGCGCATGCCAATCGATGTGCGAGATTTCAGTGAGATATTGAGTGATCTCAGGGTTTTAGTAAACAAGTACCTAAATCATCCATATCAGGCGGTAGATGTTTTGGCTTGGTTCAATCGTGCCGATGTATGGCGCAAGCCAGATCGCGCTCAAGCAATTTTGAACCTTGCTGAAAAGTTAGCGCTCCCTATTTCATCCTTAATGAATGCAATGCGAAATGCCCAAGCAATCAATACTGCAGACATTATTGCTGGCATTGCAGCAGAAGACCGCTCTAATGGTGAGCGTATTGGCAGCGCATTTGAGTCTGCCAGGTTATCTGCAATTACTGCAGCTTTAGAGTCTTAAAGAAAGCTTCTACAGTCTATTTCTGCCGCGAAGGCCCGGTAGATCTTCCAGTACATGACCAGGCAGCAAGCTTTCTAAATTCTTAGAGAATGCAAAGGCTTTAAAGAGCTCACCCATCTCTGCTTCTGATAATAACTTTTGTAATGCGTTGGAGATTGGCAGAAATGTTTCAGGATCGCTTGGGTCGCCAATCTCTAGAGCAATGTCACCAATGCCTGCATCTAGTAGGTATGCGGCCTGATTAGTGAGATACACATCATCTACATTTTCGGCTAATGCACTACGGGCAATTTGCGACCACTCAACGTGCGTTGTTAAGTCGCAAAGACCGGGGAGATGAAAGGGGTCTTGGATTGCATGATGCCGATGGTGCGCCATGAGCGTGCCCTCAAGTCTTTGTGGGTGGTAGTACTCGCTTTCCGGAAAGCCATAATCAAAAGTAAGAAATAGACCTACATCTAAATGCTTAGCCACTTGCTGCATCCAAGCGTTTGCTGGTGCGTGTAATTCAGTGACATAGCCTTCTGAGAAATTGCCGCTGAGAAGGCTTTCGGGAAGTAGTTGTTGTGCAACCGGTGAGCCAGCTTTCCATATGAACTGATCATTCTCAATGGTCACCCCGTACCAATACCAAAATCCATCTTGATAGATGATGGCATCACAGGGAATGGCATCAATAACTTCATTTGCCAAAATGACGCCTTTGTAATTTTCGGGCAACTGTGCAAGCCAGCTACATTGCGTGCCGAGATTTAGTTGCTTAACTGCTGCACCTATTCTTTCTTGTTGGCGCTGTGCTAAGTCTGGAGAAATTTCAATAATGTCGTAGCGATCTAAATGAAATCCAAGATCATGGAGTCGAGTCAGGATGGATGTGGCCAACTTGCCAGTACCAGCGCCAAATTCCAAAATTTGCGTGGGCAGACCTTTTTGCTTGAGTCCCTCGAGAGCGGGTAGCAGGGTAGAGCAAATAGCTGCGCCAAAGAGGGGGCTTAATTCAGGGGCGGTAGTGAAATCACCGCCAGCACCTAGTTTGTGAGCTCCTGCACTGTAATAGCCCATGCCAGGCTCATAGAGCGCCATCTCCATATAGCGAGAAAAGGGCAGCCAGCCGCCTTGGGAGGCGATTTGAGAGGCTATTTTGGCCTTTAGAAGCGCACTATGCTCCGTTTCAAGGCTGGTCAAGGTAATATCCATAGCTCGCTAGTCTAAGAGAATTTAATTGAACCCCAGTTCAACATCCCCATCCCAGCAAAGAAAAGCAGTTTTAGTGACTGGCGCCGCCAAGCGCCTGGGTCGAGAAATTGCCTTGCAGTTTGCCCGTCAGGGCTGGGATGTTGCCGTTCATTATGGGCGATCTGAGCAAGAGGCCCAAGAAACCATCAGAGAAATTGACATGATGGGCGTGAAAGCCCAGGCTTTCCAGGCGGACTTGGCTGATGAGGCTGCCACCAAAGACCTTTTCTTAGCTGTGGGCGGAGCCTTTCCGAATTTGGCTTGCTTAGTAAATAGCGCATCGATATTTGAATACGATCGCTCAAACTCAACAACTCCTTTGGGTGGAAAAAACTTACAAGCGCATATGCAAGTCAATTTGACGGCACCTATTTTGTTGTCTCAACTGATGTTTGAGTTTCAAAAAAATAAGCCAAACACTGCTGGTGTAATTCCAGCAGTGATTCAATTGTTGGATCAAAAGTTGATTAACCCTAATCCAGATTATTTGTCTTACACATTGTCTAAGGCAGCATTGCTTTCTTCGGTTGAGTTGTTGGCAATGGACTTTGCGCCGCATCTACGAGTAGTTGGATTGGCCCCTGGAATCTCTTTGCCATCAGGCGATCAAACGATGGATGATTTTTCTAAAGCGCATCAAATGACACCGCTAGGAAGATCCTCAACGCCAGCAGATATTGCAAAGGCAGCCGTATTTTTGGCCGACTCTAGCGGTATCACCGGAACCACCTTATATGTAGATGGCGGACAACATTTATTGCCATCATCACGTGATGTGATGTTCAAAACGAATTAAGTATTTTTAAAAAGCAAATATTCATGCACGCAATTCTTTCTCATCCCGCTCTTGTTGACTGTCGCCGTTTATTTCTGCGCGACTACGAGATTTATATCAATATTGGTGTTCATGACTTTGAGAAAAAGGCAGAGCAGCGCGTCATTCTCAATGTAGATTTATATATTCCAATGGCAATGAATACCCCAACGAGCGATCAGTTAGAGGAAGTGGTGGATTACGACTTCATGCGTGAGACCATTAAGTCCAGGGCTTCTCAGGGCCATATTCATTTGCAAGAAACTTTTTGCGATGACATCGTGGCTGCCATGTTGCTACACCCTAAAGTTTTGGCTGCGCGTGTAAGCACCGCCAAGCCTGATGTATATCCAGACTGTCACTCAGTGGGTGTTGAAGTATTTCGTATTAAGGCTTCTTAAAAAGAAATTGGAAAAGAATTCTTATGGGCGATATTCGTAAAGTTGTCTTCGAAGAAAACAAGCTAGAGAAAAAACTCTGTCGCTTGGTAGGCCAGGCCATTGGTGACTTCGGCATGATTGAAGATGGCGATAAGGTGATGGTGTGCGTATCAGGCGGCAAGGATAGCTATGCCATGCTCGATATTCTGATGAAGTTGCGCGAACGTGCCCCCATCAATTTTGAGATTGTTGCGGTGAACTTAGATCAGAAGCAACCTAATTTCCCTGCCGAAATATTGCCCAATTATTTGAAGGGCTTGGGAGTTCAGTATCACATCGAAGAGCAAGACACTTACAGCATTGTGAAGCGCGTTATTCCGGAAGGTAAAACTACCTGTGGATTATGTTCACGTTTGCGTCGTGGCATTTTGTATCGTGTAGCGGATGAGTTAGGTGCAACAAAAATTGCCTTAGGGCATCATCGCGATGACATTTTAGAAACCTTGATGCTCAATATGTTTTATGCGGGAAAGCTGAAAGGTATGCCGCCAAAGTTGCGCTCAGATGATGGCAAACATATTGTGATTCGTCCTTTAGCGTATGTGCCCGAGAAACTGCTTGAGCGTTATGCGGCAGATATGAACTTCCCTATCATTCCTTGTGATTTGTGTGGCAGCCAGCCTAATCTTCAGCGCCAAGTCATGAAAGAAATGCTGCGTGAATGGGAAAAGAAGCATCCGGGTCGAGTCGAGAACCTATTTCGCTCGATGCACCATATCGTTCCGTCCCATTTAATGGACGGTGAAGCCTTTGATTTCAAAAACCTCGAGATTTCGACAGAGCTAGCCGGCATTGCCGCTAGATCCTCTGGCGACAGGGCAATTGATGAGGCGGAATTAGATGAATTAGCCTGTGGAACCATGATTCAGGGGACTTATAATCCCCCTTTATGAATATCGTCATTTTGGCTGCTGGGCAAGGAAAGCGGATGAAATCCGCCCTGCCCAAGGTCCTGCAAACTTTGGCAGGAAAACCCCTGCTCCAGCACGTTCTCAATACCGCTCTTTCGCTACAAGATAAGAAGGCTAAAACAGGCCCTGTTGTAGTTGTTGGTCATGGCGCAGCAGACGTTAAAACATTCTTGGTGAATGCTGCCAAAGAAGATTCCAGTTTTAGCAAAGTAGTAACCGCACTACAAGCCGAGCAAAAAGGTACAGGCCATGCGCTTTTGCAGGCCTTGCCTAAATTAGACACTCAAGAGCCCACACTAGTTTTGTATGGTGACGTTCCTCTCACAACAAAAAAGACTCTGGCTAAATTAGCAAAGTTAGCTGATGGTGTCCGCGGTCAAGACAGCGCTCTTGCGCTTCTCACGCAAAACCTTGCCAATCCAACAGGCTATGGCCGTATCGTGCGTGATGCTGACGGATCTGTAACGGAGATTGTTGAAGAGAAAGATGCAACGTCTTCACAAAAAACAATTCAAGAAATCAACACCGGCATCATGGTATTGCCAACGAACTCATTAAAGAAATGGTTGAAAGCTTTGCGTGCAAGTAATGCCCAAGGTGAGTATTACTTAACTGATGTAATCGCCATGGCAGTCAAGGATGGGGTGCCTATTCGTACAACGCAGGCTGATGACGAGTTTGAGACTGTAGGTGTTAATAGTCGTGACCAACTCGCTGCTCTAGAGCGCTTGCATCAGCTCAATATTGCCAACCAATTAATGGATGCGGGAGTTTCTCTTGCAGATCCAGCGCGTATAGATGTGCGCGGCTCCTTAGAGTGCGGTACAGATGTATCGATTGATGTTGGCTGTGTTTTTGAAGGTTGCGTTACTTTAGATGCTGGCACAAAGATTGGGCCTTATTGCGTGATTCGCAACAGCGTGATTGGCAAAGGCGTGACTATTCATGCATATAGTCATATAGATGGCGCAAAAGTAGGAGCTCAATCTCTGATTGGTCCTTATGCTCGCTTACGTCCTGGCGCAGATTTATCAAACGATGTGCATATTGGCAATTTCGTAGAAGTGAAGAACAGCAAAATTGCTGCCAATAGCAAAGCCAATCATTTGGCTTATGTTGGCGACTCGATTGTTGGTTCAAGAGTCAATATTGGTGCCGGCACGATCACTTGTAACTATGATGGCGTTAATAAGCATCAGACTATTATTGAAGATGATGTTTTCATTGGTTCTGATACCCAATTAGTTGCTCCAGTCCGCGTAGGTCGTGGCGCTACATTAGGTGCGGGCACTACGCTTACTAAAGATGCCCCTGCAAATCAGCTGACCGTATCCAGAGCAAAACAAATTTCATTGCAGTGGCAGCGTCCTGTGAAGCAGGAAAAAAAGGCAGCAGTGAAGAAGGTAGCAAAGAAAGCGGTAAAGAAAACCACAAAGGGTAAAAAATAATGTGCGGCATTGTTGGTGCAGCCTCCCATAAAAATATCGTTGATGTTTTGGTTGAAGGCTTGCGTCGCCTAGAGTATCGCGGCTATGACTCTTGTGGTTTCGCTGTGATTAATGGCGATGATGCTAAGCACCCTATCGAGCGTGCCCGCACCACTGCACGTGTGTCAGAGCTGGGCGAGCAAGGTAAAGACTTTTGCGGCACCTTGGGTATTGCCCACACACGCTGGGCCACTCATGGCAAACCAGATACCCAAAATGCGCATCCTCATATCTCTGATGGTCTGATCGCAGTGGTACATAACGGCATTATTGAAAACTATGAAGTACTTCGCGCTGAATTAAAAGCCGCCGGTTATGAATTCACTTCCGAAACAGATACTGAAGTAATTGCCCATTTAGTTCACCAGCAATATGTATCAAGCGGACAAAAAGATATTGCGGCATCTGTAAGGGCCGTGCTCCCTAAATTACATGGTGCATACGCGATTGGTGTAATTGCTCAAGATAATCCAGGCACCTTGGTAGGTGCGCGCGTTGGATCACCATTGGTAGTTGCCATTGGCGATCATGAGCACTTCTTGGCATCTGATGCTTTAGCTTTAGCCGGGCGCGCTCATTCCATGATGTATTTGGAAGAGGGCGATGTTGCAGTTCTTAAAGCGGATGGTGTTGAGGTTATTGATCAGGCAGGCAAGCATGCTCAAAGAGAGTTAAAGCCGATGCCAGCTCAGGCGGACTCGGTTGATTTGGGTCCGTATCAACACTACATGCAAAAAGAAATTTTTGAGCAGCCTAGGGCGATTGGTGACACGCTTGCCAATATTGCGCAGTTTGGACCCGAGTTATTTGAGGCTAAGCCAGAAGACTGGAAAGCATTTGATCAAATTTTGATCTTGGCGTGTGGCACAAGTTACTACTCTGCATGTGTTGCTAAATATTGGTTAGAAGATATTGCTGGCATTCCAACGCAAGTAGAAATTGCGAGCGAGTATCGCTATCGCACCACCGTGCCTAATCTAAAAACTTTAATTGTGGTGGTCTCGCAGTCTGGTGAGACAGCCGATACCTTGGCTGCATTACGTCATGCAAAGAGTTTGGGGCATAAGTACACCTTGGCAATCTGTAATGTGGCAAGCAGTGCAATGGTTCGCGAAACGGATTGGCATTTCTTGACCAAGGCTGGCGCTGAGATTGGTGTTGCATCAACTAAAGCATTTACTACACAGCTCTTGGCTCTGTATCTCTTGGCGGTTTCATTGGCAAAACGTGCTGGCAGACTTTCTGCTGAAAAAGAAAAAGACCTCTTGCGTGAATTGCGCCACCTACCTAAAGCACTCCATGCGGTTCTCGCTCTTGAGCCACAGATCATCGCTTGGAGTGATGCGTTTGCAAAGTGTGAGAATGCACTCTTCTTGGGTCGTGGCATGCATTACCCAATTGCACTTGAGGGTGCACTAAAGCTCAAAGAGATTTCTTATATTCATGCTGAAGCTTATCCTGCGGGTGAGTTAAAGCATGGACCGCTTGCCCTAGTAACCGACAAAATGCCAGTGGTAACAGTTGCTCCTAATGATGTTCTCTTGGAAAAGCTGAAATCGAATATGCAAGAAGTGAAAGCGCGCGGCGGCAAACTCTACGTTTTCGCTGATCAAGATACCGAGATCGTGAATAGCGATGGTATTAATGTCATCAAGCTCCCTGAGCACTACGGCAATCTTTCTCCAATATTGCACGTGGTCCCTCTGCAGCTATTGGCTTATCACACAGCTTGCGCACGCGGTACTGACGTTGATAAGCCTAGAAACTTAGCAAAGAGCGTTACGGTGGAGTAGTTTTCAACGGGGGTAGCTGTAATTCAAGGGTTACAGTCCGTTTTGAGCTTCAAGTAGAAACTAAGTCGCTAATGATTGGCGCATATTCTCCTTACCAAATAAAGCTTTCAGACCTCATCATTCATCTGCGGGACATTAAAAATCTCACATTCAAAGCTATAGCTGATTTACTAATTTCAAAAGGCTATCAGTCGCCGAGAGGCTTTAGTTTGGGCGCTGAAAGTGTGTTCTCAATTTACAAGAAACGTAAGATTAGGGACGCTAGGTTATTGGCGTCCCCGAAAGTTAGCATTAAGAATTTAGTAGTTTTCAACGACTATTGATTTCGTTTGTTTGGCGAATATCCAATTCGATTGCCATTGTTGTCAAAGACGTTAGTAACGCCTGATGGGGATTGTGTCTGGTATCCAATTCGATTGCCATTGTTGTCATAGACCCCGTTTGTAGAGTTGTAATTCAATGGACTATTCTGATAATTCAATGGACTGTTTTGATAGTTAAGCGGACTGTTCTGATAATTCAATGGGCTATTTTGATAATTGAGCGGGCTGCTTTCCCAGTTCGTTACTTGCGCTTCGGTATAGCGAGCATATATGGCTAATTGAGCTAATAAAAATAAAGTGATGAGATATTTCATTTTTAGCCCTTTGTTAAAGTTTCTTGGCGTACTTGTGGCGTGATGGAGTGTATTCAAGGCTCGTGTCTTTCCAGCAGTAATAACAGTTCTCACGCCCGCTCGGATTGTTATATTTCTGTGAGCTCTTTTTGTTATTGCCATTGTTACCACCATCAGATCTTGCGTAAGACGGTGAGATAAGACTAATGAGCATTACGATAAGGATTAAGTTTTTCATTTCTTGCTCCTGTTGGTTACCAACCTTTAACGCTAGGCGCTTGAGGTGCTTGTCTTGGTGTGTTGATTATTGTGTTTGGTTGTGAATAAATCGGCGTAGTTGATGTGCCTTGGTATTGACCTTGTGGACTATAAAAATTAGTTTGCCCGCTGTCTGTTTGATATGACTGAACATTTTGCCCGGACGGGCTATAAACATTTGTGACTCCGCTTGGACTAGTTTGCGAGTAGCCCAAATATTGACCTTGTGGACCATATATGGCTTGCGCAAAGATCGTTGATGAAAATAGTAATAAACAAATTCCAAGCTTCATAAGCCCTCCTATTTTGTCGATAAGTTAATATTGAGCTTCAATAGGCTCATATTGTGAGCTACCTAAGAAATACCATTTAACCGTGAAATGGGAGACTTAAATGGGCGATATGGAACGGCTTCATCGAATTAAATATTTAATTCAAGCACGTCAATGCGTACCTTTAGATGATTTTCTTGAGGAGCTTGAGATCTCAAAGGCTACATTTAAGCGAGATTTGGAATACTTACGCAGTCGTATGAATGCGAATATTGTTTATGACCGTATGGATGGCGGTTATAAGTTTGAGTCTACTAGTACGGCTGGTGAAAAGATTGAACTTCCCGGACTATGGTTTTCGGAGGAAGAGGCGACAGCATTAGTAATCACCCAATCTCTGCTGGCAGGTTTGGATCAAGGGGGCTTGCTTGGTCCCCACCTAGAACCGCTTCAAAATATTATTGATGGGATTCTAGGTCGCAGTGAAACAACTACAAAAGAACTGCGTAAGCGTTTAAAGGTATTCGGTATGTCTGCTCGAAAAAGCTCAGTAGAGCATTTCGAGGCGATAGGAAGCGCTTTATTAAAGCGCAATAGATTGAATGTTGAGTATTACGCCAAAGGCAGTAACGCAACCACTACAAGAGATGTTTCCCCCCAGCGCTTAATTTATTACAGAGATAACTGGTATTTGGATGCCTACTGTCATCTACGAAAAGAGTTACGTAGCTTCTCAATGGATGGAATACGGAAGGCAATTATCCTTAGTCAAAAGGCAGACGAAATTTCAGAAAAAGTATTGAATGAATATTTTGGCGAAAGTTATGGAATATTTTCAGGAAAGTCGACACAAAAAGCTAAGTTGCGTTTCTCGCCAGAGAGGGCTAGATGGGTTTCAGCAGAAACTTGGCATAAACACCAGAAGGCGAGCTTTGATGAAGATGGATATTACATTTTGGAGTTTGATTACAACCAAGATCCTGAATTAGTGATGGATATATTGAAGCACGGCTCAGAAGTAGAGGTCATCGCCCCCGCCAGCCTACGAAAACGCATCAAAGAAGAACTCCAAAAAACACTTCAAAGGTATTAGTTGGGTTTAAGGCTCATTTTATGAGCTTGTAAGCAAATAGCATTAACCCATATAAATGGGGGAAAGATGCTTATTGGTGCCGTTCTACTGACTATTGTTGTTCCAATGTCCATAACTCAAGGGGACATTGTTGAGTCAATTAGTAAGCCATACATCGTTCAGGCTGTAATTGATTCAGCACGTCTTATTGGTTTACCACCCTCGAAAGCGGCAAAGGCTTACGCAAAGAAGATACAAACTCCAGATCCAACGACTCAACAAATTATGTATACATCTGAGCCATTAGCACCTAGAAGACTATTTTTTAACAGTTACTTTCAACAGCGCACCTAATAACCTATACATAAATGATGAATTCAATTCTTTGGAAATGCTTAGGCGAATGCCAAGACTACTTCGCACAACTAGGTGGCTCAGGCAGGTATGAGAGCTATCGAGAGTGGCACTCACCTTGCTTGGTATTAATGATGTTTCTTGAATCTCATAATTCAGAAGAGTTCATTCGACGAAAGAGAATAGAGCTCGATTTACCTGAGCAACTTTGGGAAAAGACGGACGGGTTGCCTTTGAGGATTAAAGCTCTATTAAAGGATGAGCCAGTAACTCGGGAGATGCTTACTGAATTTATAGATCAAGTTAAAGAAAAAATGAAAATTCAAGTCAGAGAGCATTTTGGTTGGGTGAGTTTCGCAAATGCGATAAAGCTTGATCTAGCAGAAATAACACGGATTTAAAAGGATCAAAATGACTACTTACGCATATCCAATAACTCTTTACGAATACACATTTAATGAGCTTGAGATGTTTTTAAAAGAACTTTGTGAAGAGTGGGAAAAAGAAGGGCATTTAGTTTATGACCCCGTAACTAGAAGACCAGTCGGCACATTCGCAACAATTCTGGAAATTATGAAGGAGGCAAAGCAAAGCGCACCTACGAACGAAGAATCATTCACTCAAATACTGAGTTTCACCCTTACTGACTATCTTTTTATCCCCTTACAAAACTTGTTGAAAGAAAAGTGTCAGATGTATAAAGATAAAACTGGTAACGACCCCTTTAATTCAATCACGGGTGAGCCTCAATTCAGCTTCGCAACAATGCTAGAAGCGACTAGGCTTGCTATTAAAAGCGCCTCGCTTAATAGTTGGTCTTCATTTGGTGATAACGAGCCCGTAATAAAGCTTTGGTCGCCAAAGCGAACTTGAGACTCAACAAAAACTAATAATTAAGCTGAATCAGTTTAATATTAATAACGATATTAATTAAACGAAGGCTATAGAAATGCCAGTATTCAAAACAACTCAAGGCGATTTGCTCAAAAAGCTTAATGTTGTTCCGCTTTCCAAGGAAAGGGATTTACAGCGATTAGTTGAAAAGAACTTGATAGAGACCTTGGGGCTACAGTTTTTATCTACCGAATACACCACTACATCAGGAGGGCGAATTGACACCTTGGCTGTTGATGCTGATGGCGCCCCTGTAATTATTGAATATAAGAAGAATAGAAATGACGCTGTTATTAATCAGGCTCTTTCATATTTAAGGTGGTTAAAAACTCAAAAGCCTGAATTCTTTCAAAAATTAATGATTGATAAGCTAGGACAAAAGGCTTTTGATGAGATTGGTTTGGATTGGAAAAATCCTAGGGTAATCTGTATTGCTGAATCCTATAGTCGATTCGACCTAGACACCGTTCATTTTGTAAACACAAGGATAGAGCTCATTCGTTACCGAATGTACGAAGATGGTGTTTTCTCCCTTGAGGCATTAAATGTTCTAGAAGTACCAGGGCATATCGAGGGTGAGAAAGAACAACCAAAATTAACTCAAAAGACAGGGGAAGAGGCTGAGCCAGCAGTAGAGGATTTCATTCAAAAGAGTACGCCAGCAGTTAAAGAAATATTTGAAGAATTGAGGGAAAGAATCTTGGCTCTTGACGAAGCAATCATCGAAAAGCCAACAAGGAGTCTATACGTTGGTTACAAGATGGCTAATAACTTCACAGATGTTCACTTTCAAAAAGGCGGACTTAAAGTCTTCCTTAGACCCATCGAATATGTTGATCCAAAAGGAATGGTTAAGCAAATCCCCGATGGGTATAACTGGAAATTGAACAAATTCTTCCAGCTAACAAGTTCAGAGGATATTGACTATCTAATGGGGTTGATTGAACAAAGCTATAAAGATGTTTTATAGGCATCCAAAATGGGCGAACTAGAGTTTGTGGGACGTATGAATCCTCAAAGACTTACTTCGCTTGCCGAAGATTTTAAAAGAGAGCAAGCAGAGTTTAGAAGTGATGAGGCTAAAAGAAAGGTTGGAAGGACTATCCTTAAACCAGCATTGGAGCCAACTTATGAACGATTCCTCGATTCAAATAATGGGAGCACTTTATGAAACCTAATACCTTATCTTTAGGAGAAGTATTAAGTTCATCAGCCTTGGGGAGTCTACAGAATGAGATGGCTCTTGTGTATTGGAGGCTTAATCATTTCAATGCTTATGAAAAGGCTGGCAATAAATTTGATGAAGGTGATTGGGGTTTATATATCTGCCTATTCAGCCTTGGATATTTAAACGGCTATATTAAAAATAGACTTGATGAAGTCGAGTTAGACCAATTTGAAGATATTTTTAAAGCTGCTCAAAATAAGTATTTCAGAGGTTTTGGTGGCGATGATTACCAAAGCCTTATTTCTCGTTGCTGGGGCGATATTCAAAAAGGTGGAGAAGCCGAGCTTTTTTATAATACCGGAATTCTTTCAAGTCAGAGGGCAAATGGCATCGTAAAAGATGTTGTTACGATGTTTGTAATGAAATACGACTTATTCCAGAAATAAAAAATTCTGAGGACAGGAACTGTGTCTAGTCTTATTGATATAACCTTCGACTTCAGAACCGATACACCCTCAGGGAAAGACCCTGACAGCTTCAGCCCAACTCTACGTACCTATCACAAGATCCTTTGGAGTAAGCCCCTGCCGAACGGGGTTCTTTTTAGTCTTATTGATACGAGAGCTGGGGCTTATCTCTATCACCAATCGGAATTGGGCGAATTTTTCTTATCGAGCGACTCTGCCGTACATACCTTTAGCAAGTGGGTGAGTATGTCTCACATCATTAGCCAATTTAAGAAAGGCGAAGTTGAGGCATTCCGTAGCATCGGTTATACGATGGGTGGAATGATGATTTTCCCTGGAAATCGTGTTGATGGAAAAAGCACTATCAATGGGGCAAGAGGATTTCACCCGCTAATAAAGGATCGAATAGATCTCACTCTGGAATGTATAAGAAGACATTACGTTAATGAGGCAAGCCCTTTGGATGAAGTTCTTGAGCGCTACACCGATTTTTTTGCCTTATTTGAAAGTTTTCACGGGTATGTAGAGTTTTTCCTATTACAAGACCTAGTGACTTCAGATTCTTCGGCAATTAATTTTTTTATGCCATTTGAGAACTTTAAAACGCCAGCAGTTCCTAAGACGCTTGAAGGCTATATCTCATACAAAGATCAAGTTGTTAATTTTGTTAACAAGCGTAATCAACGCATTCTCAAGTCAATTTAAGTGTCGACTAATGTTTAGTGGCTCAGATCTTGAGCTTTTGACTGAGTAGTCTGGTGGGAATTAATCTATTGTTAAAGGAAATTAGATGAAACTCCTCCTTTTCTTCGTGACTTTAATTTCAGTTCCAGCACTAGCCCAGTCAGACTATTACGAGAACCGATATTCTGGTCGTGCCACACAAATCACACCAAGCAATCAGGCTGGCTTTAATACCGTGAATGGGTATTACTACAACACCAATACTAAAACCTATTACAAAGGAAAAAATATCAATAGGGATGCTGGTGCGCAACCAACTCCTCAAGGGAGCCTATCTTTTACATATGATAGAAATCAATATGCGCCTACAAACTTAAGCCTGTCTCGTTAGGATCTAAAGGGAGTTCTTTCACCCACCTATAACAACTACGGATGTTTTTGAATTAGGGTTCTGGGAAAACGTGAATGTTGTTTGATTGGACTTCTTGATTAGCTCTATCAACTTGTCCTTGGTGATTGTCATCCCCGACTTTTCCACTTCCTTGATTACCGTGTTGCTCGCCATTTTTCTTCCTTTTCTTTTTTAGTGCTTCTTCGTGAAGCCAATTAACAAAGCTCAGCATCAGAACATCTCCTTTCGTGCCCTTTGAAAGTTCTCTGAATTATTGAAATGTTCATTAAAGAACCTTTTGAGGCAATATCGAATAACTTCAGAACGGTTGTAGCCTAGCCTCTCGCATAGCCCGTCGAATTTATTGACAAAGTCATCTGTAGTTCGTATTCCTAGAAATTGATTTCTTCCGACCTTCTTCATCGCCCAAACCTCCTTTTTTAAGTGTTTTTCTATTTAGGCATTTTTTTACGTTAGACAAACCAGTCGGTCTCGGGGTTCTTCCCCTTTGTCATATAGTTAACCCAGTTTTTAGCCTCATCCAGCCTTATGGGTTCGATTTTGAAGGTAGATACCGTAGAAATTGACTTTAGATCCTTGTAGAGCCTCTTATCGAGCTCTCTAAGCCAAAAATTGTAGATACGGTAGGCGTGCTCCCGTTTTACAGAAATCAAACCGTGTATATGGTGTGGAGAGTTTCCCTTTGGGGTGGGTTTAAAGAAGCTCCCTTGTTCCTTTTCATAGATCGCTAGGAAATCTATTGGTAAAACGGTTGTCCACAAGTCTTGTGACCTAGACAGTCTTTTCCTGACCTTGTTTAGAACCCGTTTTTCATACTCGTACTTAGTTGCTTTCTTCATAGAAGATGAAGCTTCATAACCAACGAGATTCTTAAAGGTAACTGTAGCGGTGAATGTAATTAACTCGTCAGTAGAGATCATCCAATCAATCATTCGAATCAGTTTAGATTTTTCAGTATTTCTAATCTTTTCAATAATTTCACTTCCATACCTTTGATTAAAGAATGTATCGGGTAGTGTTTCTAAGTCAGTAATGGTCATTTCAAATCCTTTAGGTGTGATTAGGCTTATCACCAAACCAGATCCATCACAAATTAGGCGCAAACAAGGCGACTATCACTCAATTCATCAGGTACTACATCGACGAGATCACGTTTAGCGTTCGTAATACTATTTAGGCATTAAAAAACCACCCCGAAGGATGGTTAGTTAATTCAAGTTATTGAGGTTTTGGTTTCTCTACGGCTATGTAGGAAATGTAATCGGAACTTTTCGACTGAAATCTCGCTATTCCTTTTCTGCTTATTGAAACTTTGTAGTCATCAATGGGGCATATGAGGTTGGAAACAACAAATCTAAATGAAAACTTTTTATCTGTTTTTCCTATGTTTTGCTCGAATACATAGTCTTCTCTATGTGAACCGTTAGTCTTAATAACGATAGCTTTACCATCGCCCTTGAAAATTACATCATAAAAATGATGCTTTTTTAATGAGTTGATAAGAGTTGAAAATTGATCTCTGCCAATATCAAATTCAATGTCAGTCTCCGGGAAGGCTATTTTCTTACTCGGAAGTACTAGATTCTTCGGATCACTTTTCTTGAAATAAATTTTCCCGTCTTTCCCTTTGAGGGTTAATTTCGACTTACTAAACTCAATGTCAGGGTCATTCAGGCTTGAAACGGCTTTCAAAAAGATTCCCAAATCCCTAATTGGGAAATTCAATGGAAAGCTTGTATCCAAGGTTGTTGCTACTACTCGACCCCTTGACCCAGCGATTGTGGATTGCTCAGCCCCTTTTCTAAATAGAAAATTGGGATTAATGGTTGAAAAGTGCTTCAAATGATCGAATGTATTTTTTGATAACTTCATAAGTGCCTTTCAATGTGTTGAATTTGTTTCATCTGCTTCAAAGAAGTACAGATGGTTCTCAAGATCGCCTGCTCTAAATGGGTTTTCTACTGAAAGCGCCTTTATGTAAAAACAAAGATGTAAGTTGTCACAATTAGCGCAAATGTAGGGAACCATAGACATCACCAAAGGCGTATTGGATTTATTGACCAAAAGGTCATAGTTCTCTTCAACCAACCTCATTTTTGCTTCGTCTGTCGTTCCTACGTGAAACTCAAAAAACTGATGCCCATCATCACGCCCTAAATCAAATTTATCGGGAGTTAGTCCAAGCTCGATAAGGGTGGATTCGATGTACGCAACCTGATCCCTGAACTTCATTAACTTAGTTTTTAGATGCTTTGAGCAGTAACTTTTGAACACGCCATTACTAGTTGAGATCATTGGTTTCCTCCGATTCAAGTAGCTCGAATTGAAGTGCCTTCAACATATTCCTTATATCGGGGAAGGAGCGCTTAATGATTGTTTTTAGTAAGGCGCTGGAGGGTCGTTCAAAACCCTCCTTAATAGCGATATCACCTAAAAACATCACTATTCGATCTCGCATTTCTTCAGAGTCCATAAACTCAAAATTCACCGAAAGAAACCTTGACCGAATAGCGTCAAGCAGGCGATCCGGATAGTTCGCAGTCATCACGAAATCATTAGCGGAGGCAAACTCTTCAGTTAACCCCCTTAAAGCTGCCTGAGCATCTTTACTGAGGTAATCAGCCTCATCCAGCAGAACCAATCGTCTTTGCCCCGTTAAGGTCAAGCTTGAGCAAGTCCGTTGAAGTTGACGAATGTCTTCAATAGAGTTGTTAATCGTACAGTTGATGAAGTAGGTGTTATCAGGATTTATTAACTTGGCTACAGTGGTTTTTCCACAGCCCGGAGAGCCGTGGAAAAGCACCGAAAAGCCACCTGAGCTTTTTGAAAACGCCCGAAGGCGATTTTCAATTTGCTTGGGCAGGATTACATCGCCTATACAAGCAGGACGATATTTAATTGCCCAATCAGAAGTGGTGGTTAAGGAGCTCATATTCCCCCTTAAGCAGCTACAGCTTCAGCTTCAATCACTTCAGGCTTCAAGAACTCTTCTAAAGAGGTACATTCAACTTCAGCAGACTGGATTAACCTACATTCCGCAATAATTTTGCGTAACTTATCAATAGTCTTCTTATCGGGGGATGAGCTTAGGCGAACTGTGAGTCGATATCCTGAATCCTTATCTTCATTGGTTCCATTTGGAGCTTTTGATCCTGAAGCTTTTGGGGCGCTAGCATTATCAGTGAGTGCCTTTACGTCTCTACCCAATACATTAGGTGTGATTACACCCTTATCAATTGCGGCAATGAACTTATCCTCCGGAAGCTGAGCAATTTCATAAAGGGTAGTCCAGTTGGCTGGCAGAGCTGAAATGTTCTTACTTAGCACTTCATAGTTCTTACCAATCCCTTGAAGCTTCTTTAGAGTGCTACTTGTTGGGTCAAAGCCAATTAAATATGAAAATTCACGAAATTGGTTCTTTCCCAGCTTTTCTTTGGCGGTAAAAACCACCTTAGCCATTTCAAGAATGTTTTCTGCTGTTTTGATGAAGTAGGTCTTGAACGTATCAGCATAGCCAATAACTTCTGGGCTATTGATAACTAGTTCATTTGGTTGTTGTGTGTTAACAATATTGCTATTCATATAATATCCTTTTGAGTTAATTATTAAATGTAAAACCACGACCTAATAAGCCTTTTGAGCTGTTCAACCGATACCTCTATTTTAAAATTTATTGCTATAAATGTAGACTCTAAATTTAATTTAATTATTTAAACTGTTAACATATCTTCAGAAATATCAAATACTTCGCCCTGCTCAATCTGATCAACACGGATAAAAAGGAGGGAACTGTAGACCTCATAGTCTTCAACGAAAGGGTCTCCAGAGTAAGCCTCTCTGAGAGCCGCAAGAGCGTCCACAAATGCCTCGCCAATTTCATCCTCAGAAGCCACGTACTCCAATACAAACTCTCTTACTACCTGTTCATACCTACGCTTTGCCGCTAACATTTCGTTATACGACTGGTTAGTCTTAGCGTTAAAAAATAGCTCTAAATTTGTTTTATTACGCAACATATAAACCTCCAAGTGTTAACATTAAAAAGTGGCTAAATCGCCTTTTAAACATTGATTTCTCAATAACATAAGTTTGACAGGTATCCCTATATTTGTAGACTCTAGAGTTAAATAGATTATTTAAAGTGTTAACATTTTGATATGAAAAAGATACGTACAACCCCTCCTCGTCATTTCCCGTATCAGCACCCAACATTTGGAACTGATAAAAAACCTAAAACTCCAAGGCATTGGGAGGACACCGTTTATTACTGGTGGTGGGCTTACTTGAAGCGCAGTGAGAAATACTTGAAGACTTGCGAATTGGGTGGCAAGGGAGAGTTGGCAAAACTCTACAAAGACTTCGGTGACGTGAGGGGGGATAGTTTTAAAACGTGGTGGAATGAAAAGCTGTCCGATGACAATAGTCGTGGAGCACACCTTTTTGCCAACCCTATTAAGGCGGATAGGCTAACTCTTCTTGAAGATGGCGAGATAGCCGTTGTAAATAAAAGCAAACTTGTTATTAGCGTTCCTCTGAATCTGCCCCAAAAATTCCTTGTAGATCGGTTTAGAAAGCTTGTAGAAGAGAACCACAGCGGGGCTAAAGGAATGAAATACGCCAAGGCAAGTGAGGCAACCTATAAATTCAGCGGTCAACCAAACATAAAGGCTTTAAGAATTGGGCTGAAGATATATGACTTAGCCAAGGCTAATCCCGATTTAACACTTTGGGAGCTTGGGCTTGATTTACCCCAGTTCCAAGAGGAACTAAGTCAATATAAAAAAGATAGCATTCCTTTTGACTTGAGGCGGACAATATCCTCAACAGTCAGCAGATACAAAAAACGTGTAGCTGAATCTATTCGCAATACAGAACTTGGATACTTCCCGAATAAGGATGAAATGTAATTAAACGCAGTAGGTTGAAGGATCAAGCTTGTTCTTTGGGCTTAGTCCTAAACTCCTCAATCATTGAGGAATACAACTCTCCATTATAGACAACCTCATCACCATATTGCTTATCTCGCATTGTGACAATTAAGGGTTTACCAATACCCCCATTAAATTCCCAGTAGTCCCATTTAAAGAATTGATCATCTGATACTTCATCAAAGTAATCATTAAAGCGCCAACCTTGTCCTCTAATTTTCAAGGGAATTCCTGATTTAATCTTTTTCCAATTAGCAGGGCTGATCCTGATGGTTGGCGTTCCCCATTCATACGATGTACCTATATGAACATAGGCTCCAATCGGTACTGGTTTTGCTTTATTTACAAGGATTGACTTAATTTGCTCAAGTTCAGCTTGGTTCTGAAGTACGAGCCGCTTTAAGAATCGCACTTCTGTAAATAACTTGTCAAAATTCTTATCGTTGAGTAGCACGAAATTTAACCCTTAAGCTCATTAGATGCGCTTGTTAATTCAGTATTATTAACAAAATACCATTTTTTATTAATTTAATAAGAAATAACAAATAAGCAGGATTAATTCAATATGTCAGCACTTCAAGAGCTACTTGAGCATTATCGTAAAACAGCCAAAAATGAGCGTGATAAAGGTGACAAGTTCGAGCGACTTACAAAATTCTTCCTAGAAAACGATACAAGGTTTTCCGATAGATTTTCTGATGTTTGGATTTGGAATAAATTTCCCGGAAATGAGGGTAAGGTAGACACGGGAATTGACCTAGTAGCAAAAGAAAAGTACTCGGAAGGCTACTGCGCTGTTCAATGTAAGTTCTATGGCGATAAAACAACTGTCGATAAATCAAACATCGATAGCTTCTTCACAGCATCAGGCAAAGAGATTTATACAAGCCGTCTAATCTTCGCTACAACAGATAACTGGACAAAGCACGCTGAAGACGCTCTAAAGAATCAGAAAATTCCAATTAATCGGATGACTACCGACGATATGGAGAGTGGCTCTATTGACTGGGAGCAATTCAATACAGATTCATTTACTGCTCCACAGCGCAGAAAAAATGGAATAAGAGAGCATCAGAAGAAAGCCCTAGAGAACGTAATTAAGGGATTCAAATCAGGCGAGCGGGGCAAGCTAATAATGGCTTGCGGAACGGGTAAGACATTTACAAGTTTAAAAATAGCCGAGGAAATTGGCGGGACTATTTTATTCTTAGCCCCATCTATTTCATTGGTGAGTCAGACCTTTAATGAGTGGATTAATCAAGCTAATATTCCCGTCAGTAGCATTATTGTTTGTTCAGATATTTCTATCAGGGCTGAAGAAAGCGATGACATTCACACTTATGATTTAGCTTGCCCACCAACAACTGATCCCGAGATTCTGGCAAAGGTGGCTTCAGTAGAGTTTCAGCCCAATAAATTGAACGTCATTTTCTGTACGTATCAATCTATTCAAGTGGTAATTGATGCCCAAGAAAAAGGACTTCCAGAATTTGATCTAGTCGTTTGTGATGAAGCGCATAGAACAACTGGTGTAACTTTGTCTGATAGAGAGGATAGTCATTTCACTCGAATTCATAATGGCGATTTATTAAAAGCTAAGCGTCGTCTTTATATGACAGCTACGCCTAAGATCTATGCTGACAGTATGGTTTCCAAGGCTAATCAAGAAGATGCTGAAGTATTTTCTATGGATAACGAAGCGTTATATGGAACCGAGTTTCATAGATTAGGATTTGGTGAGGCGGTTGAAAAGGGCTTGTTATCAGATTACAAGGTAATGGTTCTTGGTGTTGAAGAAGCGTACGCAAGTAAGTTTCTTCAACAGGATAATGAGCTCCAAATTGATGATGATGAAATAAAAATTATCGGTTGCTGGAATGGGCTCTCAAAGAAGTTAATTGAAGGGCATAACGAAGGTAACCCAATGAGAAGGGCTGTAGCTTTCTCAAGATCAATCAAGGATAGTAAGAACTTCAAAGATTTATTCTCTAAAACTGTTAAGCAGTTCGTAGAGCAGTCAGGTCAGGAAGGCGATCTGCTTGAATGTGAAGTTGATCACGTTGATGGAAAGATGAGCTCTCTAGAGCGCCAAGCAAAATTAAAGTGGTTAAAGGCTGATACATCGCAAGAGGGTAATGTTTGCCGAATCCTTTCAAATGCCAAGTGTCTATCTGAAGGCGTTGATGTTCCTACTCTTGATGCGGTTTTATTTTTAAACCCAAGAAATTCGATGGTCGACGTAGTTCAGTCTGTCGGTAGAGCTATGCGTAAGGCAGAGGGAAAGCAATATGGATACATCATCATCCCTATTTCCATCCCTGCTGATGTTGATCCTGAAAAGGCATTAAATGATAACAAGCGCTACAAAGTTGTATGGGACGTATGTCAGGCTCTACGTGCCCACGATGATCGGTTTGAAGCAACGGTTAATAAGATTAAGTTCAACGTCAATAAACCAGATCAAATTGATGTAACCATTATTGGTGAAGGCAAAGGTGCTGGTAAAGAGCCTCAAGACAAAAAAACAGATCCAAATAAAAAGCCAGATATTGCCGCTCCATCGGTCACGCAATTAAAATTAGACCTACCCACGGCTGAAACTTGGCAAAACGCTATCCTTGGAAAGATCGCCAAGAAGTGTGGATCAAGGGACTATTGGGAAAACTGGGCTAAAGATGTTTCGGAGATTGCCGAGAGTCATATTGATCGTATTAAGTTGTTATTGCGTGGCTCAGATCAAGAACACCAAAAGGCATTTGAGCAATTTGTTAAGGGGCTAAGAAAAAATCTTAATCCATCAGTTACCGAAAAAGATGCGATCGAAATGCTTGCGCAGCATTTAATAACAAAGCCTGTATTTGATGCCTTGTTTGAGGGTTATGAGTTTGCTAAAAATAACCCAGTCTCCAAGTCGTTCAAAAAAATGATTGATTTGCTGGAAGATCGAACGTTCGAGAAAGATCAGAAAAAACTCGATGAATTCTATGACAGCGTAAGAAGAAAAGTTGTTGGGATTGATAACGCAGCCGCTAAACAGACAATCATTAAGGAGCTTTACGATAAGTTCTTTAATCTAGCTTTTCCTGGGATGGCTGATAGGCTCGGAATTGTCTACACGCCAATCGAAGTTGTTGATTTTATAATTAATAGCGCAGACGTAGCCCTAAAAAAAGAGTTTGGGTTAAATCTAACTGATAGAAACGTTCATATCCTAGATCCATTTACTGGCACGGGAACATTTATGGTTCGCCTACTTCAAAGTGGGCATATTAAGCCGGAAGATCTTGAATACAAGTATCTCAATGACTTACACGCAAATGAGATTGTGTTGCTTGCTTATTACATTGCGGCAATTAATATTGAAGAAACGTATCACGATCTTAGTGTTAACCGTAAGTATGTTCCATTTGATGGAATGGTTCTTGCGGATACATTTCAAATCGGTGAATCTAAGAGTGATCTCGAGGAAGTTATGTTCCCCGAAAATAATAAGCGTGTAAAAAAACTTACTGAAACGCCTATTCAAGTTGTAATTGGGAATCCCCCGTATTCGGCTGGACAGGATAGCGAAAATGAGGGCAATAAGAATCTTAAGTACGATTATTTAGACCAGCGCATTAGGGAGACATACGCAGAGAAGTCAAATGCTGGTCTTTTGATGAACCTGTACGACAGTTATATTCGGGCAATCAGATGGGCTACTGACAGAATTAAAGATAAGGGAATTATTTGTTATGTGACAAATAATTCTTTTATTGATAAAAATTCTATGGATGGGTTTAGAGCGTCTCTTTCCGATGAATTTTCTAGCATTTACGTGTTCAACCTTCGTGGTGGAATTCGTGGGATGTCTAAGGAGTTGGCTAAAAAAGAAGGTCAAAACGTATTCGACATTATGACGGGCGTGGCAGTATTCATCTTTGTAAAAAATCCCGAGCAACAAAGTCCTTGTGAAATTTATTACCACGACATTGGGGATTCATTAAATAGAGCTGAAAAATTAGAGAAGATTTCAAGTGCTATTTCAATAGACGGTCTAAAGTGGGATAGGCTGAATCCAAATGATAGTCACGATTGGATTAATCAGAGAGACCCTGCTTTTTCTAAGTTCATTTCTATTGGCAACAAGAGTGATACCAGCGAGGAGTCAATTTTTAATAATTATTCACTAGGCGTGGTTACAAATAGAGATTCTTGGGCTTATAACTTTTCTTCAAAAAAATTGTCCTCAAATATGAAATCGATGATCGATTTTTATAATGAGCAAGTAACAGAATTCAAAAAAGCAACAGAAAAAGATAAATTCCCTAGCGCAATAGAGCGTCAAAAAATTGTTGAAAAATTTATTGACACAGACCCTAAGAAAATTAGTTGGACTAGGGCAATTAAGAATACTTTAGGTAGATACACGGCGCACTCGTATCGTAAGGATGCTTTAGTGAAGTCTGTTTACAGACCATTTTGTAAGTTGAATATGTATTTTGATAGAACGTTCAACGAAATGGTTTATCAGATGCCAAAGATATTCCCTAACAATGAGCTTGAGAACTTGGCTATATGCGTACCTAATACAGGAGCTAGAAGACCATTTACAGCCCTAATGGTAAACAAATTACCTGATTTAAATCTTCAGGATGCTGGCGCTCAATCCTTCCCATTATTTACTTATGAAAAGGTAGAAGAAGAATCTCATTCAGAAGATTTATTTGCCGTAAAGGTAGAGAAAGACAGGTTTGGGGGCTATACGAGAAATGAAAATATATCTGATTTGACGTTGGAAAAATTTCGCAAAGCTTATGAAAGTAGCAAAGGTAAGTCAATTACCAAGGAAGACATTTTTTATTACGTTTACGGTATATTCCACTCCCCTGAATATAAAAAGAGATTTGATTCAGATTTGAAAAAGATGTTGCCTAGAATTCCGTTGGCGAAGGATTTTTGGGTATTTAGCAAGGCTGGCAGAGAGTTGTCTAATTGGCACGTAAATTACGAGTCAGTTGAGCCATACGATTTAATTCAGGATGGGGAAATTGGCTTGGGCGACTCTAAGCTATTTGAGATCACCAAAGTACATTTTCCCAAGGTAAACGGCAAGGAAGATAGGACAACGATCATCTATAACAATCGGATTAAATTAGGCGGCATACCACTAGAGGCTTACGAGTACGTCGTGAATGGTAAGTCGGCTCTTGAGTGGGTAATGGAGCGTTATCAAGTTTCTCTTGATAAGGATTCTGGAATTACTAACAATCCTAACGAGTGGTGTCTGGAAGCCGAAGATCCTGAATACATTCTCAATTTGATTAAGCGTTTAGTGAGAGTCAGCATTGAAAGCGTCAAGATTATTAATTCGCTTCCTAAATTGGATGAGGTGAAATAGCTTTGAGTTCGTAAGGCTCGCTGTAGCGAGTCGAACGACCGTAAATTACGCCTCAAGACAAGTCTTACGAATTTGACCCTAAGTCCTTGATTTAGCTTTACTTTAATTCACTAAAAAAGTAAAATTATCATATAAATCATACACTTAGGGGGATTTATGGGAATTTACGGCTATGTACGAGTTAGCACCCTTCAACAGGCGAACGAGGGCGAAAGCCTAGAGACTCAGCTAAGGCAAATTCAGTCATATTCAGTTCTAAAAGGCTTCGAAATTCCGCCAGAGAACTTCATTACAGAAAAAGGTGTGAGTGGGAGCCTAGAGTTTGAAAGGCGTCCGGAGGGCTCTAAGCTCTTTAATCAACTCACATCAGGCGACATCCTAATATTTTCAAAACTAGATAGGGCATTCAGAAACACTAGAAATGCGCTCAATACCCTTCACGAATTAAAGCAACGGGGTATTTCAGTCCACTTTATTGATCTTGGTGGGGATGTGACTAATGACGGGATTGGCTCTGTTATCTTCACGATCCTTTCAGCCTTCGCTACTTTTGAGCGTGAGCGTATAGCTACACGAATCAGGGAGGTGAAGCAGGTTCAAAAGTCCGAAGGAAAGTTTCTTGGAGGCTTTACTCGTTTCGGCTACAGGGTGGTTGATGAAAAATTAGAAAAGAATCCTGACGAGCAGTTAATCATTCAGTCGATGAAAGATATGAAGCGTAGGGGAATGAGCCTTAGGAGAATTTCTTGCTGGCTAGGGAAGGAGTACGGTATTCATATGTCTCATTCAACTGTCTCAACGCTGGTTTAGGGGGAGCAATGAATCTCTCACCGTTTACTAAAAAAATTGAGGTAGAAGCTGGCTACAAAGGCTTCTACAGGGCTGGCAATGAAAAATGTACTGTTACGGTTAATGAATTCGGAATCAAGTTAGTTTCAGATAGTCGGACAGGAATTCCAAATGGAACTGGTGTCGTGAAACAGCTATTTAAGCCAATGTTGAATATCTATGAGGGTAAGAGGTATGCCGAGACAATGCCTCTAGTCTGCGCTGAGGAGGCAGTTCTTAATGGATTTTGTTTGGTGGCTGAATGCTTGGCGAACTAACCCTTTTTTGGCGCTACTCGATCAATGATTGATATGAATAGTGCTGCGGCATCATCAAAATTGTTGAAACTCTCTCCACCGTGGACAAGACCAATTTCATCAGTTTCTTCGAGGCTAGGTAGTAACTCAGCCCTAGAGACGAAATGGTTTACGTACTCCTTTGGTGCCAAAACCATAAAAGACATTTCTTCGGCAGGTTGGTTGTGCTCAAGCACTCCAGCAAGCCCAAAGATATCTGTTTTTAAGCGGTATGAAATAAAACAATTAACAGCAACCCGACCTTTTCTTTTTGCGCCTCCAACTTTTGCCTTACCTGTTTTAGAAAGGAACGAATGCGCTCTAAATTTAGACCCTTTAGACAGGTTTCTAGCGGTTTCTTTAGATAAGTCATACTGCTCTAAAAGAGAGCGCCCAAGCTTTTCAAGTTGTGAGTTAAGTTCTTTTTCAGCGGCAACTATGGAAGGGGCTCGACCATTCTTTCTTGTACCCGAGGCTCGAGGTTTTCTAGCACTAGGATCAACTGGAGCTGGGACTGGGCGCTTCGATAATTCGAAATCACACCACTCTAAAACATCTTTATGGTCATTACTGATAGCCCTTTGCTTCATATCCAGTAAACCAGAATATGAAAATTCGGCAATGATTTCTGGCGTCAACTTATGAGTAAATTTAGGCATATCAAATTAATTGTTATGAAGTCAATATAACAATAAACTAGTTCAAAACAATTACCAATAAAAATTAACGATGATTAAAAAGGCGACAACTGAAAAGGATCCGAAAAAGATACTTCATATCTACACTCGGGTTTCTACTGTTGCCCAAAGAGATAAGGGTACGTCCCTAGACACTCAACTAGCCTTAGGAATAAAAAGATCCAAGGAATTAAAGCTCGGATATAAACATTGGGATGAGGGTGGGAAAAGCTCTCACCACGAGGATATTAAAGATAGACCCGTTCTATCTGCGTTATATGACTCAATCGTTAATGGTGAAGTTAAACATCTATGGGTCTATGACCAATCCCGTTTATCAAGAAACGATTTTGTAGCTTCAAGTTTCAGATACATCTGCGATAAAAATCAAGTTACTGTTTATACAAAAGATGGGCAGTTTAATTTATCAAATCCAAC
Source organism: Polynucleobacter sp. VK25 (assembly GCF_018687355.1). Taxonomy (NCBI): domain Bacteria; kingdom Pseudomonadati; phylum Pseudomonadota; class Betaproteobacteria; order Burkholderiales; family Burkholderiaceae; genus Polynucleobacter; species Polynucleobacter sp. VK25. The sequence goes on along the minus strand of NZ_CP061288.1, from coordinate 1,903,126 downwards.
TGATAAATTGCTAAAGCAGATGTTAGATGCCCTTGCGCAATTTGATAATGCTGCCAGAGCAGAAAGATCAAGGCTTGGAAAAATTAGCAAGGTTAAGGCTGGTTATTGGCACGGTGGTCCAGCGCCTTTTGGATACAAGATAGTAGACAAGAGATTAGTCGTTGAATCTTCCGAGGCTAAGTGGGTGAAAAAGATCTTTGCTGATAGTCTTGCTGGAAAGAGTACTGCGGATGTAAAGCGATTACTTGATTCAAAGGGTGTAATTCCAAGGCGAGCGAAGGGCTTATGGACTATTGGATCACTTCAGGCTTTAATCAAAAATACCCACTACATCGGAAAGTATCAATACACCGATAACAAGAGTGGAACAGTTGTAAAAATAAGTTGCCCTGCCATACTTGATGAGCCTACTTGGAAGTCAGTTCAGCAGTTAAAGAAAAGAGAGATAGCTAGAACACCACAAAAGAATAGAACGAAGAAGTTTTATTTGTTGCGGGATTTAATGTTCTGTGGACATTGTGGGCGTCCGTTTGGAGCTAGATCCAAAGAAAGTAAAAACGAGAATCTTTATTACTGCCCCAATAAAGAAAGAGCTTGGGCTAAAGAAGGTGGAACTAAAACACCTTGGGCTAGGGGTACAGGTTGTGGAATGGCTCGTTCTTTAAATATTCCAGAAACAGATGCTTTGGTATGGGAATTGGTTGGAAAGATCCACTCTAAATCCAGTCTATTAAAAGAGGATGTGAAAAGAAGAATTCTCAAGGAACAGGGAGTTGGCTCGATTCGATCAGAGGCAGAAATTAAAGCCCTAGAAGTGAAAATTAAGAAACTTCAAAAAGAGTTAGCTCAGGCTCAAGAAGCTCAAGGGGGCTTAGAGGCGAATTTCCGCTTGAAGGAAATTACCAAGAAGGTTTATGAATTTGGAGTTCAACGGGTTAAAGAAAAGATTGTCGTTATTGAGACTGAGTTAACTAATACCCAAATGGAACTACTCGGGAATACTACAAACAAGAAGTGGGTTGATTGGGTCGCTAGGTTTGGCGAGGAATTGATCGAAATTGATAAATTAAGTGACGAAGATAAGAAAATCTATCTGAATGGTCTGATTGAAAAGATTGTTGTTATGTATCTTCCAGAGGTAAACGAACACCAGCTAACTGCTCATTTCCACTTGCCAATAGTGAATGACGGAATCCGATATAAAGACCCTAAGCAGAAGTCAAAAGGATATACATTGGTTAAAGGGGGTAAAGAGGCTGGCGTCAGGATCAAAAAAAAAGATCCTCGGTGGAGCAAACTAGTGACCCCCGTTCAGAACTCGGACGTTACGGTCGAATAAATTTTCATCCGTTTGACATTCACCTAAAGTTGTGAACAAAATTCATTAGATAAATCAGGGCTTTACGGAGCCCTGATTGCATTTATGTGTTCAAATAACTCTTGTAAAAGAGGATATTTGTTGCAACCCATGTTTTTGTCGATACACCCACTTTCCCGTTTGCATTTGCTTGTGCTGATTTGTGCAGGCGCACTTTCTGCGTGCGCTGTTGGCCCAGACTTTAAGCAACCCGAAGCACCCAAGACCTCGTCTTATACAGAAACCCCCTTATCTAAGAAATTGACTACCGCTCCTGGAGTTCCGGGCGGCACTGATCAAGAATTTGTTGAGGGTGCTGATATTGAAGCGCAATGGTGGGAGCTTTATAAATCTCCTGAGCTTGATGCCCTGATTAAAAGAGCGCTTGAGCAAAATCCGAACTTAGGTGCTGCTGATGCAGCATTGCGTGCTGCCCAAGAAAATGTCAATGCACAAATTGGCGGTCAATACTTTCCGGCAATTGGCGTTGGTGCAAATACCATAAGACAAAAACAACCGTCAGCCGTATATGGCATGAACTACGGTACTGATACATACAACCTCTATAACGCTACGGTCAATGTGACGTATAAATTAGATGTCTTTGGTGGTGCACGAAGAGCGGTTGAAGGCGCTCGTGCACAAGCAGAGATTGCGCAGTTTCAGTTAGAGGGTGCCTATCTGTCATTAACAGCCAATGTGGTAACTAGCGCAGTGAAAGAAGCGGCACTACGTGCGCAGATGCAGGCTACTGAAGAAATTCTGAAAGCGCAAACCAATCTCGCTGAGGTAACTGAGAAGCAGTTGGTTATTGGTACGGTTTCTAAAGTAGATGTCACATCACAACGCACATTGGTTTCAAACTCTCAAGTAGATTTATTTAACTACGAACGGAATCTTGCCTTTGCGCGCAATCAATTGGCGGTACTGGTAGGAGAGATTCCAAGCAACGCCAATGTTGCCAAGTTTGATTTGGCTAATTTGCATTTGCCAGAGAAGCTACCCTTATCCGTGCCTTCCAGCTTGGTGCGTCAGCGCCCTGATGTGCGTGCCGCAGAGGCTCAGCTTAAAGCGCAGAACGCTTTTGTGGGCGTTGCCACGGCAAACTTATTGCCACAATTTAATATCACGGGATCGATCGGTGCAGCTGCATTAACTTCAAATGGACTGTTTGGACCTAACTCTGCTTTATGGACTTTGGGTGGCGGTATCTTGCAGCCTTTGTTTCAGGGTGGGCAACTATTGGCACAGCGTCGTGGTGCGATTGCAAACTATGAGCAAGCTGCTTTTCAATACCAGGCAACCGTATTAAATGCATTTCAAGAAGTAGCCAATGCATTGCGCGCACTCGAGACAGGTGCTCAAGCGCTTAAGGCCGCATCAGATGCAGAGCGCTATGCATACGAAACTTTAGATCTAGTGCAGCAGCAATATAAGTTGGGTACAGCAAGTTATTTGGCTGTGCTCTATTACCAAAATCAGTATCAGCAAGCCAAAGTGAAATCAGTTGCAGCACAAGCTACTCGTTTTTCTGATACAGCGGCTTTATTTGCAGCATTGGGCGGCGGCTGGTGGAATCGTGAAGGCCCTGCCTTTAAACCAAAAGACATAGCGAACAAAGATCAAAATGAAACTTCTGGAAAAAATTAAGAATAAGCTCGTCGCTTTAGTGCTTGCCGTGTGGGCATGGATGCAGCGCAAAGCGATTGAATGGAAATTGCGCGAGCGAGTGATTGCCCTCTGGGAAAAAGCAAAAGCTTTTTGGGCTCGCATGGGTCAAAAATGGCGCGGTACTAGAGCTCACGCAAAGTTAATGGCAATGGAGCCATTGCAGCGTCGCATGACCATCATGCTCTGCGGCGTATTTTTATTATTAGGCTTGATCTTTGCCTTTAATCAACTCAAGACTTCCTTAATTAAGCATTTCATTGCGGGTATGGGCTTGCCTCCTGCAACAGTCTCCACAATGGTGGTCGCCACTTCCGAATGGCAGCCTAAGTTAACTAGCGTCGGTAATGTACGTGCATTTAGAGGTGTTGAGCTTAGTACAGAACTTGGAGGCCTCGTACAAACGGTTCCCGTAAAGTCTGGGCAAGATGTTAAAGAAGGCGAACTCCTCATCAAGTTAAATGATGCGTCTGATGTTGCGCAGCTAAATTCTTTAAAAGCAATGGCTGATCTAGCCAAGGTAATTAATGAGCGTGATAGACAGCAGTTGGCGATCCAGGCAATTAGTAAGAACGTATTTGATACGAGCGCTGCTGATTCCAAATCCAAACAAGCGCAGGTCGAGCAGCAAACGGCTCTGGTAGCGAAGAAAAACCTCAAAGCACCATTTAGTGGTCGCGTAGGTATTGTGTCGATTAATCCAGGGCAGTATGTAAACCCTGGTGATAAGTTATTAACACTACAAACCTTAGATCCTATTTTTGTAGATTTCAACTTACCGCAAAATAATGCCGAGCTTATTCAGGTTGGACAAGAAGTTATTGTTACAACCGATGCATTCAAAGATGCGAGCTTTGCTGGCAAGATTACAGCGATAAGTCCGAAGGTGGATACCAATACTCGCAATATTCAGGTTGAGGCACAACTTGCGAATCCGGATAAGAAAATTCTTCCTGGCATGTTCGCCAATGTAAATATCAAGCTTGGTGATCAAGTGAAGTATTTAACCTTGCCTCAGACGGCAGTTACATACAACCCGTATGGCTCGACTGTTTTTATTGCTAAGCCAACTGGTAAAAAAGACAAACAAGGTAATCCTGCTCTTGAGGCGCAACAGGTATTTGTGACTACTGGATCTACCCGTGGCGATCAGGTGGCTATTCTCAAAGGTGTTGATGAGGGCGCGACAGTTGTTACTAGTGGCCAGCTGAAGTTGAAGAACGGCACACCATTGATTATTAATAACAAGGTGCAGCCAGCAAACTCACCTGATCCAAAGCCGCAGGAATAAATAGCAGATGAATTGGACTGACATATTCATCCGCCGACCAGTGCTCTCCATGGTGGTGAGCGCGCTAGTATTGATCTTTGGCTTGAAGGCAATTGGTTCTTTGCCAGTAAACCAATATCCACAAACGCAAAATGCGATTGTGACAATCACCACTGCTTACTATGGTGCCGATCCAGAAACCATTGCAGGTTTTATTACCCAGCCACTAGAGGCTTCTATAGCCCAGGCGCAAGGCATTGATTACTTGTCATCAGCTAGCGTGAGCGGAGTCTCGACGATTGTTGCAACGCTGAAGTTGAACTACGATTCAAACGCAGCTTTAACGCAGATACAGACTCAAATTAGCGCAGTGAAGAATCAATTGCCGCCTCAAGCGCAGCAACCCATTTTGACTGTGCAGGTAGGTCAATCTACTGCAGCGATGTATATGGGTTTCTATAGTGATGAAATCCCCAACAATGCTATTACCGATTACTTATTGCGCGTTGTAAAGCCAAAATTAGACTCAGTTGAGGGCGTGCAAAACGCTGAAATTACTGGCGGCAGAAAATTCGCCTTACGTGCTTGGTTAGATCGCGAAAAGATGGCTGGTCTGGGAGTGGGAGCTGATGATGTCTATAGCGCCATGTCAGCCAACAATTACCTTTCTGCAGTTGGCAGCACTAAAGGTGAGATGGTGTCGGTTGACTTGGTTGCCGGTACTGACTTGCATACGCTTGATGAGTTTCGTAAATTAGTCATTAAAAAAGATGGCGTGAATATTGTCTACTTAGATCAAGTAGCTACTGTCACTTTAGGATCTGAGGACTACAACACGAACGTTGCCTTTAGTGGCAAGAAGTCGGTATTCATTGCAATTAAGGTTGCACCTCAAGCCAATCTATTAGATGTAGCGCAACGTGTACGCGATGTTGTTCCTGATATTCAAAAGCAATTGCCAATTGGTATGACTGGCAAGATTGTGTATGACTCCACTAAATTTATTACTAGCTCTATTGATGAGGTGGTATCTACCTTGCTGGAAGCTTTGGTCATTGTGACGGTGGTGATTTATCTGTTCTTAGGTAGCGCTCGTGCCGTTGCCGTTCCAGTGATTGCAATGCCTTTGTCATTGATTGGCACTTTTTTCCTAATGCAGGTTCTGGGTTATTCAATTAACTTACTAACCTTATTGGCACTGGTATTGGCGATTGGATTGGTCGTGGACGATGCCATCATTGTGGTGGAAAACGTTGACCGCCATATGAAAGAGGGTAAGTCGCCGTTAGAGGCCTCTCTAATTGCTGCCCGTGAATTAGGCGGGCCAATTTTGGCAATGACAGTAGTGCTGATTGCGGTGTATATCCCAATTGGCTTCCAGGGTGGGCTAACGGGAGCGCTATTTACGGAATTCGCCTTTACTTTGGCAAGTGCGGTAGCAGTTTCTGGATTGATTGCATTAACACTCTCTCCAATGATGTGCTCGCGCATCTTCACCGAAGAGCAAGAGGCTTCACCATTTGTGCAAAAGATTGATCGTATTTTTGATAAGGTACATCACAGTTATCAGACTACTTTGCGTGATTTGCTAAGTACTTGGCAAGTCATCATCGTGATGGGCGTCATTTTATTAGGCGGCGTTGCTTATTTGTATGCAACTGCGCGTGCCGAGTTGGCGCCAACGGAGGACCAAGGAATTGTCTTGATGCAAGCATCTGGACCTCCAAATAGTACGGTCACACAAATGCAAACTTATGCGGATCAAATCTATGCGATTGCTGCTGCAGAGCCAGAATACGAACAAGCGTTTCAGATTACGAGTCCAACATCAAGTTTTGGCGGTATCTTGCTTAAAGATTGGGGTGAGCGGAGCCGTAATGCAACCAAGTTCCAGGAAGATATGCAGCAAAAGTGGAATAGCATTGCAGGTGCACGCGTTGCAGCTTTCCAGTTCCCAGCCTTACCTGGCGCGCAAGGCTTGCCAGTGCAAGTGGTCATCAATACTACAGAGTCTTATGCCGCGTTAAACGAAGTCTCCCAAGCGGTCCTTGATAAAGCGCGTCGTAGTGGCAATTTCTTCTTCGTAGACTCCGATCTAAAGATTGATAAGCCACAAGACGTCTTGGAGATTGATCGGGAAAAAGTAGCAGCATTAGGCATGACTCAGCAACAAGTTGGCGCAGCACTCTCTGCAGCATTGGGGGGTGGATACGTTAATTACTTCTCAGTAGCTGGACGATCTTATCGTGTGATTCCACAAGTGAAGCAGGTTGATCGCTTGAATCCTGATCAAATTTTGGACTATTACATTCGCACTCCAAGTGGCGCAATGGTTCAAGCGCGCACTATTGCAACGATTAAACAAAGGGTGGTTCCGCAATCGATTAATCACTTCCAGCAATTGAATTCAGCAACAATTTCTGGTGTGAGCACGCCATTTATTTCTCAAGCAGATTTATTGGAGTACATGCGTCAGACCTTGAAAGAGGTTGCGCCAAATGGTTACACCATGGACTACGCAGGTCCTTCACGCCAATTTATGGCGGAGTCTGGTGGTTTCTTGGTCACCATGTTCTTTGCAATCTTGATTGTGTTCTTGGTGCTTGCTGCGCAGTTTGAGAGCTTCCGTGACCCGATTGTGATTTTGGTTTCAGTGCCACTGGCTTTATTCGGTGCCTTGATCTTTATTAATTTGGGATTCACTACCTTGAACGTCTATACCCAAGTCGGCCTAGTCACGCTCATGGGATTAATTAGTAAGCATGGTATTTTGATAGTGGAATTTGCCAATGAACTTCAAGAGGCTGGACGCAGCAAGCTTGATGCGATTGTGGAGGCAAGCAGCGTACGTTTGCGCCCCATTCTGATGACAACTGCTGCAATGGTGCTGGGTGTACTGCCTTTGGTGATCGCCTCGGGAGCTGGTGCTGCAGGGCGTAAATCAATGGGCATTGTGATCTTCACAGGCCTATCGATCGGTACTTTGTTCACGCTCTTTGTGGTGCCGGCGATGTACCTATTTATTGGTGCCGATCACCACGCTAAGAAATTTAAACAACAGTAAAAAATAAAATTGGAGAGACTACTTAACGATATTGAGCTCTTTTTCAATAATTTCGTTAACGCAAGTCTCTTCTTCTAAACGCTTTAGCCAAGCATCAATGTTCTTGAGGTTGGCGCGTTCCCCCGTTTGCTGCGGGAAGCTATTGTGTAGCAAAATCCAGCGGCTGACGCAAAGAGCCAAAACAATATCTCCAATCTGAAATTGATTGCCCGAGCAGTAGCTTTGATTTGCTAATGTTTGATCTAGCAATCCGAGCAGTCGATTGGTTTCTTGATAGCTATTCAAAATCGCTTGGTAGTTACGCTCGGCTTCAGGGGTTCTGGTCAGACCAAGAAACACAACTCGCAGTACTGGCCACATTGTGCCCAATTGCCAATCCATCCACTTTTCTGATTCATATTGCGTCTTGATGTCTGTAGAGAAGCGCCCTACTTTATCGTGTTGACGTGCCAAGTAGCGCAGAATGGTATTGGATTCCCAAAGTACTGTGTCGCCATCTTCGAGAGTAGGCACAAGCCCATTTGGATTCATTTTGAGAAACTCAGGCGTATTATTTTTGCCAAACTGTAGTCCGGCATCAATTCGCTCAAAGTCCTTGCCCTCTTTAAGCCCAAGCTCAGCAAGACACCACAAAACTTTTTGAACGTTAATAGAACTTGCACGACCCCATAAACGCATCATGGTATTTCCCTTGGAAGTTAATTGGATTAGCTGGTTTTGGCTTCTGTGAAATCAAGCCCAACAAATTTGCTGCGGGCAAAAATGAGGGGCTCGCGTTCAGGATGATTTTTTAATTGAACAACTTTGGCAACAATAATGTTGTGATCACCGCCAATGTGAACGCAAACAGTTTCGCATTCGTAATAAGCCACGCAATGATCAATTTGGGTGAGGCCACTGGCAGCTATCTTGTGGTCAACGTCTTTAAACTGATCGGTCTTCACGGTAGCAAAATGCATTGCTAAATCTTCTTGTGAGCGCTCTAAAACATGAATGAGATGTTTCTTGCCAAGCTCGACCCAGGGCATCAGTCGCGAATGCTTTTTAAGACTCCACAAAATAAGTGGTGGCTCTAGTGAGACAGTATTAAACGAGCTAATCGTAATGCCGTGTGGATTATTTTCTTCATCCAAACAGGTGATGACAGTGACCCCAGTTGCAAATGAAGCAAAACCTTTGCGTAGTTCTTGTGAAGTAAATGGGGTCATTAGTCTTTGCTTACTTAGCTTCAGCTTTTGCTGGGGCGGCAATGGTTGTGCCGGGAATGGGAATCAAGATTTCGTTTTCTTCGGCTTTAACGCACTTAAAGCGGTACTCTTTGCCTGCCTTCGATATAAAGCTTGCGCCCTCATAAAAATCATCTTTACAGGTCTTGGTAGCGAAATCCATTACATCCTGTGGTGCTGCGCTAGAGCTAATGAGACGCATATTTCCCATAGACATGTTGATCTGCGTTGAATAGCATCCCGCAAGCAGAAAGCCAGAAATCGTAGTTAATAGTAGAATTTTTTTCATGGAAACCCCCATAATTAGCAATGCTCGTTAGGATAAACCTATTAAGCAATTGCTGCGAGGAAATACCTCGTTCTAAAAGGAAGAGACATGTTTAAAGCAATACTGGTAAATAAAGACGATCAAGGCTATCGCGCAGAATTGTCCCAAGTGGATGAAGCCAGCCTCCCTCAGGGCGATGTTCGAGTAAAGGTCCTGTATTCCACTCTGAATTACAAGGATGGCTTGGCTATCACCGGCAAAGGCCCAGTGGTTCGAAGCTTTCCCATGGTTCCTGGAATCGATTTTGCTGGTGAGGTACTAGAGAGTACTAGCCCTGATTTCAAGGCTGGCGATATGGTGCTCCTCAATGGCTGGGGAGTGGGTGAGGGACATTGGGGTGGATTGGGTCAGCAAGCTCGTGTAAAGGCTGAATGGTTGATTCCTCTGCCAAAAGGCTTTACTGCTAAACAAGCATTAGCTATAGGTACCGCAGGCTATACCGCCATGCTGTGCGTCATGGCACTCCAAAAGCATGGGCTTAAGCCTAGCGATGGAGAAGTTTTGGTAACCGGTGCTGCAGGTGGTGTGGGTAGCTTTGCGATTACGCTCCTTAGCAAGCTAGGTTTCACTGTAGTTGCCAGCACTGGTCGTATAGCCGAAGCGGATTACTTGAAAAAATTGGGTGCCACTGAGGTGGTTGATCGTGCCACTTTATCTGCGCCTGGTAAGCCATTGGCTAAAGAGCGTTGGGCTGCAGTGGTTGATAGCGTGGGTAGCCATACTCTGGCAAATGCTTGCGCTCAGACTAAGAGCGATGGCGCTGTAGCGGCCTGTGGACTGGCTCAAGGTATGGATTTCCCATCTAGCGTCGCGCCATTTATTTTGCGTGGCGTTACTTTGTACGGCATTAATAGTGTCACGGTGCCACGTGCAAAACGGATTGCTGCTTATGAGCAACTGAGCAAGTTAGTGGACTTGAAAACTTTAGATGAAATCTCTCATGAGATTACGCTTGAGGAGTCGATCAAGTACGCGCAAGAATTAATGGCAGGGAATGTTCGTGGACGCTTGATTGTCGACGTAAATAAATAAAGCAATCAAGATTGAGAGATCCGTTTTACTGTGGCGCTTGAGGTTTGCGAGTAGTGAGTTCTGCCCAAACCTTGAGCTTCTCGGAATTACTCAGATCTGACCAATCAGCAATTTCAGTCAGGGTACGATAGCAGCCACGACAGTAACCATTTTCAGGATTAATGTCACACCAATTAATGCAAGGCGATGGAACTGTTGTCAAAGTAAACCCAGAAACAAAAGATAAAAAAGATAAAAGAAATCACGTAAAGCTATGAGCACTCAAAACCAAGCAAGCGCTGAAGCCGTAGTTCATTATCCATTAGGAGATGCGCTTCCGGAAGTGGGTAGCAGTATGGAGGTTGCTCCAGGTGTTCGCTGGATCAGAATGCGCCTGCCTTTTGCTTTAGATCACATCAATCTTTGGTTGCTCCGTGATGAAATTGATGGCGTATCGGGCTGGACGATTGTGGATTGCGGTATCGCCAATGAAGAGACCAAGGCTGCTTGGGATCAGGTCTTTGCCACCCAGCTTGAAGGTATGCCAGTCTTGCGTGTCATCGTGACTCACATGCATCCCGATCATGTAGGTTTATCGCAATGGCTATGCGACAAGTGGAATGTTCCTATGTGGATTTCCATGACGGATTATTTAACGGCTCAATGGTTAAGCTGCAAAGAAGGTGGTGCTGCAGTGGGTTCACGTGCAGGTAGTGGAGGTTCTGCAGATCACTTTCAAAGACATGGCTTAACAACCCCCGAGGACTTAGAAAAAATTCGGGGACGTTCAAATTACTACAGCAATATGGTTCCCGGAGTGCCGCGTCAATATCGCCGCATTATTGATGGTGAATTCATTTTGATTGGCGGTCGTGCGTGGCAGGTCATCATGGGTTATGGACATGCGCCTGAGCATGCTTCTCTGTTTTGTAAAGATCTTGGGGTGTTGATTTCTGGGGATATGTTGTTGCCACGTATCTCTACTAATGTCAGCGTTTATGATGCGGATCCAGATGCAGATCCGCTAGGCTTGTATCTTGACTCTATCGAAAAGTATTTAGCATTGCCTGAGGATGCATTAGTGCTCCCTTCGCATGGCAAACCGTTTACTGGCATCAGGCCGCGTGTTGCGCAACTGAAAGCGCATCATGATGATCGTTTGGCAGATACCTTGGGCGCATGTAAAAAACCGGCACATGCTAGGGAGATTGTGCCGGTCTTGTTTAAGCGTGAATTAGATATTCATCAACTCACATTTGCAATGGGTGAGGCTATTGCTCATCTGAATTACCTACTTCGTCGAGGAAAGTTGCATCGCCGGCTTTGCGAGGACGGCGTGTTGCGGTTTTCCGTGGTTTAGCGCTAGTCGTTTTAGTCTTAGATTCTTCCTTTGGGGCGCTAGTTGAGCTGGCTGCTGAGCTAGCTGCTGAAACAGCATCGCCAAAGGACTTGAGGGCCATCATGGTGGCATGCTGGACTTCAAGACCCTGAATGGTGGACTTCAGGATGTTGAGGTTCAAATTGAGCCAGTTTTCAACGCTTTTAAGGTCTTTGATGCGCTTTTCAAGCTCATCCACATCTAAACCCGGGAAAGCGGATGCAAAGCCGCCAGCAGCTTTAGAGGCATCTGCCGTGAAGGGGAACTGCCCCGCTTGACCTGCAGCACCTTGTCCCCACATGGTCTTAAACATATCTAGGCTTTGATTAAATTCTGGAATGGTTCCAAACATAAGGGGCTCCGGGGTGAATGAAAAGTGGCTTTTCCAATAGAATAAGGGATTCTAGAGATTAATCCCGGTTTAACAATGCAATCTAATGGTTTGTCCCAGCCCTATACCCGCGGTCAAAAGCTTCCTGAGCTTTTAAAGCAGCGCATCCTGATTTTGGATGGCGCCATGGGGACAATGATTCAGCAATACAAATTAACTGAGGCCGACTATCGTGGTTTGCCGAGTAATACCCGTTTTGCTGACCATCCAGGTGATATCAAAGGTAACAATGAGCTGTTGGTTTTGACTCAGCCGCAAATTATTAGCAAGATTCATGAGCAGTATTTAGATGCTGGTGCAGACATTATTGAGACCAATACTTTTGGCGCCACTTCAGTCGCGCAAGAAGACTACAAAATGGCTGGCTTAGCGCGCGAGATGAATGAAGTCTCCGCTAGATTGGCACGTGCCGCTTGTGAAAAATACAGCACCCCAGATAAGCCACGTTTTGCAGCTGGCGCAATTGGACCAACACCGAAGACGGCTAGCATTTCACCTGATGTAAATGATCCGGGCGCGCGTAATGTGACCTTTGATGCTTTACGTGCTTCATATCGTGAACAGATTGAAGGTTTATTTGCTGGTGGTGTAGATTTATTTTTAGTCGAAACAATTTTTGACACACTCAATGCCAAAGCAGCATTGTTTGCGCTTGATGAATTTTTTGAAGAGACTGGTGAGCGTTTGCCAGTCATGATTTCTGGAACGGTAACTGATGCATCAGGACGTATTTTGTCTGGTCAAACAGTTGAGGCCTTCTGGAATAGCTTACGCCACATTAAGCCTCTGACCTTTGGCTTGAATTGCGCCTTAGGTGCTGCACTGATGCGCCCCTACATCGCAGAGCTGGCAAGGATTTGCGATGCTGCAGTGTCTTGCTACCCTAATGCAGGCCTGCCTAATCCAATGAGCGATACAGGTTTTGATGAGACACCAGAAATTACCTCTAGCCTAGTGGATGGCTTTGCAAAAGATGGCTTAGTCAATTTAGTGGGTGGCTGCTGCGGTACTACGCCTGACCATATACGTGCAATTGCAAATGCCGTTGCGAAACGTAAGCCACGCGCTTTCTATAAAGAGAATGCAGAGGCGGCAGCATGAGCAAGATTGAGAAAAAAGTCATGCCTGCGATGAAGCTTTCCGGTCTTGAGCCTTTTAACGTTACTGCTGATGTTGGCTTCGTCAATATTGGTGAGCGCACTAACGTCACAGGCTCAAAAGCATTTTCCCGCATGATTTTGAATAATCAATTTGATGAGGCGCTTGTAGTGGCGCGTCAGCAGGTTGAGAACGGTGCGCAAGTCATCGACATCAATATGGATGAAGCAATGCTTGATTCTGAGGCGGCAATGATGCGCTTCTTAAACTTGATTGCCTCTGAGCCTGATATTGCCCGTGTGCCTATCATGATCGACTCCTCTAAGTGGAGCGTCATTGAGGCGGGCTTAAAGTGTATTCAGGGCAAACCCATTGTTAACTCGATCTCCCTGAAAGAGGGCGAAGAGTCTTTTAGAAAACAAGCACGCTTGATTCGTCGTTATGGCGCCGCTTCTGTAGTGATGGCTTTTGATGAAGTGGGGCAAGCCGATACATTTAAGCGTAAGACTGAAATCTGCCAGCGTTGCTATGAGATTTTGGTAAATGAAATTGGCTTCCCGGCAGAAGACATTATTTTTGATCCAAACATTTTTGCAATTGCTACTGGCATTGAAGAACACGACAACTATGCCGTTGACTTTATTGATGCCACTCGCTGGATTAAAGAAAATCTGCCAGGCGCCAAGGTAAGTGGCGGAGTTTCCAATGTGAGCTTCTCATTCCGCGGCAATGATCGTGTCCGCGAAGCGATTCATACTGTGTTTCTGTATCACGCCATTCAAGCTGGCATGGACATGGGTATTGTGAACGCCGGTCAATTAGGTGTGTATGCAGATTTAGATCCAGAATTGCGTGAGCGCGTTGAGGATGTTGTTCTCAATCGCTTCAAAGAAAAAGATGGCAAAACTCCGACAGAGCGACTGTTGGATATTGCTGATCAATTTAAGGGCGGTGGCGCTAAACAGGTGGAGAACTTGGTTTGGCGTGAGGCTCCAGTGCGCGAGCGCTTAACCCACGCCCTGGTTCACGGCATCACTACTTTTATTGAAGAAGATACTGAAGAATTGCGCGCTGAAATCATGGGTGCAGGCGGTAGACCAATCGAAGTGATTGAAGGCCCGCTCATGGATGGCATGAACGTCGTTGGTGACTTGTTTGGCGCCGGCAAAATGTTCTTGCCGCAAGTGGTTAAGAGTGCACGTGTAATGAAGCAGGCGGTTGCCATCTTGATTCCGTATATCGAAGAAGAGAAGCGTCAACATATTGCTGCTGGTGGCGAAGCGAAGGCCAAAGGCAAGATTGTGATGGCTACTGTGAAGGGTGATGTACACGATATTGGTAAAAATATTGTGACCGTAGTTCTGCAATGTAATAACTTTGAAGTAGCCAATATGGGCGTGATGGTGCCTTGCGCAGAGATCCTCAAGCGTGCCAAAGAAGAAAATGCTGACATTGTTGGTTTATCTGGATTGATTACACCTTCTCTAGAAGAGATGACCTACGTGGCGCAAGAGATGCAGCGTGATGATTGGTTCCGCGAACGTCAAATTCCTTTGATGATTGGTGGCGCAACTACTTCGCGTGTCCATACTGCTGTGAAGATTGCCCCGCACTACGATGGCCCAGTGGTGTACGTGCCCGATGCATCGCGCTCAGTATCTGTCGCCTCTAGTTTGCTTTCAGATGAGAGCGCCAAGAAATTTATTCAAGATTTACGTGATGACTATGTACGCATTCGGGAGCAACACGCGAATAAGAAAGCGGCGCCTACGATTTCTTTAGAAGCGGCTCGCAAGAATCGCGAGATGATCGATTGGTCTTCCTATGTTCCTGAGAAGCCAAAGTTCATTGGTCGCCGTGTATTTAAAAACTTTGCACTGAGTGATATTGCAAAGTACATCGACTGGACACCATTCTTCCAGACCTGGGACTTGGCAGGTAAATTTCCTGCAATCTTGGATGACGAGATTGTGGGTGTTGAAGCGCGCAAGGTGTATGCAGATGCGCAAGCGTTGCTCGACAAGTTGATTAAAGGCCAATGGTTACAAGCTGATGCTGTAGTGGCTTTCTATCCCGCTAATACCGTTGGTGATGACATCGTTCTCTATAGCGATGAGGCTCGCGAACATCCTTTGTTTGTTTGGCATAACTTGCGTCAACAGTCCGAGCGCCCAGTGATCGATGGCGTACGTAGACCGAATCGATGTTTGGCTGATTACGTTGCGCCAAAAGATGTTGGTGTTGCTGATTACCTTGGTTGCTTTGCTGTGACAACCGGTCACGGCGTTGAAAAGAAGGTTGCTGAGTTTCAGGCGAAGCATGACGATTACAGCGCGATTATGTTGAAGGCTTTGGCAGATCGCTTAGCAGAAGCCTTTGCAGAATTAATGCACCATCGCGTTCGAACTGACCTTTGGGGTTATGCAAGCGATGAGATTCTGACAAATGATCAGATGATTAATGAGGAATATCGCGGCATACGTCCAGCGCCTGGCTATCCGGCCTGTCCTGCGCATGAGGTCAAGGAAGATTTGTTGCGCGTCATTGGTTCTGAAGATATTGGCATGACCTTAACTGAGTCGATGGCCATGAATCCAGCGTCAAGTGTGAGCGGCTTCTATTTGGCTCATCCGGATGCGCGTTACTTCAATGTAGGCAAACTATCTGATGATCAGGTTGAAGACTTAGCAAAACGCCGCGGTCAAACTGTTGAAGACACCCGTCGCCAGCTAGCGAGCTTGATAGACTAAACGCCCCACATGACGGGTTCGTCTTTGGCTTTAGCCTGTTTCATCAGCTCGAGGAATGGGTAAGCGCGCTGTCCAAGGCGATCAGTTAACTTGGGTTTCTCGGCACCTTTATCGGCATCCTCATTTGCTTTAGCCCGCTCTTCAAGATCTTTGAGAATGGCAGTTTCTAGTGCGGTAATGAGATTTGGGAGTTGTTCCACCGTCAGGATGCCCCGAGGCTCTAGGGGGCGCCCTAAAATGTCAAAAATTCGCTTAGTCAGATCCGCCAGCATGATGACATCTGGACCAGCCTTGGAGCGAAATTGATAGATCATTTCGATAGCTTACCACCTGATAAACTCACTTATCTATGTTGTCGACCAATAAAAATCGTTTAATTGAAATGCTGAGCGCTGCCCTTGCAGCCTTGGCTCAGGAGCGCGGCTTAAGCGAAGCTCCTGCCCCGCGTCTAGAGCGTCCTAAGGCTGTTGATCATGGAGATGTCGCCTGTAATATCGCTCTCCAGCTTTCGAAGGCCTGGAAGCTTAACCCACGCGAGTTGGCGCAAGCCTTGGTGGAGCGCTTGCAGCAACAAGCCGGCTTTAATGAACTCATTGCATCTTGTGAAATTGCTGGTCCTGGATTTATTAATTTCCGCCTTAGTAATGCTGCCAAGACTGCGGTAGTGAGTGAGATCATCTCTGCTGGTGCCGATTTTGGGAAGTCCGCGCCAAGTGATGGGGCTGCCCAAAGGGCCATGATTGAGTTTGTTTCTGCCAATCCAACCGGCCCATTGCATGTTGGTCACGGTAGACAGGCCGCACTCGGCGATGCCTTGGCTAATTTATTAGCAACTCAAGGAATTCAAGTACATCGTGAGTTTTATTACAACGATGCTGGCGTACAAATTGCGAATTTAGCCTTATCAGTACAAGCGCGCTTACAAGGCTTAAAACCTGGTGATGCCAAGTGGCCTGAACAAGCTTATAACGGTGAATATATTGCAGAGATTGCTGAAGCGTTTAAAGCTTCCGCAGAATTTAAAGATGACATCGAAGCGATTCGTCAGTTTGCAGTTGCCTATTTACGCAATGAGCAGGATATTGACTTAAAAACTTTCGGCGTTAAATTTGATTGCTATTACTTGGAATCTTCTTTGTATACCGATGGCAGCGTTGCACAAATTGTTGGTGATTTGCAAAGTATCGGCAAGACTTATGAATCTGAAGGCGCCTTGTGGCTCAAGAGCACGGATGACGGGGATGATAAAGACCGCGTGATGCGTAAGTCGGATGGCAGTTTCACCTACTTTGTACCTGACGTTGCGTACCACACCAGTAAGTGGAATCGCGGTTTTCAAAAAGTCATCAACGTTCAAGGTAGCGACCACCATGGAACCATTGCCCGTGTTCGCTCAGGCCTGCAAGGCGTAGCGCAGAAGCGTGGCTGGGATATTCCTAAAACGTATCCAGAATATGTCTTGCACAAGATGGTTACGGTGATGCGCCATGGTGAAGAAGTAAAAATTTCTAAGCGCGCTGGTTCATATGTGACTGTGCGTGATTTGGTTGAATGGTCTGGTGGCGTGACGCCAGAGATGACGCCTGAAGAAAGAGAGTTAGCATTGCAACGTGGTCGTGATGCGGTGCGCTTTTTCTTGATCTCTCGCAAAGCAGATACAGAATTTGTATTTGATATTGATTTAGCTTTGCAGCAGAACGATGAGAACCCTGTGTTCTATGTTCAATATGCATATGCGCGAATCAGCTCAATCCTGCAGCAGTGGGGTGGACAAGCATCAGATTTGGCTAAAGCGGATTTATCCCTCTTACAAAGCAAAGCGTCTGATCACTTGTTGCGTCGCTTGGCAGAATATCCGGAGATGTTAACGACTGCTGCAGAAGAGTTGGCTCCCCACGCATTAGCTTTTTATCTACGTGACTTGGCGGGCGATTTCCACACTTTCTATAACGCCGATCGCGTATTGGTCGACGATCAAAATTTAAAATTGGCTCGTCTTGCTTTGCTTTTGGCAACCCGCCAAGTTTTGCAAAATGGCCTAAAAGTACTCGGGGTATCCGCACCAGCAAAGATGTAATGGCGGGGTATGAGGCGTAGATGTAAGATGAGGAAATGATGAAAACACCGAATCAACAAAATTCCCAATACGGCGGCACTATCCTCGGCTTTATTTTGGGTCTAGGTGCTGGTCTGGGCATTGCCTTTGTGATCGCCTTTTATCTTTCTAAAAATACCCCCCAAGAAAGACCTGGCATGCGTGCCCCTAGTCTGCCTTTGACTATCAAACCTTCTGCTGCACCAGCCGATGGCGAAGCAGCTAGCCCAGCTGAACCGATTGATTTGAATAAGCCACTCCAGGGTAAATCACCTGCACCCGCTTCAGCAGATCCGATTGGTGATTTAGTAAATGGTAAGAAATCCGCTGATAAGCCTGTAGATTCAACTGCTACATCTACAGCTAAATCAGACTCCATTTATTTCTTGCAAGTAGGTGCGTTTACTAAGCGTGCTGATGCGGATGCACAAAAAGCAAACTTAGCCATTCAGGGAATTCAGGCCCAGTTAAGTGAAGTTACTAGTGATGGCAATACGCTTTGGCGTGTACGCATAGGACCCTACAACACTGTTGAAGAGAGCAATGCAGTTCGCGACAAATTGAGCGGCATTGGCATTAAACCAACCTTAATTAAATCTAGTAAATCATGATTTCATTTAGCAAAAGATTCATTACCTTATTTGCACTCCTTTCTTTAAGTGGCTTGGCTACAGCGCAGAGCCAAAAAATTGAAGAGGGTTTTGACTACCGTGTGCTGCCTATTGCACAGCCAGTAGAAACCAAAGGGAAAGTAGAGGTTATTGAATTCTTTTGGTATGGATGCCCACATTGTTACGACTTTGAGCCTGAGCTGAGCAGCTGGGTAAAGCGTCAGCCTAAAGATGTCGTCTTCAAAAGAGTTCCTGTAGCCTTCCGCGATGATTTCTTGCCGCATAGTCAGATGTATTACGCCCTGGAATCTATGGGCAAAGCTGACGCCTTGAATGAAAAAGTCATGTATGCCATGCACAAAGAGAATAAGCGTCTCTTAACTGAGTCAGAGATTGCGGATTGGGTTGCATCTCAAGGCATTGATCGCAATACCTTCTTGGCAACCTATCGCTCATTCGCGGTGGTATCTAAAGCGCGAGCTGCCAAGCAATTAACAGAGGCCTATCGTATTGATGGAGTCCCTACAATTGTGATGCAGGGCAAGTACGTAACATCGCCCTCTATTGCAGGATCCAAAGCTAAAGCCATCGCGGTGATGGATTATCTAGAAGACAAAATCCGCAAAGATAAGTACAAGCAGTAACGAATAAGGCAGTGAGGCGTTCGTTACCGTGTCACTGCATCATTTCATCATTACTTAGATTTTGACGAAGCGACGCACAATCCAAAAGTAGATTGGATAAGGCAAGATTCGCAGAAGCTTTAAGAATCTTGAGAAGCGTTTAGGGAAGTGAATATCAAATTCCCCCTTATGTATCCCTGCCAAAATTTCCTGAGCAGCCTCTTCGGCGCTAATGAGGGCTGGCATTTCAAAGTCATTCTGTGCAGTAGCTTCCGTAGCCACAAAGCCCGGTGAGATCATATGTACGCTGACTCCGGTGGGCAGTAAGTCGTAATATAAATTCTCACAAAAATTAATGATGGCTGCTTTACTTGGCCCATAGGCTAAAGCCTTTGGAAGACCGCTATAACCTGCAACACTGCCAACGATGGCAATATGCCCTGAGTGGGCCTTGAGCATTTCTGGCATCACTAATGCAACTGCTCTCATCGGCCCCAAAAGATTGGCGTCAATCGTATTTTCTGCAACCTTGATATCAAAATTATCTGCGCGGAGCGGTACATACATTCCTGATACAAACAGCAGGAGATCAATTCCACCCCAAGCGCTCATGATGGTTGTGTAGCCATCTTTTAGTTGCGCATCGTCTGTGACATCCAATGGAATAACCAGGGTTTGATCATCTCCGCCAGCAAGTGCAATTTGGTTTAATCGTTCTGCCCTTCGGCTAGAAAGCGCTACCTTCGCACCTTTGAGAAGTAGCGCCTTTGCACATGCCTCCCCGATGCCGCTAGAGGCGCCAATGACCCAGACTCTTTTGCCTGAGAATTTCTCAATACCAGATTGTTTCATGCCCTCAGAGTATCAGAAGATGTTGATGTTGGTTGGTGACTGAGGGTAAATTGCACCACATCAATATTACGTTCAGTGAAACCTGCAGCGCAATACATCAGGTAGAAGTTCCAGAGTCGAATGAAGGCCTCATCAAAGCCCAATTGACGGACCTCTTGAAGTTTCTGATTAAAGCTATCACGCCAAAGGCAAAGTGTTTTTGCATAATCTGTACCAAATTCAAACTCATCCTCAATTTGCAATCCAGCTTTAGCAGCGCTTGCCTTAAAGCTTGATCGAGAGGGCAGCATACCGCCGGGGAACACATATTGCTGAATAAAGTCAGTGTTGCGGCGATAGCGATCAAAGAGATCTTCTGCGATGACGATGGTTTGAATGCAGGCTTTGCCACCAGCTTTAAGGCATTTGGCAATCGTTTCAAAATATTCTGGCCAATGTTTTTCTCCAACCGCTTCAAACATTTCAACTGAAGCAATGCCATCAAATTTCTCTTGGCAATCACGATAGTCTTGCAGACGCACTTCAAATGCAGAGGGATTGGATACTTGTGTCTGCACTGTAGCTAAACGTTTTTCTGCGAAAGCTTTTTGTTCTGTAGATAAGGTGAGCCCTGTAATGGACCTATTGTTGCGCAGAGACTCTTCCATTACACCGCCCCAGCCACAGCCAATTTCTAAAATGTGATTTCCAGGCTTTGTTTGGAGTGAGTCAAGAATGCGACTGATCTTTGCTCGTTGCGCATCTGCCAAGGTTTGCTTATCGCCTTCAGAAAACCAGGCGCTGGAGTAGCTCATGGTAGGGTCAAGCCAAAGCGTATAGAAAGCATTGCCTAAGTCGTAATGCGCATGAATATTCTTGCGACTTCCGGCTTTGGTGTTATCTCTTAGCCAATGCTTGAGGCGATAAAAAATAGAGCCATACCAATTGCCATAAATGGCTTTTTCTAAAATAGTTCGATTACGTATCGCGAGCTCAAGCAGCGCTTTGAGATCAGGAGTATTCCATTTCCCCTGGATATAGCTCTCGGCAAAACCAATATCACCATGCGACATGATCTCTTTAAATACTGACCACTCCAAGACATGAATTTCAGCATGTAAAGCATCGCTGTGGTTGCCAAACTCACGCTTTTCACCAGTCGGTAACGTGACTTTTAGATGGCCACTGCTAAGCTGAGTTAAGAGTGTGAGAAGTGTCTTTGCACTAATTTGATATTGATAGGAGGAGCCAGCTTGCCCTTGCGGGCGAGAAAAATTTAATCTAGAGAGTAGGGATTGTCCGGGGCGATTCATCTGCTGACTTCAAGTTCTGGGGGTTTAGGTTTTGAATGAAAGGGTACACCTTTTATCCACAATTTCAATGCTTGCCAATGAATGCGGAAAATGACGCCCAAGCTCATCAATGGGTAGCGCATCAGCGCCAGGGCAACATTGCTTTGGCTTAAGGGGCGACTGGTGCCGCTGATGCTGGTATTGATTAGGGGTAGGCCATCCTCATGCAGTTCAATGCGGCAGACATTGTTTTTTCCGCTACTGCTATCTTTGGGAAATAAAAAGCGAAAGTGGTAATCGCCTCGCACTTCACAAAACGGTGAAACATGGAATACTTTTTTGCTAGTAAGAGTCTCGCCTGAATAAAGCTCTTCACCAGAATCTTTATGCAGCAAATAGCAGTGGCGCTCACCAAAGGTATTATTTACTTCAGCCAACACAGCCTGTACTTTGCCATTAGCTCGAGTGCAAATCCAAAAACTGACTGGATTAAAGACATAGCCTAGTACCCTTGGAAAAGTTTGCAGCCAAATTTCCCCGTCAATATTTTGTACGCCGTTCTCAGCAAGAATCTTTTCGATCCATGCCAGGCTATTGGATTCTCCTAGGCCATGGTCTTTATCAAAGAATGCACAAAGCCCCCAGTGGTTGTCGCTTAATCCATTTTGATCAAGGAGTTTAGGATCTGCACTGCGCGCGCGCATGGGTATCGAAACAGTAAATACACCATAGCCAAAAGCGTTCTTAGCCGGCCGTACGCGCTGGTGTTTTACTACTCCAAAGTTAATCTTTGCTTGCGCCATTGATTAGATATCTTGTTTGGCTCTTATGGGTTGGCGGACGCTTTCAATGAGAGCTTCAGCTACTAGCTCACCAGAGCGTAAGCCATCCTCATGAAATCCGAAGCCTGTCCAGGCGCCGCAATACCAAATGGAAGCGTTTCCTTGAATCATCGGAAGCTCTTTCTGGGCTTGTATTGCACTCATATCAAACACGGGGTGCGAATAGTGAATCTCTTGATGAACTAGTGTTGGGTCTGGCTCTTCTGAAGGATTCAGACTAACAATAATTTGTGTGTTCTGCAGTTGATCCGGTAGTGGCTGTAGGCGATTGATTAAATAGTTAACGCTGACATGTTGTTTTGCGTTTGGTTTGTCACCAGATTTTGCGGTGTAGTTCCACGCTGCCCAGCAGTGCTTTGCTTCGGGTAAGAAGCGGATATCAGTATGCAAAATTGCTCGGTTCTTTTGATATGGAACTGCTGCAAGAATATTCCTAGCTTGTTGATCAATGCCATGAACTAAATCTAGGGTTTGGTCGCTATGACAGGCCATGATGACCTCGTCAAAGTGCGCTGAGCCTGACTGGCTGATGACCTCTACCTGCTCACTTCCCTGGCTTGTATTTACGCGCAGAACACACTCGCGCTTAATGGTGACCTGTTGTTTTACTAAGGCCGCAACAATTCGCTTTACATACTCTCGTGAGCCGCCCTTAATCGTAAGCCATTGTGGGCGATTTTGAATTTGCAAAAGACCGTGGTTATGACAGAAGCGGACCATCGTCTGAATTGGAAACTCCAACATCTGCTCAACAGAACATGACCAAATTGCGCCAATCATTGGGAGAAAATAATTTTCTTTGAAGCTTTGACTAAAACGATGACGCTTTAAAAAATCCGCAATTTTTTCATCGGGCTCTTTATATAAATGACCCGCTTCAATTTGTTGATGTGCTAGCTGAGTAGCTAAGCGGTTAAAGCGTAGGATGTCGTAGGCCATTCTCCAAAATGATGGAGAGAGCAGATTAGATCGTTGGCCAAAGAAAGAATTAATGTCGTTACCTGCCCATTCAATCTTTTTATGTTTCCCAGATTTTCCTGTGGCATCAATCGATACAGAAAAAGACATTTCTGAAGGTGCAACCGGGGCTTGAATTTCTTCAAATAGCCGAACAAGTCGTGGATAGGTCTTACGATTGAAGACTAAGAATCCGGTATCAACACCATGGGTGATTTCTTGTCCATCAATGTTGCAAGTGAAGTCCACTGTATTGCTATGACCGCCAATATGATTGCCGGCTTCGTATAGGGTGATTTCAAATTCTGGATGTTGTCTTAAAGCGTAAGCGCAGCCTAATCCCGAGATGCCCGCGCCAATAATGGCAATTTGTTTTTTACTCACTGCGCTTTTTCTCCTAAAAGCTTTTCAATTGGACCTGTAATGCTGCTGCTACTGGGTTTTGTCATGCTTCCAAAAGAATCAATAACATTGCCATTACGGTCTATTAGGTATTTATAGAAATTCCATTTTGGCGTTGTGCCCGTTTTAGCAATCAACATCTTAAATAAGGGGTTTGGATTACTTCCAGAAACTACGCTCTTAGCAAACATCGGAAATTTCACGTCGTAAGTGTTTTTGCAGAAATCGGCAATCTCCTTATTACTGCCTGGCTCCTGTTGTCCGAAGTCATTAGAGGGAAAGCCTAAAACTACAAAGCCCTGATCTTTGTATTTGGCATAGAGCTTCTCAAGGCCTTCGTATTGACTTGTAAAGCCACAAAAGCTCGCTGTGTTTACAACCAAAATGACTTTGCCTTGGTATTGGCAAAGATTTTGTGGCGCCTCATCTTGGAGGCGAGGAAAAGTATGGGAGAGTAGAGGACTGCAGTTGGGCGCAGCATTGGCAGTCTGCAGTCCAGATAGCAGGATTAATAAGCCAAAGAGCCAATGTATTCGATTACGGTGCATATTGCGCCTTTAAATTCGCTTGATAGAGCCCAAGTCTAAGACATTCTGGGTAATAACGCTGGCCTTACAAGATTGCCATTAATATTGAGTTATGAGTCATTTGCCACCCCCCTCTTTTGAAGCTAAAGTCTGCCCACCAGAGCAGCTTGGTACGCGCCTTGCAAATCTTCCTCGACCATTGGTATTTACTAATGGGGTCTTCGATATTCTGCACCGTGGCCATGCTAGTTACTTGGCACAAGCCCGTGCATTGGGCGCTAGTTTGGTGGTGGGTGTGAATTCAGATGCCTCAGTCAAGATGTTGGGCAAAGGTGATGACAGGCCTATTAACTCTGAGGCTGATCGTCAGGCGCTGTTAGCAGCGCTGGAAAGCGTGGACATGGCTGTGTTGTTTACCGAACAAACACCAGTCAACTTAATTGAAAAAATTCGTCCTGATATTTACGTCAAGGGCGGCGATTATGAAATCGATACCTTAGCTGAAACGCATTTGGTGAAAAGTTGGGGCGGTACGGCTGTTGCAATACCTTTCCTATATGAGCGCTCCACTACAAGCCTATTGGGTAAGATCCGCTCTTAAAGATTTTGTAGTAACCAAGCCCAAGTACCCCGCAGCACCAATCCATCAGTTACCTCAAGCACTTGCTTGGCCGGTAAAGTGGTCTGTGTAATTTCCTTTGCAAGGATTTTGGCATTGCCACCATCAAGCCAAATTTTTTCGATAGGAATATTTAATTCTTTTGCATGATGTATGCCATACAAGATCGCACCAACTTGTGCTGCATCACATCCACTAATGATTGCATCATTAGTGCAAGTACCAAGACCATGCTGATCTGAGCGTGTAGCTAAATCTAGCTGCGCAGTATTGTTTGCCAAACTGGCTTGCATCAGTGCAAGGCCAGGCAAAATCCAACCGCCGTAATGTACGCCATTTGCGCCCAGTAGGTCGATGGTTGTAGCAGTGCCGGCATTCACAATTAAAGTATTTTTATTCGATAGGGCGCGGGCACCTATCAGCGCAGCCCAGCGATCAGCCCCGAGCTTGCTAGTATCTTGATACAGGCTGCGCATTCCTGTGTAAGGACTATCTCCCTTTAACTCTCTCCATTCAAGATCGCTCCATTGTGGAAATAGGGATTTGAGGTTGGTGATCGCTTCTTTACCTGCAACACAGCAAAATCCAATAGCGGCCGGTTTTGGCAATGTTTTAGCAATATAGTCAGCCAACTCAGTCCGATGTTCTGGAGACTGTAAAGATTTACTGCTAATTGATCCAGAGTAAGCCCATAACTTTTTTTGTTGATCGCTTGGATTTTGAGTTGACTCTACAGCAGCCCATTTAAGGCGTGTGTTACCAACATCAAAAAATAAATAGAGGCTCATGATTGAATCCGTAATGAAACATCACCCGCATGAATAGCGATTGTTTTGTTATCTTGTTGTAATAGTAATGCCCCTGTTTCATCTACACCTTTTGCAATGCCATAAATAGGATCTTTGCCGGCACCGGAAATATATATAGGCTGATCTTGATAAGCATCCCACTGCATCCAAGTTGCTTGACAAGGTTTAAAGCCATGAAGATCAAACTCTACGAGATGTTGTTCAAGGGAGGCAATTAATTTAAGCCAAAGGTATTCAACATCAGGAAGCGTATTGGTCAGCTGCGAGAGCGAGCTCACCTTTAGCCCTGAATCTAAATTTGCTTCAATCAGCTCTGCATTACGTAAGTTAATGCCAACCCCAATAATCATCCAGGTTGGGTCACCTGCTTTTGCTTGACCACCTTCAATCAGAATGCCGCCGAGTTTGCTGTTATTTAGAAGTAAGTCATTGGGCCATTTCAAACGAAGTCCCGCAGCCTGAAGCTGTGCCTCACTGAGATCGCAAGCCTGCGCAATGCCAGTAATCACCGCTAAGCCTACCAATAGACTAAGTCCGCTGAGTTCAGCAGGGGTTCTTTTAAATGGAAATGCCAAAGAAAAGCAGAGGGAATCTTCTGGATTGGCCAACCATGATCGACCAGCCCTTCCTTTGCCAGCAGTTTGTTTGTGCGCAATACGAGCGACAGGGTCGATAAGCTCGCCCGCACGCCAGCGCGTCAAAAGATCATCGTTTGTGGATTTGGTCTCACTAACGCGCTCAAGGATGCAATTTGCAGTCATTCCGCCATTGTAGAAAGGTCTGACCTAGAATTGTGGGATGGATCAAAAAGATCAGCGACCCCGAAAGTTGGTATGGCCTCTCCAGGCTATGCCATTGGCTAGGGCTATGAGCTTGAGCTACGCGCTTTTGATCCTCTATGTCAGCCTCAACCCCTTTGACTTTGATTTTAAGAACGGCATAGTGGCATGGGCATGGCTAAATGCACCTTTGCCTCGTTTTATTACGCTATTTGACGTGTCGGCCAATATCTTGGCCTATATTCCGTTTGGATTTTTGGTGATGTTTGCAGCCTATCCACGTTGGCGCAACTATGTAGCGCTTGGAATTGCTCTGGGCTTAAGTGCATCTTTGGCGCTGAGCGTAGAGACTTTGCAGTCTTGGTTGCCTACTCGAATACCAAGTCAGATGGACTGGTGGGCTAATATTTTGGGTGGTCTATTGGGAGGCTTGTTAGCGATTCCTCTTGGACCACAGTGGCTTTCTGGGAGTGCAATCCGTAGACGTTTTGATCAATGGTTTGGGCTGAATTGGGCAGCTTGCGCCTTGTTTCTTTTATTTCCATGGTCGCAAATTTATCCCCAAAGCTCTTGGCTTGGGACGGGAGTGTGGGGGCATGCCATCTTTGGCTCGGTAGATTGGGGCACTTTAGTAATTAACCACGTCATTCAAGAGACGGTTATCACAACGCTCTGCTGGCTTGGCGTTGCTTTGTTGCTCTCGCTAGGACTCCGCACTAAGGCTCCGCAGTGGCGGATCCTGAATGGGTTGCTTGGTCTAACGGTATTAATCAAGATTTTGTTTACTGCCCTTCAATTTGGCACTGAATTTAGTTTGATTTGGCTTACTGCCGGCGCTCTTTGGGGAATGGCCTTAGGCAGCATCTTGCTGAAATGGGCTTTGCCGTTAATGCCACGAACTAAGTTCTGGATAGCGTTGATTTGCTTGCTTGGCACCACAATTGCGGTAAATATTTTGCCTGACAATCCCTATTTCATACTGACGCTAAGGCATTGGTATCAAGGGCGTCTATTGCACTTTAATGAACTGATGCAGTGGGTTTCAGTAGTATGGTTACCTTTGGCTCTTGTTTGGATGATTCGAAGCGCCATAGCCCCTAAACCGAAACATTGATGAATATAATTTTTTTATGAGTTTTTCACACCACCTATTTTTTTGTTTAAATCAGCGCAGCAATGGCGAGGAGTGTTGCGATCAGCACAATGCCTTTGCTTTATTCGACTATGCCAAAAAAAGAGTGAAAGAGCTTGGTCTTGCAGGCCCTGGGAAGATTCGCGTGAATAAAGCTGGGTGCTTAGATCGATGCTCTGATGGGCCTGTGATGGTCATCTATCCGGAAGGCACTTGGTACACCTTTGTGGATAAGGATGATGTTGAAGAAATCATCCAATCTCACTTAATTGCAGGACGCCCAGTAGAGCGCTTGCAGCTGACTTAATAATTTGAAGAGCTGAAAGTTTTTTATGAATAGTCGCACTAAAGTAATTCATATTCAGGGAATTGTTGGATCAATGGAAATGTCCATTGATCTTCCGGATGAATTAAAAAATGATCCTGCATTTGTAGTGCGTGGTTTGGCTCTTATCGCGCATCCACATCCTTTGATGGGTGGAACAATGGATAACAAAGTTGCGCAAACGATGGCACGGGCTTTCAACCAATTGGGTTACGTAAGCGTGCGTCCAAACTTTCGTGGTGTCGGTGGGACAGAAGGTATTCATGATAACGGCGTGGGTGAATTAGAAGATCTACTTCACGTTACTGACTGGATGCGCACGCCGTCTAGCTGGGGGCAATTCGAGGCTACTGCAAATCAATCCTGGGTGGCAAACTCAAACACTTTACCCTTGGTGGTTTCAGGATTCTCTTTTGGAAGTTTTGTTGGTAGTCATTTGGTGCAAAGACTTTCAGATCTGGGTCGTCCAGCTGAACGCTTGGTGATGGTAGGAAGCGCCGCTGGCAAATGGACGTTGGCCCAAGTCCCTGCCGATACGATTTTGATTCATGGTGAATTAGATGAAACCATTCCTTTGGTCGATGTTTTGGATTGGGCGCGCCCACAAGAGCTCACTGTGCAGGTAGTTCCTGGGGCAGATCATTTTTTCCATCGTCGACTGCACTGCATTCGCAACATCATTACTGGCGCTTGGTTAGGCATGCCAGATCATCGCAAATAAGAATCAATAGAAAGACCATATGGCTGAAGAAAAATCACTAATTGAGTACCCATCACTTTTTCCTATTAAGGTCATGGGTAAAGCAAATCCAGAATATCTTCCGGCGATAGTACACATTGCAAAACAATTTGATCCTACGTTCGACGAGAGCAAGGTTGAGCAGCGCCCATCCAAGGATGGAAATTATTTAGGCATTACTTTGCCAATTACTGCTACTAGTCGTGAACAGTTAGACGAGTTGTACAGAACGCTATCCACGCATCCATTAGTTAGCGTGGTTCTGTAATTCCAGATATGTCAGCTTTAGTAAAGCAACTTGGTTTGGTAGATTACGCCTCGACGTATGAGGCGATGCAACGTTTTACTAAAGAACGCACCAGCGAAACGCCTGATGAAATTTGGGTTTTAGAACATCCTCCAGTGTTCACTCTAGGTCTTGCCGGAGATGCAGGCAATCTGCATTCACCCAGCAATCAAATTCCACTCGTCCAGGTTGATCGAGGCGGAGAGATTACATATCACGGACCCGGTCAAATTGTGGTTTATCTATTACTAGATCTCAGACGTCTTGGGATCTTTGTCAAAGAATTGGTTTCCCGAATCGAGCAAGCGCTCATCGATACGCTGGCAGATTTTGGGATTGAAGCTGAAAGGAAGTCAGGAGCCCCAGGAATTTATGTCTCTGAGCAGTCTGGAGTGCCTCCAGAGTGGGTTGGCGCGAAGGTGGCTGCCTTAGGTCTTAAAGTCTCCAAAAGCTGCTCCTATCATGGCCTAGCCCTGAATGTAGCCACTGATCTAGAGGCATTTAAGCGCATCCACCCTTGTGGTTATGAGGGTTTAAAGACGGTTGATATGCAAACCCTTGGGATCAAGGACAATATAGACACTATTAGCCAAAGGCTTTTGCAGCACTTACAAAAGCAACTGATGCCATCATGACAACGAATAAGCCTGACACCAACCCAGCTATTGAGGCACGCCAAGACCTCAATTACGACGCATCACGCAAACAAAAATCGAGCGAGAAGACTGCGCGTATTCCGATCAAGATTGTTCCACTTCAAGAAGTTCTTAAAAAGCCAGATTGGATCCGAGTTAAGGCCGCTTCTAATAATTCACGCTTTTCAGAAATCAAAAAGATTCTGCGTGAGAATGAGTTGGTGACTGTTTGTGAAGAAGCTAGCTGCCCCAATATCGGCGAATGTTTTGGTAAGGGCACCGCAACCTTCATGATCATGGGTGACAAGTGCACACGCCGTTGCCCATTCTGCGATGTTGGCCACGGCAGACCAGATCCCCTGGACACAAAAGAGCCTGCAAATCTCGCCCGCACAATAGCTGCACTCAAATTGAACTATGTCGTCATCACCAGTGTGGATCGTGATGATCTGCGTGATGGTGGCGCAATGCACTATGTCGACTGCATTTCTCAATCACGCACTCTTTCACCAAATACGCGTATTGAAGTATTGGTACCTGATTTCCGTGGGCGACTTGATAAAGCTTTAGATATATTTGCTGAGCATGCTCCGAGTGGTTTACCAGATGTGATGAATCACAACTTGGAAACAGTACCTCGCTTGTATAAACAGGCTAGACCTGGTGCCGACTACTTACATTCTTTAAAGCTCTTGAAAGATTTTAAAGAGCGCTTCCCACACGTTCCTACTAAAAGCGGTTTGATGGTTGGCCTTGGCGAAACTGATGAAGAGATCTTAGAGGTGATGCGCGATATGCGTGAGCACAATATTGATATGCTCACTATCGGTCAGTATCTTGCGCCTTCAGGACATCATCTGCCTGTTACGCGCTATGTTCATCCCGACGTCTTTAAGATGTTTGAGGAAAAAGCCTATGAAATGGGCTTCTCTCATGCGGCTGTAGGCGCCATGGTGCGCTCAAGCTATCACGCAGATCAACAAGCGCATGGAGCGGGGATTGTTTAGAGGGATTGCAAAAGCCGCTACGGTATTGGCGGCTTTAGTTTTTCTCATTGCGTGCAGTCCCAAATTAGACTGGCGTACAGTCCAGTCGCCGCAAGAAAGATACACCGCTTTATTTCCTGGTAAGCCAGATAAATTAGACCGACGCATTCCCTATCTCGATCAAGAGTTTTTGCAGGTTCTTGAA
Source organism: Polynucleobacter sp. VK25 (assembly GCF_018687355.1). Classification (NCBI taxonomy): domain Bacteria; kingdom Pseudomonadati; phylum Pseudomonadota; class Betaproteobacteria; order Burkholderiales; family Burkholderiaceae; genus Polynucleobacter; species Polynucleobacter sp. VK25. The sequence goes on along the minus strand of NZ_CP061288.1, from coordinate 1,872,890 downwards.
GCAGTCAAGATTGATGACGATATTTACTCGGTCAGCACCATTCAGTTGCCTGCGAATCAAAGCACATCTCTTAGTCAGCTTCTTTCGCAACTGCAGGCTAATTTAATTGATCGGGCAAAAGCATCTGGCGGCAATGTCGCTGTTGAGGATGCGTTTTATAAAACAGCAGATAAGCAACGTTTGCCAACTAAAGATTATTTTCTGGATTTGAAATCCAACAGCAAATCACAGCAACTTATGCGTGTTTGCTGGATTCATCGGGTGGCACCGAATGGTGATAGTTGGATTTATCAGATCTCAGTGCTGCACACGACTGCAAGCACAGAAAATGCAAAAGCTTTTTTCACTAAGGAGGAGTATGAAAACTTCTTTAGTGATTTTTCTCCAGAGTAATCCGAGGAAAATAAACCTTACGCAGTTATTGTTTTTCTAGAGCAGCAACTTTAGCTTCAAGCGCTTCTAATTTTTCACGTGTCTTGGCAAGTACTTTAGTTTGAAGCTCAAACTCCTCACGTGTAACCAAGTCCATCTTCTGAAATCCTTGGTTCATCATGGCGCGAACATTCTTCTCAATTTCTTGAGCTGGCGAATTACGGATGGCATCACCAACTTTATTCTGCATATCGTTAGCGATACGTTGGATTTGTTCGAGGATTTCGCCTGGTTTTTGCATGATGGGGATTCGCGGTTCTATTAAGAGTTGCAGAAAAGATACACATTCATATTTTAAGTTGTATGGGTAAAACTACCCAAAAAGGGGTTAAAACCCGAAAAAAGCCCAAAATTCACTCATCAGGTGCAATATTACGCACCAATAGAGTGCATTTGCATTAATAGAGGGAATTGTGACAAAGCCGTGAACCGCCGGGCATTCAATATCACCCCATGCATTAAGCATTCAACCCATTCTTTTATTACAACCAGTAAGGAGTAGTTCATGAAAACTTTGCAAAAGACAGCGATCTCTGCAGCAGCGGTCGCGTTGTTAACAGGTCTCGCATCTACAGCGGCTTTTGCTGCTGATGAGCCAGCGGCCCCTGAAGCCAGCCCAATTACAGCAAACGTTACTGTAGTAAACGACTACCGCTATCGTGGTATCAGCCAGTCAAACTTTAAGCCAGCAATTCAAGGTGGCTTTGACTATGCTCATGAGAGCGGCCTCTACGTTGGTAACTGGAATAGTTCCATCAGCTGGATTGGCGATGCTTATGGTCCAAACGGTGGCGTCTCAGGAAACGGCTATACAGCTGGTCAAGTTAGCTCCTCAATTGAGATGGACTTTTATGCAGGTATCAAAAAGGAATTAATTGGTGAAGGCTTTGCATCAGATTTTGGTGTATTGCAGTACTACTATCCAACATCAGGCATTCCTAATACGAATGGCTTAACAGCAAACCCAAATACAACTGAGTTGTATGCAGCTCAAAACTTTACATTTGGCCCAGTAACAGGCTTCGTCAAATTTTCATATGCCTTAACTTCATTGTTTGGAAATGTAAATTCTGCTGGTTCTTACTATCCAGATTTGACTGTTAACTATGACACTGGCATTTGGGGCATGACTCTTAATGGCCACGTTGGATATCAGTATGTAGCTGGCAATCAATCATCGGCCGCAACAGTATGGAATAGCGGTGCTGCCATCCCAGGTGTAAGCAATAGCACCTTGTATAGCTACACAGATTGGAAGTTAGGCGCAACTAAAGACTTTGGCGGCGGCTTGTCTGCAAACATCTCTTACGTTGGCACTAACGCTGCTACATATAAAGGCTCTTATGGATATTCAAGCCCATCAGGCAAGAACCTTGGTAGAGCTGGTGGCTTGATCTCTTTGACAAAAACTTTCTAATTTCCACTCTGAACGGAGAAACACATGAAATTAATTACCGCAATCATCAAGCCCTTCAAGCTTGACGAAGTGCGCGAAGCTCTCTCAGAAGTGGGAGTTTCGGGCATTACCGTCACTGAAGTTAAAGGCTTTGGTCGTCAAAAAGGTCACACCGAGTTGTATCGCGGTGCTGAGTATGTTGTCGACTTTTTACCTAAAGTAAAAATTGAAGCTGCTGTTGAAGATGGCATCTTGGAGCGTGCGATTGAAGCAATTGAAAAATCTGCACGTACTGGCAAGATTGGTGATGGCAAGATTTTTGTCTCTCCAGTTGAGCACGTCATTCGTATTCGTACCGGTGAAACCGGCGCGTCAGCACTTTAAAGAGGGGTTCAAAATGTTAACTTGGATGAAACGACTCGTTGCTGGTGGTGCTATGGCCTTGGCCATCGGCGCTACTGGTGTGATGGTTACTTCGCCAGCGCATGCTGATGAAGTAAAAAAACCTGCTGTAACAGCTCCTGCGGCAACTCCTGCTGCGGCTGAGCCTGCTCCAGTTCTTTGCTCTGAAAAATGCAATAAAGCAGATATCGCTTGGATGATGGTTTGTACAGCATTAGTGCTGTTGATGACTCTTCCTGGCTTGGCATTGTTCTACGGCGGCTTAACCCGCAGTAAGAACATTTTGTCTATCTGCATGCAATGTTTCATGGTCTTCTCTTTGATTACAGTGCTATGGGCTATTTATGGCTATAGCTTTGCATTCACGGAAGGCGGAGCATTCATCGGTGGATTAGATCGTCTGTTCTTGGGTGGTATGAATCCAGAATCAGTAGCAGCAACCTTTAGTAAGGGTGTTGTGATTCCTGAGTATGTATTTATGGCTTTCCAAGCAGTGTTCGCAACTATCACTTGCTGTTTGATCATTGGTTCTTTTGCTGAGCGCGCTAAGTTCTCTGCAATCTTGGTATTCATGGTGATTTGGTTCACTTTGAGCTACTTGCCAATCGCTCACATGGTTTGGTTCTGGCCTGGTCCAGATGACATCAAAGATGCTGCATCACTCGAAGCAATTACTGCTCGTGCTGGTTGGTTGTGGCAAAAAGGTGTTCTCGACTTCGCTGGCGGAACTGTTGTGCACATCAATGCTGCGATCGCTGGTTTGGTTGGTTCCTTTGTTATCGGCAAGCGTTTGGGCTACGGCAAAGAAGCAATGAAGCCACATAACTTAGTGTATGTAATGACTGGTGCTGCTCTCTTGTGGTTCGGTTGGTTTGGTTTCAATGCTGGTTCAGCACTTGAAGCAAACGGCACTGCTGGTCTGGCATTCGTGAACACATATTTAGCTACTGCTGCTGCTGTATTGGGCTGGTCAGTTGCTGAGTGGGTTCTCAAAGGTAAGCCATCTATGTTGGGCGCTGCATCTGGTTGCGTAGCAGGTTTGGTTGCAATTACTCCTGCAGCTGGATTCGCTGGTCCTATGGGCTCAATCATCATTGGCTTGATCGCTGGTGTAGTTTGCCTCTGGGGTGTTACTGGTCTCAAGAAGATTTTGGGCTCAGACGACAGCTTGGACGTATTTGGTGTTCACGGCGTAGGCGGTATTACTGGTGCATTGTTGACTGGTGTATTTGCTGATCCAGCATTAGGCGGCTCTGGTATTTGGGATTACGTGGCTAACGCCGTTGCTCCTGATTACTCTATTGCTAGCCAATTGTGGATCCAAGCTCAAGGCGTGATTACCACTGTAATTTGGTCTGGCGTAGTTTCTTTCGTAGCGTTCAAATTGATCGATATCGTGATTGGTTTACGTGTTAAGGAAGAAGAAGAGCGCGAAGGCTTGGATATCAGCTCTCACGGTGAGACTGCATACGAGTCTTAATCAGTAGATTTACCCCTCACTGGGCGGCTTTGTTGGCTGCCTAGTTTTAAGCGCGGAATCCTCGGATTCCGCGTCTTTCTTTTAATAATCTTACAATGGTGAAATGGTTCCACATCTCATCACCGCACTCACCGGCCCTTTACTCGAATTAGAGTCCAAGGTTCTAGAAGCAACCCCAACCATTGAGCGTTGGTTTAGGCTGGAGTGGCAAGAGCATACCCCACCTTTTTACTGCTCGGTTGATTTGCGTAACTCTGGCTTTAAGTTGGCGCCAGTTGATACCAATCTCTTTCCTGGAGGGTTTAATAACCTTTCACCACAGATGCTGCCTTTAGCTGTTCAAGCTGCTATGGCTGCAATTGAAAAGATTTGTCCTGAAGCCAAAAATTTATTACTGATTCCTGAACGCCATACGCGCAATACCTTTTACTTGCAGAATATTGCTCGCTTGTCTTCGATATTGCGTCAAGCTGGATTGAATGTTCGCCTCGGTACTTTCTCAGAAGAAATTAAGAAGCCCACTTGGATTGAGTTGCCCGATGGCAATCGTTTACTGATGGAGCCTCTATCTCGCCTTGGTTTAAAGAAGCAGCGTTTGGGCTTAAAAGATTTTGATCCTTGCTCGATCTTATTAAATAACGATTTATCTGCAGGTATTCCTCCGATTCTGGAAAATATCTATGAGCAGTACTTGTTACCTGGCTTGCACGCTGGCTGGCATGTGCGTCGCAAGTCAAACCATTTCGCTGCCTATGAAGAGGTTGCTAAGAAGTTTGCCAAGGTGGTCGATATTGATCCATGGATGATTAACCCGTACTTCACAAGTTGCTCCAATATCAATTTTCACGAGCGCAAAGGTGAAGACGAGCTCCAGGCTGCCGTAGAGCAAGTCTTAAAAAAGACCGCTAAGAAGTATCGCGAATATGGCATTAAAGAGAAGCCTTATGTAGTGGTCAAAGCTGACGCCGGGACATATGGCATGGGCGTGATGGTGGTGAATGATCCCGCGCAGTTAAAGGGCTTGAACCGTAAAGACCGCAATAAGATGAGCGTGGTTAAGGAAGGTCTTGAAGTCAGTGATGTGCTGATTCAGGAGGGTGTTTATACCTTCGAGAAGGTCAATGAAGCTGTAGCAGAGCCTGTGGTGTACATGATTGATCGTTATGTCATTGGTGGCTTCTATCGTGTCCATACTGATCGTGGACCGGATGAGAATCTCAACGCTCCAGGTATGCACTTTGTACCACTGGCCTTCGAGCAAAACTCAATGCCTGATCTTGCAGCCAAGCCCGGTAGTGCAGCTCCAAATCGCTTCTATTTGTATGGTGTTGTTGCCCGTCTTGCGCTTCTTGCTTCCTCATTGGAGCTAGAGCGTACCGATCCCAATGCTGAAGCTGCATAAATAAAACACTAATCTCTCAATAGAAAAAATGAACCTTCTTTTTATTGCAGACCCCCTTGAATCTTTCAAGGTTCAAAAAGATTCCACGCTGGCGATGATGCGTGTAGCGCAAGACGCGGGGCATCATTTGTGGTTTTGCCAAAGCAAGAATGTTCTGTGGCGAGATGATTTGGTAGTTGCTGATTGCCAGTCTTTGGTCATCAAACCTGGTTCTACTAATTGGTTTGAGTTGGGTGAGATTGAATCTCGAGCATTAAAGTCTTTCTCTGCAGTCTTGATGCGCACGGATCCTCCTTTTGATATTGAATATCTCAATACCACTTGGCTCTTATCGGCTGCAGTTCGTCAGGGCGCTAAAGTATTTAACGAGCCAAGCGCTGTTCGTGATCACTCAGAAAAGTTATCCATTACGGAGTTCCCAGAACTCATCCCACCAACATTGGTGACGCGTGAATTGGCTGCGGTAGAGCAGTTCCATCAAGCCCACCGCGATATTGTGATTAAACCTTTAGATGGCATGGGCGGTATGGGTGTATTTCGGGTGGGGGTTGATGGCCTTAACCTTGCGAGCATCGTAGAAACACTGGGTGAGAATGGCGCAAGAACCCTAATGGTCCAACGTTTCTTGCCTGAAATTGCCCAAGGAGATAAGCGGGTTCTTTTAATTGGTGGAGAGGTTGTGCCATTTGCACTGGCGCGCATTCCTCAGGGAAGTGAAATTCGGGGTAATTTGGCAGCGGGCGGTAAAGGTGTGGCGATGCCCTTAACGGAAACAGAAAAAAAGATTGCCGAAAAATTAGCGCCTGTTTTAAATCAGCGTGGATTATTCTTGGTTGGATTGGATTTAATCGGTGGTTATCTCACTGAAATTAATGTGACAAGCCCCACTTGTTTTGTTGAAATTACCGATCAAAGCAACTTTAATGTTGCTCAATTTTGGTTAGCAGCGTTAGAGAAAGCATTGGCATAAATATGGTTGGAATTGTCATCGTTGCTCATACCCCGGTTGCAAGTGCGATGTTGGGGTTTGCTGAGCATACTTTTGGTGTGTTGCCTGAGCGTGTTCGGGCGGTTGATATCCCCCCTCATGAAGATACCAAGGCAAGTTTTGATCGTGTGATGAAGGCGGCTTATGGCGTTAACACGGGTAACGGGGTGCTGATCCTGACGGATGTTATGGGTGCAACTCCTGCTAATGTGGCTTCTAAGTTGGAGGCCTTGGGCCCTTTATCGGGATTAAATGCCCCCGTCATTGTGCTTGCAGGGTTAAATCTCCCTATGTTGATGCGCTGCATTTCTCATCGCGGAGAGAGTCTTGAGGAGTTAGCGCAAAAAGCGCTTGCCGGCGGACAAAATGGAATCTTGCGTTTGGGCAGTAAAGTCAATCAAGAATAAATAAGGGTCCGCACATAATGCCTTCAGCAGAAATTGAAATCATCAATAAATTAGGCTTACATGCTCGCGCATCTGCCAAGCTATCTCAATTAGCTGCGCAGTTTCCTTGTGAAATACTGTTGTCACGAAATGGGCGTCAAATTAATGCCAAGAGCATTATGGGTGTGATGATGTTAGCTGCCGGTATAGGCAGCACTGTGACGCTTGAGACTGTGGGTGAGAGGGAAGATGAAGCCATGCAGGCTCTCACAGCATTGATTAATGACCGCTTTGGTGAAGGCGAGTAAATAGCATGACTTTTGCGTTGCACGGAATTCCAGTATCGAAAGGCATTGCCATTGGCAAGGCGGTACTGATTTCTCGTGCAGCATTAGAGGTAAGCCACCATTTAATTGAGGCTGGCAAAGAAGAGGCTGAGGCTCAAAAATTATTAGATGCATTTGATCAGGTTCGTTTGGAGCTTGATCAATTACGCCAAGGGCTCCCAAAAGACGCGCCACAGGAGATGGCGGCTTTCTTAGATGTGCACGGCATGATTTTGGCCGACCCTGCTTTGGCTGAAAAGCCGATTAAATTAATACGTACACAAAGATTAAATGCAGCCTGGGCTTTAACTACCGAACTAAACGATCTTTTAGAGCAATTTGCAGATATTGAGGATGTGTATTTAAAAGAACGCGCTAATGATATTCGTCAGGTTGCTGAGCGTGTCATTAAGGCTTTAAATGCCCAGAAAAAAGATCCATTAAACGATTCTGATTTTTTACCTACGAGCGACATCGGCGTTGAGTCCATCATCGTTGCCCATGATATTGCGCCGCACGACATGCTACGCTTTAAAGAGCATGCCTTTACTGGTTTCGTAACGGATTTAGGTGGCAAGACCTCACATACCGCCATTGTGGCCCGTAGCATGGAAATTCCTGCGGTGGTGGGTGTGCGGCATGCGAGTGAAATGATTCGTCATGGCGATTGGCTGGTGCTCGATGGAGAACGTGGCGTTGTAGTGGTTGCTCCCGATGAGCAACTCCTGGCGGAGTACCGCAAACTACAAACTCAAGACTTAAAAGAGGCCCGTAAGCTACAGCAGTTAAAGCATACAAAAACTGAAACTGCCGACGGTGTTGAGATTGAGTTGTTTGCCAATATTGAATTACCAGAAGATGCTATTCAAGCGGTGAAATTGGGCGCCGTAGGTGTTGGCCTATTCCGCTCTGAATTTTTATTCATGGATCGCAAACAGGCCTTGCCTGACGAAGAGCAGCAGTATCAAGAATATCGTCGCGTAGTGGATTTGATGCATGGCCTGCCTATTAATATCAGAACAATTGATGTTGGCGCAGATAAAGCATTGGGTGGTGGGGATACTTCTCAAACAGGCACTTCCCCTTTGGGTTTGCGGGCGATTCGCTGGTCTCTAACAGAGCCTGAAATCTTTTTAACGCAGCTCAGAGCAATCCTGCGTGCATCAGCCCATGGACAAGCACGCATCATGATCCCAATGTTGGCGCATGCCAAAGAGATTGATGAAACATTTAGGCTGATTGAAAAAGCTAAGCAACAATTGCATCAGCGTGGCAAAGCATTTAATCCGAACATTCAAGTGGGCGCGATGATTGAAATTCCGGCGGCTGCCTTGGTGCTGCCTTTATTCATTAACCGATTTGATTTTCTTTCCATTGGTACAAATGATTTAATTCAGTACACCTTAGCGATTGATCGTGCAGATCATGCTGTGGCGCATTTATATGATCCGCTGCATCCGGCAATCTTGAACTTGTTGGCAAATATTATTGATCAAGCTAAACGAGCAAATGTACCTATTGCTGTTTGTGGTGAGATGGCTGGTGATCCTGCGTTAACAAAATTATTACTTGCGATGGGTTTGACCGATTTTTCAATGCACTTCAGCCAGTTATTGCTTGTAAAGCGTGAGATTCTGAAAGCGAATGTCGGTTTATTAAAAGCCCGCGTAAATAGGGTCTTGAGAGCATATGAGCCTGAAGAGCAGGCAAAGGCTTTAGAGCGATTGCTGTCTTAATTCTTAGTGTGCTTGTCCGCACACCGAGCATGCGGAGTTTCGGCTAATACGAATTTCATCGATTTGGGTATTGCGCCCATTCCAAAGCAACATACGACCGACTAGCGAATTCCCAAAACCAATCAATACTTGTAGCGCTTGTGCTGCTTGCATGGCTCCAATGATGCCTACTAGCGGTGAGAAGATGCCCATGCTGGAGCAGCTGACTTCTTCGAATTGTTCATCTGGAGAAAATATGCAGGCATAGCAGGGTGAGTCAGGATTGCGTGGATCAAAGACGCTGATTTGACCATCAAACTTGAGTGCGGATCCTGAAACTAATGGAATTTGATGTTTAACGCAGGCCGCATTAATAAGATGTCTGGTTAAAAAATTATCAGTGCAATCTAAAACAATATTTACGCTATGTAACAACTCATCCAATAATGAGCTGCTTGCTTTTGCCTGAATAGTTTCAATCTGAATGCTTGAATTAAGGCGCTGTAAAAAATCTTTTCCAGAGTCCACTTTGCTTTTGCCAATGCTACTCTCGGTGTGCATGATTTGGCGTTGTAAATTGGTGAGCTCTACTGCGTCGTGATCCATTAGGGTGATGTGGCCCACCCCTGCTGCAGCCAGGTAGGGCGCGGCTGCACTGCCAAGGCCGCCAGCACCGATTACCAACACATGGGAGCTAAGCAGTTTTTCTTGGCCAGCTACATCAATTTCTTCAAGCAATAAATGCCTGGAATAGCGAAGTAACTGCTCATCATTCATATTCAAGCCGTGCGCTTAATTATTCCAACTTGGATGATGAGCGCTTTACAGGCTGACCATTAATAAATGCCACCGCTTGAGAAAGCATGAAGTCGTCTGCGCTACCTAGCTCAGGAGGCTTCTTATTCTTTTCTTTCTCTTTTTCTTCAGGAGTTTTCTTGGCATTTTTCTCTTCAATGCGCTGTAACTCTTCAAGGCGACGTTGTTCGCGATCTTTAATCAGCTTGTCTTCTGCAGATTGCTTGTTACGTAGATGCTTTTCACTATCAATCTCACGAGTGATCAATACATCGTCTGGATCACCATCTTTATTTTGATCTACCGGGATATCGGGTTTAACGCCAAAAGCCTGAATCGACTTACCGCTTGGGGTGTAGTAATAAGCGGTAGTGATCTTAAGTGCAGAATCGTTGGTAAGCGGGCGAACAGTCTGAACGGAGCCCTTACCAAAGGTTGTTTTGCCGATAATCGTTGCGCGTTTGTAGTCCTGCAGTGCGCCAGCCACAATCTCAGAGGCAGAGGCAGAGTAAGCGTTTACTAAAACCACCATAGGCAATTTCTTGAAGATCGCTGGAACACCTGCCAAAGGGTCGCCAGATTCATTTAGGCGGTACATTGCTGGCGTGGCATTAAATACCTGCTTTGAGTCAGGGGATTGACCCTTGGTGGACACAATGATTGCATCAGCAGGCAAGAATGCAGCCGCTACTCCTACGGCGCCTTGTAACAGGCCACCACCATTGTTGCGGAGATCCAAAATGATGCCTTTGAGCTTTGGATCTTGGTTGGCAATATCAGTTAGCTTTTTAGCAAGATCCGGAACGGTGCGCTCTTGAAAGCTGGTGATTCTCACCCAAGCAATATCGTTATCGAGAATTTTAGTTTTAACGGATTGAACTTTAATTTCTGCACGAGTAATCGTTACTGGAAAGCTGCGCTCTTCACTCTTGCGAAATACCGTCAATGTAATCTTGGTTCCGGGAGTCCCACGCATAGTGCGCACTGCTTTATCCAGCGACATACCGCGTACGGGTTTGTCATCAAGGCGAGTAATTAAATCTCCTGCCTGAAGACCTGCACGCGCTGCAGGACTATCTTCGATTGGATTTAATACTTTTACGACACCATCTTCAGAAGTAATCTCGATTCCGAGACCAGCAAATTTTCCAGAAGTCATCTCTTGCATTTCTGCAAAATCTTTTTTATCTAAGAAGGTGGAGTGAGGATCAAGACTGCTCACCATTCCTTTTACGGCATCTGTCAGCAATTGCTTGTCTTCAATAGGCTCAACATATTCACGCTTAATTTGTGCAAATACATTGGAGAGTGTGCGCAGCTCATCCAAGGGGAGCTGGGCGCCTTGCTGGGCGGTCGCTGAGAGCTGAATCGTAGCTGCCACTCCGGCAATGAGACCAACAGCTATCAGGGCGAAATTCTTTAGAAATTGGCGCATATCTCTTTTGCTTTAATCCAAGTAGAAGTGTTGAATAGGTTTGAGGTTGTCATCTAACTCATAAACAAGAGGCACACCATTGGGCACGTTTACTTCCATGATGGCCTCGTCAGACATTTGATCCAAATACTTAATTAATGAGCGAATGCTATTGCCATGAGCAACTAACAAAACACGTTTGCCAGCCTTCAGTGCGGGAGCAATAGATTCATTCCACAACGGCAATACTCGCTCAACGTTATCTTTAAGGCATTCACCAAGCGGGATATCGGACGTATTGAGTTTTGAGTAGCGTGGATCATTCTTAGGGTTACGCTCATCATCATTTTCTAGTAAAGGCGGACGAACGTCATAAGAACGACGCCAGATATGTACTTGTTCATCACCATACTTTGTTGCTGTTTCTGCTTTGTTGAGTCCAGTAAGCGCACCATAATGACGTTCATTGAGACGCCAGCTATGGACTACAGGAAGCCACATCAAATCCATGGAGTCTTGAACATGCCAGAGTGTACGAATAGCGCGCCTTAAAACAGAGGTGTAGGCGATATCAAATTCATAACCTGCTTTTTTGAGGCTTTCACCTGCTACAAGGGCTTGTTCTGCACCTTTTGGGGTTAAGTCAACGTCCGCCCAGCCAGTGAAGCGGTTTTCAAGGTTCCAGGCGGATTCGCCATGACGAATAAGGACAAGTTGTTTCATAGAGCCATTCTATAATCCGGTGATGAACTTTCTCACGCAAATTGATAATTTAGCGCTTATTGCCCTCCTATTGGTTTCAGGCATAGCGCTTTTCCTACCCACATTATCTACGCTTATTGGCGGAAAAGGCTTGTCGCCTACCGAAGCAACGATTTGGATTAATCGTCGCAAAGCCCACGTCCTGGATTTGCGATCGGAGGATGATTTCAAATCAGGTCATCTGCCGGGAGCCAAATTCGTAAATGCTGCTGGCTTTAGTGCTTCGATTGAAAAGCTTAAATTAGACCGTAAGCACCCAGTAGTCTTAGTTTGCGACACAGGTACTCAGTCACGCAAGCTGGTTGCCGAGGCTCAAAAGTTGGGCTTTGCTGAAGTGGGTGCATTAGACGGTGGTGTACAGGCTTGGAAAGCTGCAGCCCTGCCTTTGGTGAAGTAAGGAGAAATTGATGCCTTCAGTAACGATGTATAGCACCCAGGTTTGCCCATATTGCGTCATGGCTGAAAAGCTATTGCTCAAAAAAGGTGTCGCCAATTTAGACAAGATTTTGATTGATCGTGATCCAGCGCAACGCGAAGCGATGATGACGCGCACTGGCCGCCGTACGGTTCCGCAAATTTATATCGGTGACATCCATGTGGGTGGCTATGACGACTTGGTAGCATTGGATCGCGCTGGCAAGCTAGATCCTTTATTGGCCTAATATTTTTTAGACTTAATAGATTCAATATTTAAAGAAAGTTAGCAATGACTGAACAAACTTCTGCCCCAGAAGCAAGCGCCGAACAATCTAAAGAACCTGGGTTTCGTATTCAACGTATTTATTTAAAAGACGTATCACTTGAGCAACCAAATGCACCGCAGATTTTATTGGTAGCGTCCGAGCCGCAAGTACAGGTTGAGATTGATATTGCCGTTGCTCCCTTAGGCGAAGGTATCTTCGAGGTCGCTTTGAGCTCTACTGTGACTGCTAAGGTTGATGCAAAAGTATTGTTCTTGGTTGAAGCAAAGCAAGCGGGTATTTTTGAGTTCAGCAATATTCCTGTTGAGCAAATTGACCCAATGCTTGGTATTGCATGCCCAACAATTTTGTACCCATATCTGCGCTCAAATATTGCCGATATTATTAGTCGTGCAGGCTTCCAGCCAATTCACTTGAATGAGATTAATTTCCACGGCATGTACGAGCATCGTTTGATGCAGGCTCAACAAGAAGCTGCTGCTAAGGATGGCGCAGCTGCTGAGAGTAAGCCTCACTAAGATCTCAATAAGCGAGCCCACAGATCATGAAAGTGACACTGCTTGGTGCTGGTGCCTGGGGAACGGCGATGGCGGCACAGGCCGCTCGCCATCTTCAAGGGGGTGATGTTTGTTTGTGGTCTCGTAGCAAACAACAGCTAAAAGATATTCAAGAGAGTGGTGAAAACTGCACCTATCTTTCGGGCGTTAAATTACCTGATAGCCTCAGTTTTGAGGGTGATTTTTCTGCAGCAGTTAAAAGACTTTCTAGTGATGACTTGTTGGTTATTGCTACGCCAATGTCAGGGCTTTCAGAAACCGTCGCTCAAACGTTAAAAGTTGCGGAGCACCCGCTCAATATTATTTGGCTCTGTAAGGGTCTTGAGCCAGATACTGCTTTATTGCCACACCAGGTTGTGGAACGCGAAAGCAAAATTCATTCGCATGGAATTGCGCATTCATATGGCGCTTTATCAGGTCCAAGCTTTGCGCGTGAGGTTGGTGCGGGCATGCCTTGCGCTTTAACAGTGGCGAGTAAATCTACAAAACTTTGTGAGACGGTTCAGACTGCTTTTCACCATGGCAATATGCGCATCTACTCAACTGATGATTTGATTGGTGTAGAGCTAGGCGGCGCCATTAAAAATGTCTTAGCTATCGCAGCAGGTATTGGTGATGGGCTCGATTTAGGTCTGAACGCCCGTGCTGCTGTGCTCACGCGTGGTTTAGCAGAGATGATGCGCCTAGTGAAGGCTGCGGGTGGTAAATCTGAAACTTGCATGGGCTTAACTGGTGTTGGGGATTTAATCTTGACTGCTACTGGCGACCTTTCTCGCAATCGTCGCGTCGGTCTTGAGCTTGCCGCCGGCAAATCCTTACCGCAGATTCTTGCAAGCTTGGGTCATGTTGCTGAGGGGGTGCTATGTGCCGGCGCCGTTGGAGATTTGGCAAAACGTTTAGGTGTTGAGATGCCGATTACCGCCATGATGGGTGAAGTGCTATCTGGAAAACTAAAGCCACAGGATGCCGTTAAAAAACTGATGGGTCGCGATCCTAAAATCGAATCGTAATTACAGCATCTAGGTCAGTTTATTACTGACCACCTACAAGGCCATTCTGGCGCCAAGCTTCATAGACAACAATCGCTACAGTATTGGATAAATTCAAGCTACGACTACTATCTTGCATCGCCAGTCGCATGCGATTTTCAGTCGGAATAGAGTCTCGGACCTCATCCGTAATGCCTTTAGTCTCAGAGCCAAACACAAAGTAATCATCAGGCGAATATTTGCCTTCATGAAACTTTCCTGAGCCCTTAGTAGTTAATGCAAAGAGATGCTGGAGATCCGGTTGCTCATCTTTTAAAAATTGCGCCCAATTTTTGTGAACTTTTATTGATGCAAACTCGTGATAGTCCAGGCCCGCTCTGCGCAACTTGGCATCTTCCATTGGAAATCCAAGTGGCTCAATTAAATGCAGCTTTGCGCCAGTGTTGGCGCATAAGCGAATAATGTTGCCAGTATTGGGCGGTATTTCTGGTTCGAATAAAACAATATTAAACATATGACATTTTTTAGATTGGCCGCGCAGCTCTGAGTAGTACCCAGTTGATTACGCGAGATACGCCATTGTCCTTCAGAATGCGCGCAATTTCATTAAGAGTTGCACCGCTAGTCATTACATCATCAAATACGATGACGGTCTTGTCTTGAAGCCGATGAATGTCGTGCTGTTCAACATAAAACATTCCCTGAATGGCTAAGTGACGATTGCTCAGGGAGCTGCCAGCTTGATGCTCTGAGTAATGGTGACGTCGAAGTACATATGGGGATTTCTGAATATGCTTTCTGCAGTGAATGCGTTTGGCAATTTCCCAGCTTTGATTAAAGCCACGCTGTGCTAGTTTTTGAATGCTGAGTGGTACTGGAAGTAGGTAATGCGCTGGAATATCTTCAAGCTCTTTGCTCAGAAGTAAGTTCCAAGTATTGCTAAGGGCGTTCGCAAATGCAATGCGCTTCTGATACTTCAATTCATGAAGTGGATTTTGTAGCAAGCCGTCATAGCGATCCAAGCAATAGGTTTCATCAAAGTATGGCTTTATGTTTTGACAGGATGCGCATATTTGATTGGCTACTTCTGGTGCTTGCAGATTAATACCGCATTGTTGACAGCATTGATAGTTCAGCAGGCTCTCATCACGCAATTTATTTAGACAGCAATTGCATAAAGATGATCTTTGAAAGTTCTGACAGCTAATGCAGGCTGTTGGTAAAAGCTGTTCGCAAATGGTCTGAAAAATGTTCTCTGGAAATCGCATGGGGCGCTGAGTATACTGAGCCAATGACCCAGCCAATCAGATGGTTACAAGACGAAATTGCAGATCGTATGCTGCAGAAATTAGACATCGTTAAGCTCGATGTAAAAGATATCCTGATCGTGCCAGATTTTGCTGGCAAGCATTTAGAAATGCTCGCTAAGCGCTTTCCAAAAGCGCGCACTCTGAGTATTACCGAAGCGGGCGTTTCTGGATTTCAAATGTGGCGCGCTAAAGCTGTGAGCAATTGGCGTTCTCTATTTGCTAGCAACTCCAGTCCTTTGGCAGGCTACACCTCATCCGGAAGATTTGATATTCCTGACAATTCTGTTGATTTAGTGTTCAGCAATCTTTTATTGCAGGATCTAGCAGACCCAAAGCACTTCATTCAAGAGTGTTGGCGTGTGTTGCGCGAGGGTGGATTAATCACGTTTAGCTATTTGGGTCCTGATACTGGAAAAGAGCTTCGCTCGCTAGATGTTCCGGAATTAAAGCTGAAAAACTTATTGAGTCCTTGGGATATGCACGATATGGGAGATGCTTTGCTTGGGGAGCGTTTTTCTGATCCGGTAATGGACATGGAGTACTTGACGTTGGACTATGAGAAGTCTGAGTTATTGCTTGATGATGTTGCCGCTTTGAATTTGATGGATTCAGACCCTCTTGCAATCTCTCAATTGAGTGTTTTGCCACAAAAACTGACCTTAGAAGTGGTTTATGGGCACGCGTGGGCACTCGGAAAGCGCCTCGCAAAGGCAAGGGACAACATCGCTTACATTGATCCAAATCAAATTGGGCGCAAGACTAGGTCAGATTCTGCTTAAGTGTAAGTGCTTACTATCATTTTAACCTTGACGAAGATTGGATCAGACTGGGTTATCCCGGTTTGTTGTTGTGTCTAATTAACCCTATAATCACGGCAGGATGTATTGGCTTGAGACCGTTTTTTGGGCATTTTGTGGCATTTTTGCTGCTTTGCTCACGACAATAAACAGAGAATAAGATGAATTTATTTGGAAAAGTCACTAGGGCTTCGCTCTATTTCGCAGTTGCTTTTGGCACTGCTTTTGCTCATGCAGCAGAGAATATGCCTGGTGGCCCAGCTGTCAATCAGCTGAATTTTGCGCCAGCTGCTACCAAAATCATGCAGGAGATCCATTGGTTGCACTGGATGATGTTGGTCATTTGCGCATTGATTTTTGTGGGCGTTTTTGGAGTGATGTTTTATTCCATTTTGAAGCACCGTAAATCATTAGGTCATAAATCAGCCTCTTTCCACGAGAGTACAACGGTTGAAATTATTTGGACAGTGATTCCGTTGCTTATCGTTATCGGTATGGCATTGCCTGCAACGAAAACGGTTGTGGCGATGAAAGACACTACCAACTCTGACATCACTATTAAAACTACTGGTTATCAGTGGAAGTGGGGTTACGACTACATCAAAGGTGAAGGTGAGGGCATTAGCTTCTTATCCACTTTGGCTACTTCCCGTGAAGCCATCAATAACTTAGCACCTAAATCAAACACCTATTTGATGGAAGTGGACAACGAAATGGTTGTCCCTGTTGGCAAAAAAATTCGTTTGATCACTACTGCTAATGACGTCATTCACGCTTGGACTATTCCAGCCTTTGGCGTAAAGCAAGATGCGATCCCAGGCTTTGTTCGCGATACTTGGTTTAGAGCAGACAAGATTGGTACTTTCCGTGGTCAGTGTTCTGAGCTTTGTGGCGCAGAGCATGCCTTTATGCCTATCGTTGTCCGTGTGGTTTCACAAGAGGACTACACCAAGTGGGTTGCTGAGAAGAAACAAGCGATGGGTGCCGGTGGTGATGACCCTTCTAAGGTTTACACCTTGGACGAGCAAAAAGAGCGTGGCGCCAAAGTATATGCAGCGAACTGTGCTGCTTGCCATCAACCTAACGGTAAAGGTGCGGGTGCATTCCCAGCATTGGACGGCAGCAAAGTTGTTAACGGACCTAAAGCTGGCCAATACAACATCCTTATTAATGGTAAGGGCGCGATGCCGAAGTGGGCTGGTGTAATTTCTGATGGCGATATCGCTGCGGTGATGACTTACACACGTAACTCATGGGGCAATAAAACGGGTGAAGTAATTCAGACCCAAGATATTGTTACTGCACGAGCCGCTAATTAATTCAGATTAACTAATACAGATAAAACGAAACCGGAGTAATTCATGAGCACAGTCTCTACTACCCACGATCACGATCACGCACACGATCACGCGCATGATGATCACATGCCACATGGCTGGCGTCGTTGGTTGTTTGCAACCAACCACAAAGACATTGGCACGATGTATTTGATCTTCTCATTCATTAGCTTGTTAGCTGGTGGCACGATGGCCTTGGGAATTCGTTTGGAATTATTCCAACCAGGCTTGCAGTTCTTCCGTCCTGAGTTCTTTAATCAGCTGACAACCATGCACGGTTTGGTGATGGTGTTCGGCGCGATCATGCCGGCATTCGTAGGCTTTGCTAACTGGATGGTGCCTTTGCAAATCGGCGCATCTGATATGGCATTTGCTCGTATGAACAACTTTAGCTTCTGGATTCTGCCAGTGGCTGCAACCTTGTTGTTGAGCTCATTCCTAGTTCCTGGTGGCGCTCCAGCAGGTGGTTGGACTATCTATGCTCCATTGACCTCACAAATGGGGCCTGGCATGGACATGGCTATTTTTGCTCTCCATTTATTGGGTGCCTCATCCATCATGGGTTCGATTAACATCATCGTGACCATTTTGAACATGCGTGCTCCTGGCATGACCTTGATGAAGATGCCAATGTTCTGCTGGACTTGGTTGATTACTGCTTATTTATTGATTGCTGTGATGCCTGTATTGGCTGGCGCAATTACGATGGTGTTGACTGACCGTCACTTTGGTACCTCTTTCTTCTCTGCTGTTGGTGGTGGCGACCCGATCATGTTCCAGCATATTTTCTGGTTCTTCGGTCACCCAGAGGTTTACATCATGATTCTTCCTGCATTCGGAATCGTGAGTGAAATCGTTCCAGCTTTCTCCAGAAAAACTTTATTTGGTTACAGCTCCATGGTTTATGCAACATCGTCTATCGCGATCTTGTCATTCATTGTTTGGGCTCACCATATGTTTGCAACAGGTATGCCAGTAACAGGCCAATTGTTCTTTATGTACGCAACGATGTTGATTGCTGTACCAACAGGCGTGAAGATTTTTAACTGGGTTGCAACAATGTGGAAAGGTTCAATGACCTTTGAAACTCCAATGTTGTGGGCTATTGGCTTTATCTTCGTGTTTACGATGGGCGGCTTTACTGGTTTGATCTTGGCAATGGCGCCAATTGATATTGGCCTGCAAGATACCTACTACGTTGTAGCGCACTTCCACTATGTGTTGGTAGCGGGCTCATTATTTGCAATGTTTGCCGGCTTCTACTACTGGTGTCCTAAGTGGACTGGTCGTATGGCTAGTGAAACTCGCGGCAAGATCCACTTTTGGACCTCCATGATTTTCTTCAACATTACCTTCTTCCCAATGCATTTCTTGGGTCTAGCTGGTATGCCACGTCGCTATGCTGACTACCCTACTCAGTTTGCTGATTTCAATTTAATTGCTTCAATCGGCGCTCTAGGCTTTGGATTATCGCAAGTGTATTTCTTGTTCTGCGTAGCATTGCCTGCTTATCGTGGTAACGGTGAGAAGGCTCCAGCTAAGCCTTGGGATGGTGCTAAGGGTCTAGAGTGGACAGTACCTTCACCAGCGCCACATCACACTTTTGAAACTCCGCCTAGCGCAGAGCAAATGCGTGAAGCAGGAATTTAATACGTCTCTTAAACAAGCCCAGGCTGCGAATAATCGCCGCTTAGGGCTGATTCTTTTGAGCATTGCCGCAGTTTTCTTTATCGGCATTGTGATGAAGTGGAGCTTCATGGGTTAATCCCGTTTTGCCAATATGACAGTTACTTATTCTGCAAACCGCCAAATCTTATTGAAGCTGCTCATTGCTTCAGTGATGATGTTTGGTTTTGGTTATGCCTTGGTTCCGATGTACAAGGCCTTGTGTGAGGTAACTGGAATTAATGTTGTAACGAGCAAGAATGATTACGGTGTCAGAGCCATCAGCCCCAATAAGGTTGGTAACACTCAGGTTAACTATGCTCGTACTGTAACTATTGAGTTTGACTCGAATAGTCGTGGACCATTCACTTTTAAGCCAGTGAAGAATTTTTTAGAAGTGCATCCTGGCGAGATGACTGAGATTGTTTATGAGGTAACAAACAATTTGAATCGTTCAGTTCGGGCACAAGCAATACCAAGTTATGCGCCTAAGAGTGCAACAGAGTTTTTTACGAAATTAGAGTGTTTTTGTTTTCAGGAACAAACGCTAGCAGCAAATGAAACAAAAAAGATGCCGGTAGTCTTTGTGATTGATGCAGGCTTGCCGGATGATGTGAAAACCATTACGTTGTCTTACACCTTTTTTGAGTTAGGTTTGGGTGGTACGCCTCCCGCTCCTAAATCAAGGGTTGCTTCTTGAAAAAGAAGAGTAGTTTTATGCAGTCTATGAAAGCCGTGATGTGGGGTTTTCTGGGAGTGCGTAAGAAATCAGGTTTGCAGGAAGATGTTGCTTCATTGAGTTTTGTACACATTATCATTGCCGGAGTTGTTGGTGCCTTGATTTTTATGGGCGTCCTGCTATTGATAGTGAAAGTAGTTGTGTCCCATTGATTATTTTTTGATTGAATAGAGAGAATAAGATGTCATCCAATTCAACCCCATACTATTTCGTCCCTGGACTATCTAGGCATCCAGCCATGGCGGCACTAGGCTTGATCGCCTTTGGTTTCGGTATATCTGGCTGGGTTAACCACGCTTCTTGGGGTGGTCCATTAACCCTTACTGGTGTGGCCTGGGTGATCTTTGTTCTTTATAACTGGTTCGGTGACACGATTGCAGAGTCCAATGCCGGCAAGAACGGTATCAACGTAGACATCTCTTATCGCTGGTCAATGGCCTGGTTCATCTTCTCCGAAATTATGTTCTTCGGCGCTTTCTTTGCGGCCCTCTTCTATGCGCGCAATATTGCGATGCCTTGGATGGGCGATGTAGAAAGCAAATTGCTTTGGCCTAATTTCCAGGCTGTTTGGCCAAATGATGGTCCTGCTGGTTTGGTTGAAAAATTCACCACCATGGGTCCATGGCCAATTCCAACCATCAACACATTGTTGCTATTGAGTTCTGGTGTGACTATTACGATTGCTCACCATGCATTAGTAGAAAACCACATGAAAAAAGCCATTATTGGCTTAGCTGCAACAGTTGGTTTGGGCATCGTCTTCTTGGGCTTCCAGGTATATGAGTACTACCATGCATACCATGAGCTCAACCTGAAATTAACATCAGGTATCTACGGCTCTACTTTCTTCATGTTGACCGGCTTCCACGGCTTCCACGTGTTCCTTGGTGGCACGATGTTGGCAATTGTCTTGCGCCGTATGATTCGCGGGGACTTTACTTCTAAGCACCACTTTGCTTTTGAAGGCGCCGCTTGGTATTGGCACTTTGTTGACGTAGTCTGGCTGGGTCTGTACATCGCTGTTTACTGGATGTAAGTAAGAATAAAAATCGGGGCCGAAAGCCCCGATTTGTTTTTAAGTGCTTGCTTATTAAGACACCATTTAATTGGTGCCTACCTTAATTCCAGTGGCCTCAATTAGGCCAAAGTAGTGGGCAACGAGAATTCCCAAAAACAAGGCGACAGATAGGCCAATACGTAGCATGAGCGAGTGAACCATTCGCGAACTATTACCCCTGTCTTTCATCATGTAATACAAGGCTGATCCTAAGCTAAAAACAATCATTAGTAGGACAATCGGAATAAGCCACTTCATCTCAAATCCTTATTTATAAATCTCTTGATTAGTCTTTTTACTGCCCTCATTGCTAAGCGCACAGTTGCTACTGTATCAGCCTTGCTAGTCATTGCAATTGGCTGTGGTGCTGGTATTTGGCAGCTAGGTAGAGCCGAGACCAAAATTGCCTTAGCGGCAAATTTACAAGCTAGACAACAAATGCCCGTCTTGAATGCCAATCAAGGTCCCTGGACCCTAGAGGAGGCGAATGAGCGTCGTATGAATGCGCGTGGGCAATATATTCCTGAAGCAGCTGTATGGCTGGATAACAGGCCAAGACCTATTCCCCCAAGTGGCAGCACTAGTTCACAGTCAGGTTTCTACCTCATGATGCCTTTAAGACTCGAAGGTAAGGATGAGGTCCTCTGGGTAAACCGCGGCTGGGCGCCACGTAATAATGAAAATCGCGAAACTCTGCCGATAGTCCAAACTCCAAACAAGGTAGTCAGCATTGAGGGTATCGTTTTTGCTCATCCTGGCAAAGTTTATGAGTTGGGTGGTAGCAAGATTTCTGCCTACGAGGGCAAGCCAAGAATTGAGCAAAATTTTGATTTAATGGTCCAGGCCAAGCTACATGGCTGGAGTCAAGCCCCCTTTATCTTACGTGAGCTTGAGGTTGGTGCCGATGATGGCTTGCTGCGTGATTGGGCGCCCCTGACAAGCGGAGTCGATCGCCATTATGCTTATGCATTCCAGTGGTTTGCCTTGGCTTTTACTGGATTTGTATTTTGGTTAATCAGTGGTTTACGGCAATATAAACGTCAAGGTTTTGGCAATGGGCATCGAGGGGATCAAGAGTGAGTGATAAAGAGTTGTTAATTCCGGCATCACAGTTAGATTCTGCAGCCATCAACGCGCGCACTCGTCGTGGCCGCATTCAGATGCTGTTGTTGTTACTGGCCTGTGCTTCACCAGTGATTGCATCCTATTTTGCTTATTACGTTATTAAGCCTGCCGGCGGTAAAACCAATCTTGGAACACTAGTTTATCCAGCGCAAGACTTTGATACCGCATGGCTTGAGGTGCCGACAAAAGGGAAGTGGACTTTGTTGATTGCTCGTCCAGCGGGTGAGTGCCAAATTAAGGATGAGAAATGTATTGAGGCCCTATTTCTGATGCGTCAGACAAAGGTTGCCATGGGTAGAGAAAGTGGGCGCCTGCAACTCATTTGGGTCAATACCGATGGCAAGCCTGTCGATCCTGAAGTGATTAAGGTTTACGATGAGAAAGCGGCTGGCCTGAAGATAGTGGGGCTTCCGGCAGATCCTAAGGCTAAGGCTGAATTTGAGGCTTGGTTAAATAAAGAAGGTGCGGGTCAACAGATTCAACTAATGGATCCTACCCCTGCAAAGATGATGTATTTCCCTGTAACAAATTCTCCTAAAGAATTTGGGAGCATGAAAAAAGATTTGGAAAAACTCCTGAAGTTAAATCACAAGGGCGAAAATTTGTAATGCCAAGTTTGATTTTATTTATGGAGTTAGCAGCAATTGCCATTATTTTTGCTGGCTTGCCACTACTGTATCTTTGGAGAAAGTCAGGCTATAGCTTTTTCCAAAAACTCAATTGGGTACTGGTCTTCATGACGTTTGATCTGATTGTGTTTGGTGCATTTACACGCCTCACAGATTCTGGATTAGGCTGCCCCGATTGGCCTGGATGCTACGGAACTTCCAATCCCTTTCATGCGCTGAGCGATATTCAACAAGCTGAGAGCGCCTTGCCTACAGGGCCCGTGACGGTAATCAAGGCCTGGATCGAAATGATTCATCGCTACTTAGCCATGACTGTGGGCGCTTTAATTTTGGTGCAAGTGTCCATTGCATTTTCTAAGTTGAAGTCTTTAGGAAAAGCCCCGCTGTTTGGCAGCTTGGGCCTACTGTTGTTAGTCTGTGTACAAGGCGCATTTGGTGCTTGGACCGTCACCTTAAAGTTACAGCCAATCATCGTTACGATTCATTTGATGTTGGCCTTAGTCTTGTTAGCTTGTTTAACAGCCTACGCACAGCAGTCATGGGAACAAAAATATTCCTCCGTTCGCACTATTCGGATTCGCCCAGTTTCAGCACAACTGCTTACCCTCTCTTTCATCGTTTTATTTACTCAAATTTTCTTGGGGGCTTGGGTGAGTACAAATTACGCTGTACTAGCCTGCCCTGATTTTCCAACTTGCTTAGGTAGTGCATGGCCCGAGACAAATTGGCGTGAAGGCTTTACGCTTTGGCGTCAGCTCGGCTTAAATGCACAGGGTGAGTTCATTTCCCCGGTTGCCTTGCAAACCATTCATTGGGCGCATCGGCTATTTGCATTATTGGTATTGGTAGTGCTTGGAACTCTGGGTTGGAGGGCTCTTAAGCTCGCAACCCCAGTTCTTGCGGGTCTTGGCCAGGTGGCAAAGCTTTTGTTGCTTGTGCTGCTGTTGCAGGTAATCACGGGCATTTCTAATGTGGTGTTTCAGTGGCCCTTATTTGCAGCCCTATTACATACCGCTGGCTCTGCTGCTTTGGTATTCTGTTTGGTCAGAATGAGTTATTGGACTTCTTGGCAGTCTTTCATTCAAAAGAAGATGGCGTAAATATGAGTGACTCTAAAACAAGCGCACCTGTCGCTATGCCGCGATGGCGTCAATATTGGGTTTTAACCAAACCTAGAGTGACTCAGCTCGCCGTATTTTGTGCGGTCATCGGCATGTTCTTGGCGACACCGGGGATGGTCCCTTATCCGGTACTCTTTGGCGGAATTGTTGGTATCTGGCTTTTGGCAGGCGCTGCATTTGCGGTGAACTGTTTAATTGAGCAAGCTGTTGATGCCAAGATGAAGCGCACTGCTTGGCGTCCCTCTGCAACGGGTGAAGTCACCCCTTTTCACATTATCATTTTCTCAATCGTTCTAGGTTCACTCGGAATGATTATTTTGTGGAATTTCTGTAACCCCTTAACGATGTGGCTAACGCTTGCTACTTTCGTTGGTTATGCAGTGATCTATACCTGGTTGCTCAAGCCCGCAACACCACAAAACATTGTGATTGGTGGCTTATCAGGCGCAATGCCACCAGCGCTTGGTTGGGCGGCGGTGACAAATACGCTTTCTGCAGAAGCTTGGCTTTTAGTTCTGATTATTTTTGTATGGACCCCTCCGCATTTTTGGGCTTTAGCCTTATATCGTCGCGATGATTATGCTCAATCAGGCTTACCGATGCTACCGGTGACTCATGGAGAGCGCTTTACGTTACTCAATATGGTGCTTTATGCCTTGATATTAATTGCCGCAACTATGCTGCCTTATATCTACGGCATGAGCGGTATTATTTATTTAGTGTCGGCAATCATTCTGGGTTTAATGTTCTTGGCCTATGTAGTTGCGCTATTTATGTCATACAGCGATGCCTTGGCCAAAAAGACATTCCGCTTTTCGATTACCTATCTTTCGCTACTCTTTGCGGCACTCTTGATAGACCATTATTTCCTCTAAGATCAATATGAATTTTCTGCGCCTTTGCTGTTTAGCAATCCTCTGTTTTGTATTGACTGCTTGTAGCCCAAAGCCAGAATTCAAAAATATTGATATCACTGGCAGCACAGCCTTTGGTAAGGACTTTAGTTTGGTAGATCCTGATGGCAAGGTGAGAACCTTGGCAGACTTTAAGGGCAAAGTGGTGGTGATGTTCTTTGGCTACACCCAGTGCCCAGACGTTTGCCCAACGACCTTGACAGAAATGCAGCAAGTGATGACTCTGCTCGGACCCCAGTCAGATAAGGTGCAAGTACTTTTTGTAACAGTAGATCCTGAGCGAGACACTGCAGAGATTCTCAAGCAGTATGTTCCCGCATTTGATCCACGTTTCTTGGGTCTACGCCCTGCGGATGAGGCATCTTTAGAGAAGGTCACCAAAGACTTTAAGATTTATTACAAGAAAGTGCCAGGAACTAAGCCAGGCTCTTACACAATGGATCACACAGCGGGTAGCTATGCATTTGATCCTGAGGGTCGCTTACGTTTGTATATCAAACATGCTCAAGGTCCAGAGACCTTGGCGCATGACTTGAAAGAACTACTGAAGTAAAAAATGAAAAGGGTTCTTAATCGAACCCTTTTTTATTTAGGCTGCCTGGAGTAGTCCACGCATTTTTTTGAGGGCGGCAGTTTCAATTTGGCGAACACGTTCCGCAGAGATGCCGTATTCATCAGCAAGGTCATGCAATGTCTTCGTGCCATTACCTTCAGCATCCATTGCTAACCAACGGGATTGCACAATATTGCGGCTGCGCTCATCTAAGGCCATCAGGGCCTGATCTAGCTTGGGGCCTTGCATGGCATCAGCCTCAGCACTGGCAATGCGCGCAGTAGGCTCTTGAGAGCTGTCTGCTAGCCATTGGATGGGTGCATAAGCGGACTCATCATCGCTATCATCGCCTTCAAGCGCAACATCACCACCAGCAAGACGCATTTCCATTTCTTTGACATCAGAACCTTTGACATCAAGTGCTTTAGCCAAGGCATCTACTTCGCTTGGAGTTAGTGCGCTCAAAGTCGGTTTGTTGCTACGCAAGTTAAAAAACAGCTTGCGTTGTGCTTTAGTTGTTGCAGTTTTGACCAAACGCCAATTCTTGAGAATGTACTCATGAATCTCTGCTTTGATCCAATGGATTGCATAAGACACTAAACGCGCACCATTGTTTGGATCATAGCGTTTAACCGCTTTCATCAAGCCGATATTGCCTTCTTGAATCAAGTCAGCATGTGGAATACCGTAGCCAAGATACTGGCGCGCAACAGATACCACCAAACGCAAATGTGAGAGCACTAAAGTTTTAGCGGCATCTACATTTTCTGTGCGACGAAATTCCTGCGCAAGATGCAACTCTTCTGCAGCGCTAAGCATCGGTACGCGATTAACGTAGGCAATGTATGAATCGAGAGTGCCAACCCCAAGAGTTGGCAGCATTGGAAATGCAGACGCCGCCGCAGTCTGCGCGACTGGCAGCGTTTGCAAATTCGGTTTGTCGGATTTCTTTTGAACCATTTTTTCTTATAAATATGAGGTGTTAATAGAGGTCTATTTTAGCACTCTTGTCAAGAGAGTGCTAATGGTTTATGAGCTCTGTAAGCTACTGATTTAATTGAATAATTCGGATGAATATTGCCCTGCTGTGAAGGGGGCTAAATCATCAATTCCTTCACCCTTGCCTAGGGCTAAAACAGCTGGTTTTGGGCCGTCTTGTAGGGTTTGGGCCAAGGCGCAGATAACACCGCCTTTAGCAGTCCCATCCAGCTTAGTCACAATGATTCCTGTAAGGCCTAGAGCAGCATGAAAGGCCTTTACCTGGCTCAAGCCATTTTGCCCAGTATTGCCATCCAAAACGAGCAGGGTGTGGTGCGGTGCCCCAGGAAGTGCTTTACCGATGACGCGCTTCACTTTCTTGAGCTCTTCCATCAGGTTGTCCTGGGTAGCCAGACGACCAGCAGTGTCAATAATCAGAATGTCATTCTTGCGAGAGATCGCAGCATGAATCGCATCGTGCGCCACAGCTGCTGCATCACCTCCCTCTTGGGTAATGACGTCAACCTGGTTGCGTCCACCCCATTCTTGCAACTGGTTGCGTGCAGCAGCTCTAAAGGTGTCGCCAGCAGCTAAGAGCACGGATTTTCCTTGTGACTGAAAGAGTCGGCAGAGTTTGCCAATAGTCGTTGTCTTGCCAGCGCCATTTACCCCTACAACTAACCATACCTCTGGAGTGTTAGGCTTATTACTTGTAAACAGTGGATTTGGTGAGGGCTCAATAGCCGTTAGCAATGTGCTGACTTCTTGAATAAGAAGCGCTTGCAACTCCTCTGGGCTAGAAGCTTTTTCGGATTTTGCTGCTTTACGTAGTTTGCTGATGAGTTGTTCAGTCGTAGGTAGACCCACATCACTTTGAATGAGTGATTCTTCTAAAGTTTCAAACCAAGATTCATCAACCTTGCTTGATTTGAAAAGAGATCCGAGGGTTTTACGTAAGCCGAACATAATCGATACAATTTAAAACATGCATCTTATCAATTTAATTCTTGGGGTATGGTGATTTAGCAGATGCTTTCCAATTTACTTCGAAATTCCTTTTTATTCATCCTGTTTGCTCAAATTGCTTGGGCTGTTAGCGCCCAATCAGCAGATACGCATGAATATCAGTTAAACAATGGCCTGAAACTGATTGTGAGAGAAGATCATCGTGCTCCAACGGTAGCGCATATGGTCTGGTATCGAGCTGGATCAATAGATGAAGTCAACGGCAAGACTGGCGTTGCGCATGTGCTGGAGCACATGATGTTCAAAGGCACTGACAAGGTGAAGGCAGGCGAATTTTCTCGCTTAGTGGCTGCTGTGGGTGGGCGCGAAAACGCATTTACCTCGCGCGATTACACCGCTTACTTTCAACAGGTTGAAAAATCTAAATTAGAAGATGTCATTAAGCTTGAGGCAGATCGTATGTCGAAGCTCAATTTTGACGATGCGGAGTTCTTAAAAGAAATTCAAGTCATCATGGAAGAGCGTCGTTTACGCACTGAAGACAATCCAAGCAGTTTGCTCAATGAGTCATTGATGGCAACTGCCTATATGAGTTCTCCATATCGTCATCCAATTATTGGCTGGATGAATGACCTGCAGAATATGAAGGCAGCTGATGCACGGGATTGGTATCGCAGTTGGTATGCACCCAACAATGCAACTGTGGTTATTACTGGCGATGTAGATTCCAAAAAAGTGTTGAGCTTGGTAGAAAAATATTATGGCGCAGCTGCTGCTCATGAATTGCCTGTTCGCAAGCCGCAAATTGAGCCGGTGCAAAAAGGGGTGAAGCAGGTTCAGGTAAAAGCGCCTGCTGACAGTGCGCAACTATCGATGGCTTGGAAGGCTCCACGCCTTGAGCCTGGTAAGTTAGATGACCCTGAGCCCTATGCCCTAGAGCTTTTGACGGCAGTGCTTGACGGATATGACAACGCTCGCTTAAATCGCACCCTCGTTAAACAAGAAAAAGTAGTGAATGATGTTGGTGTGGGTTACGACATGATTTCTCGTGGGCCAGAGTTGTTTTTAATTAGCGCAACCATGGCTAAGGGAAAAACGGTTGACCAAGCCCAAGCAAGTATTCGGAAGGCGCTTGATGAGTTAAAACAAAAAGGAATCTTAGAGTCTGAGCTGAAGAGAATTAAGGTCCGTATTTTGTCTGAGCAAATCTACAAGCGCGATTCTATCTTTGGCCAGGCAATGGAAATTGGCAGCACTGAAATGGCTGGCTTCTCTTGGAGGGATATTGATTACATGTT
Organism: Polynucleobacter sp. VK25; assembly: GCF_018687355.1. NCBI lineage: Bacteria > Pseudomonadati > Pseudomonadota > Betaproteobacteria > Burkholderiales > Burkholderiaceae > Polynucleobacter > Polynucleobacter sp. VK25. The sequence continues at coordinate 1,844,656 of NZ_CP061288.1, read as the reverse complement.
GGAGAAAATGCAAACCATTACTCCTGCGCAAGTTCAGGCTGTTGCGAAAAAATATCTGGTGGATGATGGTTTGACAATTGCGGTTTTGGATCCACAAGCTCGTCAATCTGTAGGTAAGGAGGGTAAATAATGAATCCCTTCATGAAGAGCATTGCAGTTTGCCTACTGACTTTTGGTTTGCTTGGCAATGCGTATGCCATCTTACCTATCGAAAAGTTAGACTCTTACAAGGGTGCTAAAGCCTATTTAGTTCAAACTAAAGCGCTCCCCATGGTGGATATCGAGGTCAGCATTGATGCGGGTGACCGTTATGATCCTGCCGGCAAAAGTGGTCTTGCCGATATGACTGCAGCCCTGATGAATTATGGGGTTCGTGGTAATAGGGGCTTATTAAATGAGGCCCAAATTGCCGACGAAATCGCGGATCTAGGTGCCAATATTGGCTTATCGGTGGGTGGAGAGCGCGCTATTTTGCGTATCCGTAGTCTGAGTAGAAAAGACTTGCGTGATAGAGCGGTTCAGTTGGCTGGAGCTATGTTGAGTGCGCCGACTTATGATCCGAAGATTTTTGAGCGTGAGAAGCAAAGAACAATGACGAGCTTGCTAGAAGCAGAAACAAAACCCGAGTTTGTGCTTGAGCGCCGCTTTAAAAAATCAGTGTATGGAAGCTATCCTTTGGCTGATTCTCCAACAGTGAAATCCGTTGGTAGTGTCAATGCAAATGATTTGAAGGGTTTTCACAAACAGTTTTATCGCGGTGATCGCATGATTGTGAGTATTGTTGGTGATGTAGATCGTGCACAGGCAAATGAGATTGTTCAGGATTTGTTAAAGCAGATTCCTCAATCGGGTCAGCCTATTGCGAAATTACCAGAGTTGCAGCGCTCTCCTGTAGAGCCCTTAGCGCAACGAGAAATTCAGATTCCATTTGATGCGCAACAAGCTCACATTGCGATGGGGATGACAGCAGTTGCTCGCAACAATCCTGATTACTTCCCTTTACTAGTGGGTAACTATATTTTGGGCGGCGGCGGATTTGTGTCTCGCCTGATGTCTGAGGTGCGAGAGAAGCGTGGCCTTGCTTACAGCGTGTTTAGTTATTTTGCCCCCGGTAAAGAGAATGGCATTTTTCAAGCGGGTCTGCAAACCAAGAGTGATCAGGCTTCGCTTGCCTTGGAGGTGATGAGCTCAACAATCGGTCAATTTATTGCTGATGGACCTACTCCAGCGGAACTTATTGCCGCTCAAGCAAATTTAGTGAATGGCTATCCACTACGTATTGATAACAATCGCAAGTTGTTGGATAACGTATCTTCAATTGCGTGGAATGACTTGCCGCTCGATACGATGGATGTATGGACTAAACAAGTTGAGGCAGTTACTTTAGAGCAGGTCAATGCTGCATTCAAGAAATATCTTGCTATGGACCGCATGAAGATTGTTGTGTTGGGAGCAAAAAATAAATAAGCCCAATAAAGCAAGTAAGTCTCTAAAGACAGAGCCACCCAAAAAGGTTCGAATTATTGGCGGCAACTGGAGAAGCCGCTTGCTTACAGTGTTGGATCTTCCAGGGTTGCGTCCTACAACGGATCGTATTCGCGAGACGCTATTTAATTGGCTGGGACAAGACTTAACTGGCTTACGTTGTCTTGATCTCTTTGCGGGTACTGGCGCTTTAGGTTTTGAAGCTGCCTCAAGAGGCGCTGCATTAGTCATCTTGCTAGAAAAAGATAAAAAGGCTTGCGCTAATTTAAGCGCTAATTTAGCGCTCTTGCAGTCATCTCCCGCTACTGGAATTGTAGAAATCCTTCAACGCGATAGCCTGGAATTTCTGAAGCAGCAGGCAGATCGTTCCAGCAACCTTATTTTTATTGATCCACCATTTCAGGATTCAAGCTTATTGGACCGCTCGGTCATTGAGGCTGCTAGGGTGTGCGATGACTCTGCAGGTGGCGGTATTTATGTGGAATTTCCCTCTAACCGTCCACGCGAGGGGGTAGAGGCCTTGCTCCCTGACTGGCATTGTGGAAAATACTTAGAGGCTGGACAGGTAAAAGCTTGTCTATTTCGGAGTGGAAGAGGCTAAACTCTTGCCTGTAGCCGATAAAGCCTTAGGAACGTTATGACAGTTGCCGTATACCCTGGAACATTTGATCCATTTACTCGTGGTCACGAGGATTTGGTGCGCCGCGCCTCGAGCATTTTTAAAGAGCTCATTGTGGGTGTTGCCGATAGTCGTAGCAAGCGTCCATTCTTCACTTTGCAAGAGCGTATTGATATTGCCAAGGAAGTGCTTGGTCACTACCCCAACGTCAAAGTTGTTGGCTTTACTGGCCTGCTCAAGGATTTCGCTCGTGAGCATCATGCCCGTGTGATCGTGCGTGGTTTACGTGCAGTATCTGATTTTGAATATGAGTTCCAAATGGCCGGCATGAATCGTTACCTGCTTCCTGATGTTGAAACACTGTTCTTGACTCCATCTGATCAATATCAATTCATCTCCGGCACCTTTGTGCGCGAGATTGCTTCGATGGGTGGGGATGTGAGTAAATTTGTTTTCCCATCAGTAGAAAAATGGCTAGTCCAAAAAATCGCAGCAGGCACTCAGAATAAAGAGTGAAAAGAGTGACACTGGCGAGTAAACCATGGCTTTAATGATCACAGACGAATGCATCAACTGCGATGTGTGCGAGCCAGAATGTCCAAATGATGCGATTTATATGGGCTTGGAGATTTACGAAATCAACCCTGATAAATGCACTGAATGCGTAGGTCACTACGATGCCCCTCAGTGTCGCCAGGTATGCCCGGTAGACTGCATTCCATTTAATCCTGAGCACACTGAAACTCAAGACCAATTGATGGTGAAGTTCAAGCTTTTAACTGCTGCCAAAAAGATGAATGCCGCTTAACTGCGCAGCTTAACTAAGTTAGCCCTTAGAGTGCAGCTCCATCATGGCTGTTTGGGTATCGCCCTTTAAAAAGAGCGGCAAAATTTGCAAGCCATTTTCAATGCTGGCATCAATGAGTTTTTGCTCAGCCAATTGCGGTCTACGCAAAACATAATCTGCGACATCCATAGGGCGTCCATCACCCGCTAAATCTCTGGGATGGCCAATACCAAGGCGTAAGCGCCAATAATCTGGAGTGCTTAAATGTGCCTGAATATCTTTCAGACCATTGTGACCACCAGTACCCCCACCTAACTTCAAACGAGCGGTGCCAGGCTTGAGATCAAGTTCATCTTGCACTACCAAAATATCTGCCGGCGTAATTTTATGAAAGCGACATAGTGCGCCAACGGATTGACCACTTAGATTCATGTAGGTGCTTGGCTTTAGCAGGTAAAGATCTTCACCTTCCCATTTAGCTTTAGCTACTTTTCCATGAAAGCGTTTTTCTGATTCAAAGCGTGCACTGAATTGTTTTGCTAAGGCGTCGACAAACCAGAATCCGGCATTGTGCCGATCTTCTTCGTGCTCATCTCCAGGGTTGCCTAGGCCAACAATTAATTTAGTCATGTTGAGAGTTTAAAGATATAAAAGTATTTCGCCAAAAAAGAATGAAAACTTGGGGCAATAAAAAAGGCCCGCTTGCGCAGGCCTTCTAATACAAGCGATTGAGCTAATAAATTAAGCTTTATCCTTTGGTGCTTCAGCTGCAGGGGCTGCCGCTGCTGGTGCAGCAGGCGCATCTGTAGGCTCAGCAGCTTTAACTGCTGGAATACGTGCGTTTGCAAGCACTGGGTTTTCTTGCTCAACATGCAATACCAAAGTAACGCCTTTTGGCAATGCGAGATCTTTAGCGTGAATACCGTGACCAACTTCAATCTTTGCTAAGTCCACTTCGATGAACTCTGGCAAGTCTGCTGGTAAGCAAGAAACTTCGAGCTCAGTCATGATGTGGCTAATTACTGCGCCTTGCAATTTCACAGCAGCTGAAGTGTCAGCATTAGTGAAGTGCAATGGAACGCGCATATGAACTTTCTCAGTCGCGGATACGCGTTGGAAGTCAATGTGCAATACCAATGGCTTAAATGGATGCATTTGGTAATCGCGCAACAACACTTTTTGTGTCTTGCCACCAATTTCCAAATCCAAAATGGATGAGTGGAACGCTTCCTTGCGGAGGGCATGGAACAACGCGTTGTGGTCTAACTCGATGACCAAGGCTGGATCTTTACTACCGTAAACGATTCCCGGAGTTTTTCCGGAATTGCGCAGACGGCGGCTCGCACCCGTTCCCTGTACGCTTCTTTCAAAGGCAACTACTTTCATGATGAATTTCCTAGTTAAGGTTAATTTCCGTTCGCGACCAAACAGAAAAGCCTTTGATTATATCGTGGGAACGAATGTTTTTGCCTACAAAAGGCTCAAAACTGCCAAAAACCGGGGTAAAACGGTGGTTTTTGGCTTATTCGGCGAACATCGACATCACTGAATCACCCTTGCTAATGCGGGAAAGGGTTTCAGCGAGGATGGGAGCAACGCTCAATTGACGAATTTTGGATACTTTCATCGCTTCTGGGGTCAGCGGGATGGTATCGGTAACAACCAACTCATCCAATTCAGAGGCTGCGATACGGGCAACAGCGCCGCCTGACAGAACGGCGTGAGTACAGTAGGCAGTAACACCCTTTGCGCCACGCTCTTTAAGCGCTTCAGCGGCTTTACAGAGGGTTCCACCAGTATCAATGATGTCATCCATGATGACGCAATGGCGGCCTTCTACTTCGCCAATGAGGTGCATTACTTCAGATACGTTCGCTTTAGGGCGACGTTTATCAATAATCGCCAAATCGGTGCCCAATTGCTTAGCCATTGCGCGGGCGCGTACTACACCGCCAATATCTGGAGAAACAATGATGAGATCTTTCTTGGTTTTTTGTGCTTCCAAGTCAGCTAACAGGACTGGGGAGGCATAGATGTTATCTACGGGGATGTCAAAGAAGCCCTGAATTTGATCAGCATGCAGATCCATTGTCAGAACGCGCTCAATGCCAGCAACGGACTGAAGCATGTTGGCCACAATACGAGCAGAGATTGCAACGCGTGCTGAACGTGGTCTACGGTCTTGACGGGCATAGCCGAAGTAAGGAATCACTGCGGTTATGCGGCTTGCAGAAGCACGCTTTAGGGCATCAATCATGATCATTAATTCCATCAAGCTGTCGTTTGTAGGCGCACAGGTTGATTGGATCACCACGACATTTTTGCCGCGGACGTTTTCTTGAATTTCTACCTGAATCTCACCGTCAGAGAATCTGCCAACAAAGGCTTTTCCCATTGGAAGGTTGAGTTCTTTGGCTACGGCCTCAGCCAAAACGGGATTTGCGTTGCCTGTGAAAAGAGTCAATAAATCTGCGTTTATGGAGGACATAGTCTTAAGGGTTTTGTGAGGTCAAAAGGTTATCTTTATCGTTTCTACAGTATTTGGCAGGGGAAGAAGGATTCGAACCTTCGCATGCTGGAATCAAAATCCAGTGCCTTAACCAGCTTGGCGATTCCCCTACAGGTCAATCTGAAGAAATCAAATTGTAAGCGGGATTTTTATTTAGCCCCCGAACAACCCGACCTACCCACCCTTTAGGAAGATTTTGAAGAAGATTTTCTAGTTTTGCGGTGTCGGTCTTAGGGTCTAAGACGGCAAAAACGCTACTTCCAGAGCCAGACATTCGGGGCTGTGAGCCCGGTACTGCCTGGGTAATCCAATTCAAAGCTTGCTTCACTTCTGGGCAAATCCGCACCGCTACAGCCTGACAATCATTCGATTGATATAACAACGGCGATGCAAGAAAGCCATCAATTGTAATCTGAGCGTGATCTCGGGTCAATTCAGGGTCTTGAAAAATGCTAGCGGTAGCGATGCCTTGATTGGGGAATATGACCAAAAATTCAGGGGTTTCAAGGGAAATTTCCTGAATTTTCTCGCCGATACCCTCAACAAAAGCATTTTTACCAAAGATGAAGAATGGGACGTCAGCCCCGAGCTGTAAGCCCAGACCACATAGCGTCTCTTTAGAAAGACGGAGATTCCAGAGTGCATTCAGACCAATGAGAGTGCTTGCTGCATCTGAGGAGCCGCCTCCCATGCCTGCTCCCATCGGAATTTCCTTTTGAAGATCAATTTCAACCCCAGCTTCAATCTTGCAAAAATCTTTGAGTAAGTTTGCGGCGCGCACTACTAAATCTTGTTCTGGTGGAACGCCGGGAATTGGATTGATTCGTCGCACTGCATTTTCAGAGATATGCTTCAAGTGGAGTGTGTCACACCAATCAATCATCTGAAAGACAGATTGCAGTAGATGGTAACCATCTGCCCTGCGTCCAACGATGTGCAAAAAGAGATTGAGCTTAGCTGGAGAGCGAAGCGTTAAATGATCAATGCTCACAATGACAGCTTCACTTAATCATTCGGACGATCAAACACCAGACGAATATCAATCGAGCCGATGTTTGAGCTGCGCGTCATAATGAGTTTTTCAAGTTTGTTGGTATTGCTCCAGGTGTATACCAAGTCCCAACCATCTTGACTAATCTTACTCACTTGACCCTTAGCATTTCTATCAATACTTGCTTCGCTTCCGGGACGTACTTCGCCTCTTAGCCAATTGGACAGTCCGCGCGCTGGCAATGGAAGACCTAAAGTGTTTTGTACCAAGGTATCTGCATCGACTTCGGTAACAACTTTGCCATCACTTTCGAGCGTAGCTTCACCGGGAGTAATCGTAATTTTTGCTATAGAGCCACCCATGGGATTACGGATCTCTAAAACATCTTTTAATGCCTCTTGTGTCAAGGTAAAGCCGCCAGAGCCGCCTTGGTTTTGCGACTCTGTTAAACCAATCACTTTGACGGAAAAACGCCCGTCCCATGAGCCTTTGGATGATTGATCATCTCTAGTCCAGTCAGGTTTTAAGCGCTTTAAAGTTTCTTTGAGGGTTGGATTATTAGCATCTATTTTTTGTCCCTGGCGCCACATCTCTTCTGCCTCGATATGACGATTCATAACCCACAACACTTCACCTGTATGGGCCGCAATATCCGCTTCTGGTTTTATGGCAAATGCTTGCTGTAGTTGCTCTAAAGCAATTGCATTTTTACCAAGTCGAAAGTTCACCCAACCTAGACTGTCCAAAATAAAACTATCTTTTGGAGATAGCTGATGCGCTTTGCTAATGAGTGCATAGGCTTCTGGTAACTTGATATTGCGATCGGCCAAGGAGTAACCAAGGGCATTTAGTGAATTCACATCATTGGGGTTTTTGCGCAAAATATCACGCAAGGTTTTTTCCATGACATCAATGCGACCGAATTTTTCAGCCGACATGGCATAGGTATACAGCAGACCAGGATCCTTAGGCGGGATTTTGACAGTCGATGCGATTTCATAAAAGGCACGTAAGGCATCTGACTCATCTTTTGCTTTGGCAAGTAGCGCTTGTAATTGCAGCAAAGTATTTTCTTGCTGTGCAGGAGATTGTTGACGCAGTAATGCAATGGCTGGCTTCACTGCTTCAGCCCAACGGTTGCCTAAAACTAAGAGGGTAACTAAGACTTCTTTCGGTTTTGAATCTGCGGCTGGAGAGAGTTCATCCCAGGTCTTCGCCGCTTGCATGGCTAGGTCTGGAGAGCCGCCCGCAATGGCAATTTCCATTGCTCTTTGAGCCAATCTGGGATCTTTGTATTGACGCGCCATCTCCAGGTAGGTGTTGTAAGCCAAACCGGCTTCACCGCGTTGCAGGGCGATTTCAGAGGCAAGCACCTCAAAAATGCCTTCACCGGTTTGCAGTCCGTTTGGCTGTGTTTGAGCGTGCGCTGATGAAATGACTCCACCAGCCAAGGCTGCCAGGAATAAACCCCTTAAAAGAGGTTTTAGTCTGAATTTACTCATAAGCACATTCTAATCCGCGAATCTACAATTCATTTATGCCAGAACTTCCAGAAGTAGAAGTCACCCGATTAGGAATTGCTCCCCATCTCGAGGGGCGCAAGGTCAGCGCCGTCAAGGTTATTGATGGACGCCTGCGTTGGCCAGTGCCCGCTAGCCTGTCTAAAAGCTTGCCTGGGCAAAAAGTGCATGCCATTGAGAGGCGTGGAAAGTACCTTTTATTCGAAATGGATACAGGCTATTTGCTGATTCATTTAGGGATGACCGGAACTTTACGTGTGCTCCCAAGTTCCGATGCTCTTAAGATTCATGATCGAGTGACGCTAGAGTTTGGCAAGTTGAGTTTGCGTTTGCACGACCCACGAAAATTCGGCGCGGTCTTATGGCACCCTAAATCAAAGGGCCCGATTGAAACATTTACTCTTTTGCAAAAGCTTGGAGTTGAGCCATTTTCTCCGGAGTTTGAGGGTGAGTTGGGCGCAGAGATTTTGTATCAAATCTCCCGTAAACGGAGTATTGCTGTGAAGCAGTTTCTTTTGGCGGGGCAAGCAGTTGTTGGTGTTGGCAATATTTATTGTTCAGAAAGCTTGTTTGAGGCTGGTATTCATCCAGTAAAAGCTGCAGGCAAACTGACGCGACCACAATGCTCACGTCTTGCAATGGCAGTGAGATCAATACTGAAAAAAGCCATTGCTGCTGGCGGTAGTTCATTAAAAGATTTTGTGAATAGCGATGGCGATCCTGGACACTTTATGGTTCAAACCAAAGTCTATGACCGCAAAGGCTTGCCATGCAAGGTATGTAAAACACCGATTCATCAGATAGTGCAGGGTCAACGCTCTACTTATTTCTGTCCCCAATGTCAAAAACGCTAAGCAAGGCCTTTGCTTCAAAGTTGATTGCTTGGCATGGTGTCAGCGGACGCTCTGGCTTACCGTGGCAGGGTAATCGAGATCCTTATGCGGTATGGGTTTCAGAAATCATGTTGCAGCAAACTCAGGTGGCTACTGTTCTTGAGCGCTACCCGCGTTTTATGAAACGCTTTCCAACGGTAAAAAAATTAGCTACTGCAGACCTTGATGACGTACTGGCAGAGTGGGCTGGTTTGGGTTACTACTCTCGCGCTAGAAATCTACATACTTGCGCAAAACAGGTGATGGCGGAGTTTGGCGGCCAGTTTCCAAGTGATCCTATTCTGCTTGAGCAGCTGAAGGGTATTGGCCGCTCCACTGCGGGTGCTATTGCCGCATTTGCTTTTCTTGAGCGAGCCCCTATTTTGGACGCCAACGTCAAACGTATTCTCGCGCGTTTATTTGCAATTGAAGGACCGATACAGGATAAGGCGGTAAACGATCGCCTTTGGGCTTTGGCAACTGATTTGTTGCCAATTAAGCCTGTTGATATGCCAGTCTATACGCAGGCATTGATGGACTTTGGTGCCACTTGGTGCACATCTCGCAAGCCGGTGTGTTTGGGCTCTGAAAAAAAGTGCCCATTCGCAAAAGATTGCCAGGCAAATTTAAGTGATCAAGTCCTTTTGCTGCCGCAAAAAGCGCAGAAGACAAAATCCCCTGAATTTGATTGCAATATGTTGCTCATGCGTTCGGGTAATGCTGTCCTTTTGCAAAAGCGTCCTAGTAAGGCTATTTGGGGCGGTCTCTGGTCCCTGCCTGAAGGGTCTTGGACTCCTAGAGTAGTTCGTGCAAAAGACGTCGAGATAAGTCCCCAGGAATTATTTACGGCTATATTGCCAGATGAAAAGTCTGTACTGAGTAAGGCGTGTAAATCAGTGATTCGGAGCCATGAAATTAAACATGTCTTTACGCATCGTCGCTTGTGGATGCAGATTTGGCAGGCAAGCTCCTCAAAAGAGTTGAATTTTGCAAATTCAGATCTGAAGTGGGTACCCCTGAGCCAATTGGGACGCTATGGCTTGCCGCAGCCGATTAAGCTTTTGCTACAGGGATTGAGTCTAGTTCGCGGTGGCGATTTAAAAAATTAAGCTGCAAGTCCATCAAATCTTTTTGGGCGCGGAAATGTTCGCTCAGACGACCCACTAGATAAACAGAACGGTGTTGACCACCGGTACAGCCAATAGCAACCGTTAAGTAACTCCGACCATCGGCGATGTAATGGGGCAACCATTTGTTAATAAATTGGGTGATGTCTGTTTCCATGCTGACTACCTCAGGAATTTTTTCTAGAAATTCTTTTACAGGTTTGTCGTTGCCGGTGAGTGGTCGCAATACTTTGTCATAGTGGGGATTGGGTAGGCAGCGCACATCAAATACCAAGTCAGCTTCGCTAGGCACACCTTTTTTAAAGCCGAAGGATTCAAAAACTACTGTGAGGCCTACTGGCTTGTCTTTGAGGAGATCCTGAATCCAAGAACGTAGTGCATGAGCAGGGAGGTTACTAGTATCAATGCTGTGGGCTTGGGTACGCAATGGCTCCAACAGATTACGTTCTTTATCAATTGCTTCAATTAATGTTGCAGATTGCGACTGCTTGCCATTGGTGGAGAGGGGGTGACGTCGACGTGTCTCTGAAAAGCGCTGAATGAGAGTATTGGTATCAGCGTTTAAGAAAACTACTCGTACTTGGTGATTTTTACGTAAGCTCTCGAGAATAGACGGCAGGTCTGCAATGGTCTGACCCCGACGTGCGTCAATAGCGACTGCCACTTGCTCGCACTTTTCTTTTTCAAGGGTGGAGATGAGGCTCTCAAGAAGTGAAACAGGAAGATTGTCTACGCAGTCATAGCCTGCATCCTCGAAAGCCCTCAGGGCTACTGATTTACCTGAGCCTGAGATTCCGGTAATCAGATTAATCTGCATAACTTAAAGTAAACGACCTTGAGACTTGCTAGTTTCAGTGTCGGCATTCATCTGAATGCGCTGACGTTCAATAAATTCTTTTAACGTATCGATACCGCGCAATTGCAAAATCGTATTACGCACAGCAGCTTCAACTAATACGGCTAAGTTACGACCTGCGGCCACTTGAATTTTGACTGTACGAATGGGAATTCCTAGTACGTCGATATGCTGGGCTTCAAGAGGTAATCGCTCGAATTCACCATCATTCCTACGAACCAGTTGCACAATTAAACGTAGCTTTAATTTGCGGCGCACTGCAGTCTCACCGAAGATGGTGCGAATATCTAAGAGGCCTAAGCCGCGAACTTCAAGAAGATTACGCAAGATGACGGGGCAACGGCCTTCAATGTAATCGGGGCCAAGTCGCGCAAAGTCAACGGCATCGTCTGCTACTAATCCGTGCCCACGAGAAATCAATTCAAGACCTAATTCACTTTTACCAAGCCCGGATTCGCCGGTAAGTAGTACGCCCAAGCCCAAGATGTCCATGAAGACGCCATGCATCGTGATTTGGGGCGCACCAATTTTGGTGAGGTAAGTGCGTAAATGGTCAATGACTTCCGCGGCGGAAATGGCTGTAGTAAATAAGGGTGTTGAAGAGCGCTGGCAGAAGAGCTGCAAGTCTGGATCCGCACTCTTGCCGTCCGCCACAATGACGCAAGGAGGTGTCTTTGAGATCAAGCTCGCAATTTGTTCTTGTTTTTGTTTCGGCTCTAGAGCAGCGTGATAGTCCACTTCTTGCTCGCCAAAGATTTGAATGCGGCTCGGGTGAATCAGGTTTAAGTGACCTACCAAGTCCGAGCTAGCAGCAGCAGCCTTAACTGCTTCAGGCGGAAAAGTACGATCAGCACCCTCAAGACCGCCGATCCAAGAAAGCTTTAGATCTGAAACATTGTCATCAAAAATCTGCTGAGCAGTTACTCCGTCTAGGAGTAAAGGCTGCGTCATTTTGCTGTACCCCAGTGCTGTAAAAGTTCGCAAACTTTTACAGGGTCCGCTACAGACGACAAAGTCTGACGAGCATCTGCATCAGATAAGAGCTGGGCAATCGAAGACAAAATTTCTAAATGTTGTTGAGTGGCTTTTTCTGGCACCAACAAGAAAATTAATATAGATACTGTTTCGTTATCTGGAGCTGCAAACTCAATTGGGTTTTGCAGCCTCATGAACGCAGCGCTAGGCTGTTTTAAGCCTTTCACGCGACCATGGGGAATAGCTACGCCAGCACCAAGTGCGGTGGAGCCTAAATTTTCGCGTGCATTGAGGAACTCAACTACGGAGCTGGCCTCAATACCCGTTTGTTTAGCGAATAGTTCTCCAGCGGCTGCAAATGCATCAGCCCTGCTTTTGGCGGGGACGTCTAATGCAATGCAGTCGGGAGTAAAAAGATTGGTCAGGGCATTCATGTGAATTGATTATAGGTGTCCCGACGCGATCGCTCACTCAAAATGCTTTTCGTGATGATGATCTTGGATCTTTTCTTTGTGTTTTACAACTTGACGTTCTAATTTATCCACCACTGCATCCATGGCGTGATAGAGATCGGCGTTGTGTGCTTCAGCGAACAGATCCTTACCCTTAAGGTGAATGGTGATCTCGGCGCTTTGACGAAGATCCTTCTCCTTAGCGTTGTCTACTACCAGGAAGGCGGACGCATCAATGACGTGATCGAAGTGCTTGCGAATTTTGGCCAATCCTGCCTCAAGATGAGAGCGCATGGCAGGGGTAACTTCCATATGACGGCTATTAATTTTCAAATTCATTAGCGACTCCTTTTATAGATGCTATAGATACGTGCGCAAAGTCATACCTGGGGTGCGCAGCAAGCCCCTGTAATTTTGTGAACTGTTTTTTTTTGAGAAATAAACCATGAGCCTCCAGCGTATCAGCGAATTTGCTGAAAACCAAGGGGGGAAATGCAATTTTTATTGCTTAAAAAGCCGAAAGCCTTGCTGGGCTTACATCCGGAAGTTTTCGCCTAGATAGACTCTTCTGACGGCATCGTTCTGAATAATCTGATCTGGTTTCCCTTCGGCTAATACGCTGCCTTCACTGATGATGTAAGCGTGGTCGCAGATGCCTAGGGTTTCGCGCACATTGTGGTCGGTAATCAGCACCCCAATTTGACGGTCGCGCAAGAAGCGCACAATCCGCTGGATTTCCCCAACGGCAATAGGGTCAACGCCGGCAAAAGGTTCGTCTAGCAAGATAAATTTTGGTTGGGAGGCCAATGCCCTGGCAATCTCCACGCGTCTGCGCTCTCCGCCCGACAGGGAAAGGGCTGGATTATTCCGTAGGTGGCTAATTTGGAGCTCCCCTAAAAGCTCATCTAGGCGGCTGGCAATCTCAGCCTTGCTGAGAGACTTACCACCTTGTACTTGGAGCTCTAGGACTGCCTGGATATTTTCAGCTACATTCAGCTTTCTAAATACGGAAGCCTCTTGCGGTAAATAGGACAGACCCATACGTGCGCGTTCATGAATGGGTAAGTGTGTGATGTCGGTGCCATCCAAAACAATATTTCCACCATCAAGCGGAACAAGCCCAACAATCATGTAGAAGGAAGTGGTTTTACCTGCTCCATTAGGGCCAAGCAAGCCTACAACTTCTCCGCATCTAACTTGTACGGATACATCACGAACCACAGTTCTTGAGCCATAACGTTTTTGTAAGTTATGGGCACTAAGTGTGGGTGCATTATTGGCTTGAGTTAAATCCGCTGTCATTTCTCTAATGTTGCTTTTCGTCTTGGTGAAAGGATGGCTCTTGCTAGGGGTAGATCCTCTGGCTTTGCATCTTTGGGAGGCACGACCCGATAGTACTGCTTTACGTCATCGTACTCAATTTTCCAGCCCTTCAATTGATCAAGCATTTGCATATTCAGTAGGCGCTTCAGGCTGGCATCACCAGTGAGAGTCAAAAACTCTGTCTTGGCATCATAAGTCACTTGAGCACCGCGCCCTTGCATGAATTCATCTGGAATGCCTTCACGACGTTGTCTAAAGCTCGCTACTGCTTCGGGCGTGCCGATCACATCAACAAATTCATAACCCTGAGGATCAACAGCAATATGACCATCTTCGCCAGTAACAATGATGCTGCCTTTGATGAGTAAGACTTGACCATTGAGGTCGTAGACCTGTTTCACATCATTTACAGAAACTTTTTCCGCTTCCAAGATGACCGGCTTATCTTGATCTGCTTTTTCGGCGTGTACTGAAAAAGTGCTGACGAGCCCCAGCAAAACGCAGGTAAGTAGGGAAAATCGTGGGAACAAGTAATTCATTGACTGCATTTTATGGATTGCTCCGTGGCGCGCGTTCAATACGCCCTTTAACTTGACCGCTAAGCACCATGCTTTGTTCAATATTGTTAAACACCCCACCTTCAGTGGAGTGCATGATCGACATGCCTTGCTCTAGCGTAATTGGTCGATCTGTTTCAATAACATCATCGTTAATGAGTACTTTGAAATAGCTTGAGCTGGCTAACATTCTTAAGGTGGCTGGCTGTGATTCGCTTGCCGCTTGAGCTGGTCGAAAGATGCTGGCGTTGTCGTTTAAATCCAAGATAGTGAGATCACCATCAAGATGCCCGGTATCTGACTTCACTGTCACTGGCGCTTTCTCGGGCTGAAATAGGCGCATGCGAGGCGTGAGGATATCAATCGATGCATCGTCGTCGTAGTGGGTTACTTTGACACCCAAAATTCGGTACTTGGTATTGCCAAACTCATTTAAGGCAGAGAGTGCGCCGTTTTTAATGGTGTAGTCAGGCTCATGCAGACGTGCGCGCTCTAAGGGCGATTTCTCTGGTGGAGTATTTTTTTGTACAAGCCAAAAAGTTGTTAGTGTGAGAGTGCCCATCAAAATCAAGGGCATCAGGCGCAACAGGGCGCGGCCAATGCTGAGTTTGATTTGTTGAGGCTTTAATTGCATTACTTAGCTGCGAGCTTTATTGAGCAATTCTTCATAGCGATTCTGCGCCTTCAGAATCAAGTCGCACACTTCACGTACCGCACTATTGCCACCGTTACGGGTTGTGACTAGGTGTGCAAACTCTTTCACAGCCTCATGTCCTTGAGCCGGACAAATTCGTAAGCCAGCATGTTTCATCATTTGCATATCTGGCCAATCATCACCCATAACAGCGCAATCTGCTGTAGTCAGCCCTAAGGATTTAATCACTTCTGCCAATGCAATCGCTTTATTCTCAACACCCATATGAACATGTTTAATTCCAAGCTCATCACAACGTGCCAAAACCATCTTAGAATTTCGACCAGTAATAATGGCGGTTGGAATACCGCATTGCTCCAATTGCTTGATGCCTAATCCGTCTTGAATATCAAAAGCTTTTAAGGACTCTTTGCCATCTGCACCAATCCAAACCTGTCCGTTGGTGAGAACGCCATCAACATCCAAGACCAGGAGTTTCACTTGACCCGCGCGCTCCCAGGCTTGTGGGTATTGCGCTAGAGGGTTGGTGTTATGAGGGGTAAAAGCGCTAGGCATAAAAAATTTCGATCACTAATTAAATTAAATGACTTTGGCGGCAAATAAATCATGAAGATTTAAAGCGCCCAGTAAAAGGCCTTTGTTGTCAGTGACCACCAGATGATTGATGCGATGTTTTTCCATCATCTCAATTGCTTCTTCAGCAAGTAACTCTGCAGGTATAGTGCGCGGGTCTGCAGTAGTAGCGCTCTCGAGTGTGATGCCATCGAGATTGATTGTTTTTTCTAGAAGACGACGTAAGTCACCGTCAGTAAATATGCCAAATACTTTTTTATTGGCATCTAGAATTACCACCATGCCCATTCGTTTTGAGGTCATCTCTAACAAAGCGTCTTGTAGTGATGCATCGATCGATATTTTTGGCGTGTCTGCAAAGCTACGCATCACTTCGCTAACATGCATCAATTGCTTGCGACCCAGTCTGCCGCCAGGATGGGAGCGAATGAAGTCTTCAGCTTCAAAACCGCGAGCATCTAGTAAGGCAACCGCCAATGCATCGCCCATCGCTAGAGCTGCAGTAGTGCTAGTAGTGGGCGCAAGATTTAAAGGACAAGCTTCTTTTTCAACGCTGGTATCTAAATGCGCATCAGCCAATTTGGCGAGAGAGGAATTTGGGGCGCCAGTGAGAGCAATCAGTTTTGCGCCGGTACGTTTCACAATCGGAACGATGGTTAGCAGTTCGTCGGTCTCACCAGAGTTAGAGAGAGCTACAAAAACATCATCTCTGGTAACCATGCCTAAGTCACCATGGCTGGCTTCAGCAGGATGAACAAAAAAGGCTGGGGAACCAGTAGAGGCGAAGGTGGCGGCAATTTTGCGGGCAATATGACCCGATTTGCCAATTCCAGAAACGACGATTCTGCCTTTACAGCTATGTAAAAGCTCGACCGCCAGGACGAGGGCATCCGCATTGGCGCCCTCAAGGCGATCACGCATGGTTTGCAGTGCAGCAGCCTCAATAGTGAGGGTGTCGCGCGCAAGCTTTAGGGTACGTTCACGAGTCTTAGCTATCATCGAGTAAGTATATGCCGTCAGTCCTTCAATTAACCCTCATTCTCCTGGCCTCGGGTGTGGCCGGAGTGGTTATTTTCCGCTATTTTGGCTTGCCCCCTATTTTGGGCTATTTGGCCATTGGCGTGCTGATTGGTCCCCATGCCTTTGGTTTGGCTAATGACACTGCCACAGTCAAGTATTTGGCTGAATTTGGGGTGGTTTTCTTGATGTTCTCGATTGGCCTGGAATTTAACCTGCATAAATTGCGGGCAATGCGATCGATCGTGTTCGGACTTGGTGGCAGCCAAGTCATTTTGACCATGTTGTTAGCAATCCCAGCCAGCTTGTTAATGAATTGGATTTATCCCATCTCATGGCATGCTGCGATCGCTCTAGGTGGTGCGCTGGCGATGTCATCAACGGCAATTGTGACCAAGCTGATTTCTGATCGTGCGGAATTGGAGACAGAGCATGGTCGCAATGTAGTGGGTATTTTGTTATTCCAGGATTTGGCTGTGGTCTTCTTATTGATCTTATTGCCATCTCTCGGAAAAAATCCTTCCGATTTATTTGTTGCGCTCACTGCGGCCTCAATCAAAATCACGGTTGCTTTGGTATTGATTTTCTTCATTGGCCAAAGTTTGATGAGTCATTGGTTTAGATTGGTTGCTAAGCTACGCTCACAAGAGTTATTCATGCTGAACCTCTTGTTGATTGTGTTGGGTATGGCGGGATTGACTGAGCACTTTGGATTGTCTCTAGCGCTCGGGGCATTCTTAGCAGGCATGTTGATTTCTGAAACACCATACCGTCATCAGGTGGAGGAGGATGTCAAACCGTTTCGCGATGTCTTACTAGGTCTCTTCTTTATTACGATTGGCATGCTGCTCGATTTCAATGTGATTCGTGAACAGTGGCTGCTTGTTTTGGCTTTATTGGTTGGCCCACTAGTCTTTAAGTTTGGCCTTATCGCCCTGTTATCGCGGGCGTTTGGCTCTAGTCCTGGCATTTCCATTAGAACTGGTTTGTGCTTGGCTCAGGCTGGTGAATTTGGCTTTGTGTTGCTCAATCAAATTGATGGCTTGGATTTGATTGACCCCACTTTGAGTCAAGCGGTATTAGCAGCCATGTTGATCTCGATGTTTTGTGCGCCATTCCTCATTGAATACAGTGATCGCATAGCAATGCGTTTTTCTAGTAATGAATGGTTATTGCAGTCACTTGCACTCACTCGCGTTGCCGCCAAGAGTGTCCGCAATGAAAATCATGTTGTTATTTGTGGATTTGGTCGATCAGGTCAAAGTTTGGCTCGCATGCTTGATCAAGAAAAGATTCCTTACATTGCTTTGGATTTAGATCCTGATCGTGTTAAAGAAGCTGCAGCTGCTGGCGACAATGTGGTTTATGGCGATGCCAGTCGTGAAAATTATTTAGTGGCTGCAGGCTTATCAAGGGCTAAGGCAGTCGTGATTACCTATGCTGATACTGCCGCAAGTATGCGCGTTCTTCGTCAAGTCGAACACTTGCGCCCTGGTATGACTGTATTGGTGCGCACTAGAGATGATGCGGATATTGCAAAACTGCAAGCAGCTGGCGCTACTGAAGTTGTGCCCGAACTCATTGAGGGCAGCTTGATGATCGCCTCCCATGTTCTGCTGATTATGGGGGTGCCAATGCGTAAGGTAGTGCGACGCATTACTACCGCGCGGGAAGAGCGTTATAGCCTGCTGAGAGGTTACTTCCGCGGATCTGCGGATGATGACTTTGGCTCTAATGAATCTTGGCGCTTACATGCCATTACTCTGTTGCCGCATTCACAAGCAATTGGTAAAACTTTAGGAGAGCTCGACCTGGAGAAGGAGGGCGTTAATGTTCAGGCAGTGCGCCGCAAGGGTCGAAATGCTGACTATGTGAAGCTGGATCCTGTTCCAGAACTCACACTTGAGGCTAATGATATTTTGGTGATCTCAGGTAATTCAGAGGCAACGGATTTAGCTGAAGCTAAATTACTCTGAGATTTGTCAGGGCCTTACTTTTTCTTTTTGCTGGCTACAGGAGTCGGAGCTTTGCGAGTCAGCAAAGGTGCTAAGTAGTGGCCAGTAAAACTCAATTCATTTTTAGCCACATCCTCTGGTGTACCTGTTGCAATAATCTGTCCACCGCCCGCGCCACCTTTAGGTCCTAAGTCAATAATCCAATCAGCGGTCTTAATGACATCAAGGTTGTGCTCGATGATGACAATCGTGTTGCCTTGTTTCTTGAGTGTTTGAATCACCGTGAGCAGTAGCTGGATGTCATGGAAATGCAAGCCAGTGGTCGGCTCATCTAGGATATATAAGGTTCTACCGGTGTCGCGCTTGGAGAGTTCAAGAGAGAGTTTCACGCGTTGTGCTTCACCGCCTGATAAGGTGGTTGCACTTTGTCCAAGCTTTACATAGCCCAAGCCAACATCTAAGAGTGTTTTGAGTTTACGTTTTACTACAGGAACAGCTTCAAAGAATTCATGCGCTTGCTCGATGGTCATCGATAACACTTCATGAATATTCTTGCCTTTGTAACGAATATCTAAGGTCTCACGGTTGTAGCGCTTGCCGTGACAAACATCACACGGTACATAAACGTCTGGCAAGAAGTGCATTTCTACTTTGAGAACGCCATCGCCTTCACAAGAATCGCAACGACCACCTTTCACGTTAAAGGAGAAGCGACCTGCTTCATAGCCCCGTTCGCGTGATGCAGGAACGCCGGCAAAGAGTTCTCTAATCGGAGTGAAAAGGCCGGTATAGGTTGCAGGGTTAGAGCGTGGAGTTCTACCAATGGGAGATTGGTCAACACTAATCACTTTATCGAAATGCTCTAGACCCTTGATCGCATCGTGCGCTGCAGGTTCCGCATTGGAGCCATACAGATGCTGTGCAACCGCATGATGCAAGGTGTCATTTATTAAGGTGGATTTGCCGGAGCCTGATACACCAGTCACGCAAGTGAGCAAGCCAACGGGGATCTTGGCGTGAACGGATTGCAAGTTATTGCCGCGCCCCCCAATGATTTCTAAAAAGCGATCATTTACAGGGATGCGTTTTTCTGGAACTGCAATGGCTTCACGGCCAGCGAGATAGGCGCCCGTTAAGGAATTTGGATTTGCTTCTACTTCTGCTGGTGTGCCTTGTGCGACCACTTCGCCACCATGAACACCAGCGCCAGGACCAATATCAATGACCCAGTCAGAGGCGCGAATCATATCTTCATCATGCTCAACGACTAAAACACTATTGCCCAAATCACGTAAGTGTTTGAGTGTGCCGATCAAGCGATCGTTATCACGCTGATGTAGACCAATTGACGGTTCATCCAATACATACATTACACCTGTTAAGCCAGAGCCAATCTGGCTCGCCAGGCGAATGCGTTGAGCCTCACCACCGGATAGGGTATCGGCACTACGCTCGAGGGAAAGGTAATCCAGACCGACGTCATTTAAGAAGCGCAGACGTGCGCCAATCTCTTTGACGATCTTGTCGGCGATTTCTCGTTTGGCACCCTTGAGTTCAAGCGTTTCGAAATACTCTTTAGCTTCTTTCAGGGGTAAGGCGCTGATCTCATAAATTGCGCGCGATTGTTTTTTCTCACCCACTTTGACAAAGCGTGCCTCTTTACGTAAACGACTGCCGTTACATTCCGGACAAGTTTGCACATTCTGATAGCGCGATAGTTCTTCACGAACTGTCATGGAATCGGTTTCGCGATAGCGTCTTTCAAAGTTAGCAACAATACCTTCGAAGGCGTGTTCACGAATGCTGTTCTTGCCACGTTCGTTGATGTACTCGAAAGGAATGGTGACATCACCGGAGCCCAAGAGAATCAAATCTTGTTGCTTCTTATTTAGCGTCTCAAATGGTTTCTCTACATCAAAGCCGCCATGTTTGGCCAGGGTCTGAAGGAGTTTGAAGTAGAACTGATTACGACGATCCCAGCCTTTAATGGCGCCTGATGCCAGTGATAAATCTGGATGTGCAACGATACGCTTAGGATCAAAGAAGGACTGGTGACCTAGGCCGTCACATGATGGACAGGCGCCCATTGGATTATTAAATGAGAAGAGGCGCGGCTCTAATTCTTGTAGGGAGTAAGAGCACACTGGGCAAGCAAACTTGCTAGAGAAGATCATCTCTTTGCCAGTATCCATATCGACGATCATGGCCTTGCCATCTGCTAGACGTAAGGCTGTCTCAAAAGATTCTGCCAAACGTTGCTGAATATCAGGGCGCACTTTAATACGATCCACTACCACTTCAATAGAGTGCTTATCGTTTTTCTTGAGTGTTGGTAATTGATCAACTTCAAAAATTTCTGCCTTAGCAACGTTTGCTGTACCACCGCCGGAGCGCACACGAAAGCGTACAAAGCCTTGTGCCTGGAGGTCTTGGAAGAGATCGACAAACTCACCTTTACGCTCACTGACTACAGGAGCCAGAATCATCAACTTCGTATCTTCTGGCATTGAAAGAACTGTGTCGACCATTTGAGAAACACTTTGCGCTTCTAATGGAAGATCGTGATCTGGACAATGTGGCGTGCCTGCACGTGCAAACAACAGACGTAAGTAATCATGAATTTCAGTAACAGTACCGACGGTTGAGCGTGGGTTATGACTAGTGGCTTTTTGCTCAATAGAAATCGCTGGTGAAAGCCCTTCAATCGTGTCGACATCTGGCTTTTCCATAAGTTGCAAAAACTGACGGGCATAAGCTGATAGAGATTCAACATAGCGGCGTTGACCTTCTGCGTACAGAGTATCAAAAGCCAAGGAGCTTTTGCCTGAGCCTGATAAGCCAGTAAGGACGACAAGTTTTTCTCTAGGGATGTCTAGATTGATGTTTTTGAGGTTGTGGGTGCGGGCACCGCGGATCTTGATTTCGTTATTCATGATTTTTTAGCGTAACTTGTTAATATAGCTCTTTCCCATGAATCCTTCTGAACTTCGCTCCACTCTGGCCTTAGCAGGCATCTTTGGCCTTCGTATGCTGGGCCTGTTCCTGCTATTGCCCATCTTTAGCATTCATGCGCGGGGCTTACCGGGTGGTGAGCATGCCCTCTGGGTAGGCTTGACCCTTGGAATCTTCAATATTGTGCAGGCCTGTTTTTATATCCCCTTAGGCCGTTTATCGGACCGAATTGGGCGTAAACCTGTCGTTTTATGGGGCTTATCCCTGTTTGTGGCAGGCGCTTTAATTTGTGCAGCCAAAGATGACTTACTCTGGATCGCTATTGGCCGCGGGATTATGGGTGCTGGTGCGGTCTCGGCAGCGATTTCTGCCTGGGTAGCGGATTTGACTCGTGAACAGGTGCGTACTCGAGCCATGGCATTAGTCGGCGGCAGCATTGCTCTCTCATTTGCGCTGTCCTTAGTCATTGCTGCGCCGATTTATCGCGCTATCAGTCTGAGTGGAATTTTTATCGTTCTGGCAGTCTTGGGCGTGATTGCGATGTTTGTGACTTATTACGTTTTGCCAACAAGCAAGCCGGAAGCAAAAGTTCAACAAGCTTCCTTAAAAGAGGTTTTCTTTCGTCCGGACTTGATGCGTTTAAATCTCGGCGTATTTGTATTGCATGCAACTCAAGTGGCCATGTTCTTAGTGGTCCCGCGTTTACTTGTACAAGCAGGACTGCCGCTTTCTTCCCATTGGGAAATTTATTTGCCCGTAGTTCTGCTGTCATTTGTATTCATGGCACCCGCCATTATTTATGGTGAAAAGAAGCAGCAGTTGAGAACAGTTTTATTAATTGCGATTGTTTTACTGCTGATTGCAGAGTGTATTTTTACGCAAGCAAATTCAGTAATCACGATTGCAAGTGCATTGCTAGTTTATTTTGTAGGCTTTAATTTGCTAGAAGCCCTGCAGCCTTCTTTGGTATCTCGTTTTGCTAAGGAATCCAAGGGCACCGCATTGGGTGTTTACAACACCACGCAATCCATTGGCCTGTTCTCAGGGGCTGTCATTGGGGGTTATTTAATGGATAGCCATGGTGATTTATCGGTCTTTGCAATGGGCGCAGCACTCCTGGTTTGCTGGCTTATAATTGCTTGGTCGATGGGTGAAATGCCAACTAGAGCAACAGAATCAAAGGACGTAAGCACAACGACATAACCGCAGCTTCATAGATTAAATTAAAGCGAGCAGTTTATTTTTTAGCAGTAATAACAGTAGTATTTTTCTTCGGGAGACAACATGGCTTCGGTAAATAAGGTCATCATCGTAGGTAACGTAGGACGTGATCCAGAGACGCGTTATATGCCAAGCGGCGACGCCGTTACAAATATTTCAGTAGCAACATCTGATCGCTACAAAGACAAACAAACCAACGAAATGAAAGAAACCACAGAATGGCACCGTGTTGCATTCTTTGGCAAGCTTGCAGAAATCGCTGGTCAGTACCTCAAAAAAGGCTCACAAGTTTATGTTGAAGGTCGTTTGCGTACACGTAAATGGACTGATGCAAGTGGCCAAGAAAAGTATTCCACAGAGATCGTTGCAGAAACGATGCAAATGCTTGGTGGCAAGCCAGTAGGCGGAAGTGGTGATGGTGGCGAGAGCTATAGCCGCTCAAAGCCGGCTGAGCAGTCTGCTCCAGCAGCCTCAAACGCTGCATCACTCGGCGCAATGGATGACGATATTCCGTTTTAAGCAATAACAACTAGTGCGGTTATCACTGCAATAGCAAAAACCCCTTCTAGGATTTCCTACAAGGGGTTTTTATTTGCCTACTTTTAAAATGTATTAAATTCTTACTGCCTGGAGTGCCGAATGTTATCTGGCCAAGGTGAATTGTGATCGGTGCGGAAAGGATTAATGTCTAGACCGCCGCGTCGTGTATAGCGAGCATATACAGATAGCTTCTCTGGTTTGCACTGACGCTTAATGTCGGTAAAGATCGTTTCAACACAGTGCTCATGAAACTCACCTAGCTGTCTAAAGCCAATGAGGTAGCGCAATAAACCTTCTTCAAGGATTGGCCTGCCTTGGTAACGAATTTGCACGCTTGCCCAGTCTGGTTGACCGGTAACCGGGCAATTAGATTTGAGTAGGTGAGAGACTAGGCATTGTTCAATCGGCCCAAAGGATTCATTGACGCCCAACAGGCTTGGGTCTGCGGGTAGACTTGGATCTACTTCGATATCCAATCTATCCATCAAAATACCACCCATTTCTTGCATCCCCTTTTTGGAGATTACTTCAGTGGGGTTGATTCGAGTGGTGATCTTGCTACCGGCAACCGCAGATAAGTCTGTGATGAGGCGCTCTTTAACCTCGTTCTCGTCTTCAAAGCGTGCGCTGTTGAGACTATTGAGATAGAGCTTGAATGATTTGGACTCAATCATATTCGGTGAGTCAGCAGGAATCTGAAACTCTGCCAAAGCAATTTGGGGCTTTCCCTTTTGATTAAGCCAACTCAGTTCAAAGGCATTCCAAATGTCTACACCTACAAATGGCAAGGCCTGATCTTCTTTAAGGCCCAGCTTTTTTCTATTCTCAGATCTTGGAATGGGAAACAATAAGCTCGGATCATATTGATCTGGATATTGCGTTGCTTGTCCGAGCGAAATTGTTGCCATGAATTACTTTGTTTCTTTTCGTTTTGAGTCGTTTGTTTTTAGTCTTTTGGCTTATTCGATACGCCTGATACAACATGACCAGTGGGTGCTACAGAGGCTGCTGATTGGCAATGACCTGTTTGGTCATCAAAGAAAAAGTCTGGCTCGAATTCTCTTAAGAACTCACTCTTAGATAGACCGCCTAAGAACATCGCTTCATCCACATCAATACCCCATGCCATCAACGTCCGAATGGCCCGTTCGTGTGCTGGGGCAGAACGCGCTGTGACTAATGCCGTGCGAATACGCATGCCGTTCTCGCTGGTGGAGCGTTGTAACCTATGAAGCGCTTCTAGCAAAGGCTTGAATGGGCCTGGAGGCAGTGGAATATCAACCTTTTTGCTCTCATGATCAACAAAGGCTTCAAGCCCTTTTTTCTGAAACACCTGTTCAGCTTCATCGGAGAAGAGTACTGCGTCTCCGTCAAATGCGATGCGGATTTCATTAGGGTGAGATTCAGCAGTTTTGCTGGACTCTGGATATACGCGTGCTGCAGGGAAGCCAGCATCAATGGTTGCTCGCACATCATCTTCATTTGCAGAAAGAAAGAGATTGGCATGTAGAGAGCGCAGGTAGTGATAAGGAGGTCTGCCTCTGGTGAATACACCGCGCTCTAAATGTAAGCCATGGTGTTCTGCTGAGCGGAATACCCGTAGGCCGCTGACGGGGTCATTACGAGAGAGAATGACCACCTCAACCCGCTGCTCACCCTCGTCATTAAAGGCGAGGAGTTTCTTGACTAGTGGGAAGGCTACGCCTTTTTGTGCTGCCTCACTTAGGCGCTGTAGTTGCAACTTCATATAAGCACTGTCGTCGGTAGATTCAAAGATGCGATTTTCTTCTTCAAAATCAAACAGGGCGCGTGATGAGATCGCGACGACGAGTTTTCCGGTGAGTGTGTATGACATCTTTAGCTGAGTCTATTTCAGGAACAGGCGATATGCAGGGTTATTGGTTTCATCCCAGTGCGGATACCCCAAGGTTGCTAAGAAGCTTTGGAATTTCTTCTGTTCATTTTTCGGTACTTGAAGACCAATCAAAATACGGCCATAGTCAGCGCCGTGATTACGATAGTGGAACAAACTGATATTCCAGTTGGGAGCCATGCTGGTTAAAAACTTCATTAAAGCACCTGGGCGCTCTGGGAATTCAAAACGATAGAGCAATTCATCTTTAGCAAGTGCAGAATGACCGCCCACCATATGACGTAAATGTGATTTTGCTAACTCATCATGAGTTAAGTCAATTGTTGCGAACTTTGCTTTTCTGAAATGCTTTGCAATAGTTTCACTATCACCCGCTTTTTGTGTGCTGATGCCTACGAAAATATGTGCTTCACTTTGATCGCCAATGCGATAGTTAAATTCGGTAACATTGCGTCTTCCAAGTAATTCGCAGAAGCGTTTGAAAGAGCCCCGTTCTTCAGGAATGGTTACCGCAAATACGGCCTCTCGAAACTCACCAACATCAGCACGCTCTGCTACAAAGCGTAGACGGCTAAAGTTCATATTGGCCCCGCAAGCCACAGCCACTAAGGTTTTCTTCTTGATACGTTTTTTCTCAACGTACTTCTTCATGCCAGCAATAGCAAGTGCGCCAGCAGGCTCAAGGATGCTGCGTGTATCAGTGAAGACGTCGTTGATTGCTGCGCAGATTTCGTCTGTGTCGACAGTGACAATTTCATCCACAACCTTTTTGCAGATGCGGAATGTTTCTTTGCCGACGAGTTTTACAGCGGTACCGTCAGAGAACAAACCGACATCCTTCATCTCAATGCGTTTATTTGCTTTGAGTGATTGATTCATGGCATCTGAATCTGAAGCTTGAACACCGATTACTTTAGTTTTTGGGCTAACTGCTTTGATGTACTCGCCAATACCGGAAATCAAGCCACCGCCACCAATGGCTACAAAAACTGCGTCAATTGGTTTTTCATATTGGGTAAAAATTTCGTGAGCAATTGTTCCTTGCCCTGCAATAACATCGGGATCATCAAAGGGGTGAACAAAAGTGAGACCCCGTTTTTTACCTAAAACTTCTGAATGCTTGAAAGCGTCACTATAGGATTCACCATGAAGAATGATTTCTACCCAAGATCCGCCGCGAGCCTTGACTGCATCAATTTTGACGCTGGGGGTGGTTACCGGCATCACGATGACGGCTTTGCACTTCATTTTGGCTGCCGATAGGGCTACACCTTGGGCATGATTGCCTGCAGAGGCCGCAATAACCCCGCGTTTTAAGGCTTCTAGAGGTAAATGGGCCATTTTGTTATAGGCACCACGCAATTTGAAGGAGAAAACAGGCTGGTTATCCTCTCTTTTGAGTAGGACCTGGTTGCCCAAACGCTTAGTCAGCTCTGGGGCGAGCTGCAGCTCGGTTTCTCTGGCTACGTCATAG
The DNA here is from genome assembly GCF_018687355.1 of Polynucleobacter sp. VK25. Classification (NCBI taxonomy): domain Bacteria; kingdom Pseudomonadati; phylum Pseudomonadota; class Betaproteobacteria; order Burkholderiales; family Burkholderiaceae; genus Polynucleobacter; species Polynucleobacter sp. VK25. The sequence goes on along the minus strand of NZ_CP061288.1, from coordinate 1,818,323 downwards.
ACGCGAGCCGATAAAATTTTCTTTAAATAGTTCGTTGCCATCCGATGAGCGTACCACGGATGGCTCCTAAGCCCTTAGATTTGCAAGGGTTTATTCATTTCGGGAGCAACTTTATCGGAATCCTGCCACTATCAGGTTCGCTCTATTAAAATGCTTATTTATCAAATATGTCGCTATGAACGCTCCACTAGCATTGAACCAGTTGTTGGACGCCGAGGCGGGTTCACCCCGTCTGCGTGAAATTCCCTACAACTACACCTCCTTTTCTGATCGAGAGATTGTTATTCGCTTATTGGGCGAGGAGTCCTGGCGCGTTCTCAACAACCTGCGCGGGGTTCGTCGTACGGGCCGATCAGCACGTATGTTGTTTGAGATCCTGGGTGATATTTGGGTCGTTCAGCGCAATCCTTTCTTGCAAGATGACTTGCTCGATAGTGCAACCCGTCGCAAACAATTAACCGATGCTCTATGGCATCGCTTGGGCGAAGTAAAGAAGCGCAATAGCGGGGATTCTGCTGACCAAGTAGAGATTCTGTTGAGTGCTGCCTATCGCGCAATTGAAAATTTTGAAAACGGATTTAAAGAAGTTGAAGTCATTCGTAAGCGTGCTCGTAAGGAGTTAGGTCGCCATACTGCTGCGGACAATATTTGTTTTGATGGTGTATCTCGTGCTGCCCACGTTACTGATGCAACAGACTGGCGTGTTGAATTTCCTCTGGTTGTTTTAAAGCCTGATTACGAATCTGAAATTCCAGGCTTGGTGAAAGCTTGCGTTGAATTGGGCCTGACGATTATTCCTCGCGGAGGTGGTACTGGTTACACCGGCGGCGCTATCCCACTCTATGCAATGTCAGCAGTGATTAACACTGAGAAGCTGCAGGATATTCACGGCGTAAAAGCGAAGAAATTGCCGGGGCTTGATCGTGAGGTACCAACCATCTTTACTGGTGCAGGTGTTGTGACTCGCCGGGTATCTGATGCTGCAGAGCATGCTGGTCTGGTGTTTGCGGTCGATCCTACTTCTGCTGATGCAAGCTGCATTGGTGGCAATATTGCGATGAATGCTGGTGGTAAGAAGGCCGTTCTTTGGGGAACCGCCTTAGATAATCTCGCTAGCTGGCGCATGGTTGATCCTGAAGGCAATTGGTTGGATGTTGAGCGACTTGAACACAATATGGGCAAGATCCATGATGTGGCTACAGTACGTTTTCAGTTGACTTGGTCGGATGGAAATAGTGAGCCAGGCGAACGCATTCTCAAAACAGAATTATTAGAAGTTGAAGGTAGGCGTTTCCGCAAAGAAGGTTTGGGTAAAGACGTTACTGATAAATTTTTATCGGGTTTACCTGGCGTGCAAAAAGAAGGTTGCGATGGTTTAATCACTAGCGCAACTTGGGTATTGCATCGCATGCCAAAATTTATGCGCACCGTTTGTTTAGAATTTTTTGGTCAAGCGCGAGAAGCCATTCCAAGCATTGTCGAAATCAAAGCGTATCTAGATGGTCTAAGCAAGCAAGGCGGTCCGATTCTGGCTGGACTTGAGCATTTAGATGATCGTTACTTAAGAGCGGTGGGTTACTCCACCAAATCTAAGCGCAATAGCTTGCCGAAGATGGTATTGATTGGCGATATTGCCGGTGACGATGAGGAGGCTGTTGCTGCCGCGACTAGTGAAGTAGTGCGCATGGCGAACTTACGTGTTGGTGAAGGTTTTGTGGCGGTAAGTGCTGAGGCTCGTAAGAAGTTCTGGCTGGACCGCGCTCGAACCGCTGCGATTGCTCGTCATACCAATGCTTTTAAGATTAACGAAGACGTTGTGATTCCTTTGCCTCGTATGGGCGAGTACACCGACGGTATCGATCGCATCAATATTGAGCTTTCTCTCAAAAACAAACTACAAGTACTCGATGGTCTTGAATCTTTCTTGAAAAAGAGCGCATTACCGCTTGGTAAGAGTGACGCTGAGTATGAGATTCCTACAGCAGAAATCTTGGGTGACCGAGTTCAGCAAGCCTTAGATCTGATCGCTAAGGTGCGTGGGCGTTGGGCTGAGTGGCTTACTGAAATGGATTCATATTTCCCGCGCTTGCAGGATTACAGTCTGAGGGCTTCTTGGAAAGATGAAGTGCGTGCAGAATTGCGCATTATCTTTGGGGGTCTTGCATTCGAGCCTATTTTGGCTGAGTTAGAGGCAATCCACAAAAATATTCTGCGCAAGCGCGTATTCGTAGCGTTGCACATGCATGCTGGTGATGGAAACGTGCACACCAATATTCCAGTGAACTCCGATGACTACGAGATGCTTCAAGATGCGCATCGTGCAGTAGATCGCATTATGAAATTAGCTCGCTCTTTGGATGGCGTCATTTCTGGCGAACACGGAATTGGCATTACAAAATTAGAGTATTTAACTGAAGCCGAGCTGAAAGACTTCCGTAGCTATAAGAATCGCGTAGATCCAGAAGGTCGATTCAATAAAGGCAAGTTGATGCCGCATGCTGATCTGAGCATGGCCTACACACCAAGCTTTGGCTTGATGGGTCACGAGTCGATCATCATGCAGCAAAGCGACATTGGTGCAATTGCTGATAGTGTGAAAGATTGTTTACGCTGCGGCAAATGTAAGCCTGTTTGCTCAACTCACGTACCGCGTGCAAACCTGCTGTACAGCCCGCGTGACAAAATCCTAGCAACATCACTCTTGATTGAAGCCTTCCTATATGAAGAGCAAACTCGACGTGGTGTTTCGATTCGCCATTGGGAAATGTTTGATGACGTCGCTGCACATTGCACCGTTTGTCATAAGTGCTTAACGCCATGCCCAGTCAATATCGACTTTGGTGATGTCACCATGAACATGCGCAATCTCTTGCGTAAGATGGGGCAGCAGCGCTTTAATCCTGGTACTGCTGCATCCATGTTCTTCTTGAATGCAACTAGCCCAGAAAGCATTAATCTTGCTCGCACGACCATGATTGGTTGGGGTTATAAGTTACAACGTTTGGGTAATGATGTGCTGCGTAAGTTTGCAAAAAAGCAAACTGCTCATCCACCTGCAACAGTAGGAAAGCCAAGTGTTAAAGAGCAAGTAATCTTCTTTGTGAACAAGAAGATGCCTGGCAATCTCCCTAAAAAAACGGCACGCGCTTTATTGGATATCGAAGATGCGAACTACGTTCCCATTATTCGCGATCCTAAGACAACATCCGCAGATACCGAGGCAGTGTTCTACTTCCCAGGTTGCGGATCTGAGCGTTTGTTCTCGCAAGTCGGACTAGCTACGCAAGCCATGTTGTGGAATGTTGGTGTGCAAACGGTTCTGCCTCCTGGCTACCTCTGCTGCGGCTATCCACAGCGTGGTAACGGTGACTTCGATAAGGCAGAGAAGATGATCACGGATAACCGTGTGTTATTCCATCGCGTTGCCAATACCCTCAATTATTTGGATATTAAGACCGTAGTGGTTTCTTGCGGTACTTGCTATGACCAATTGGCTGGATATCAGTTTGAGCAGATCTTCCCTGGCTGTCGCATTATTGATATCCATGAGTTCTTGGCAGAGAAAGGCGTGAAGCTTTCTGGTGTCACGGGCGTGAAGTATATGTATCACGATCCTTGCCACTCTCCAATGAAGTTGCAAGATCCTCTGAAGACTGTGAATGAACTCATTCAGTTGGAAGATGGCAAAGCGATTCAGAAGAATGATCGCTGCTGTGGCGAATCTGGCACATTGGCTGTCACACGTCCTGACATTTCTACTCAAGTGCGTTTCCGCAAGCAGATTGAGATGGAAAAAGCTGCAACTGATTTACGCAAAGACAATTTCACTGGCGATGTCAAAGTGTTAACTAGTTGCCCATCATGCTTACAAGGCTTAACCCGCTTTGATGCTGATAGCGACACAACAGCCGATTACATCGTTGTGGAGATGGCCCAAAAGATACTGGGTAAGGATTGGATGCAAGATTATGTAACCAAAGCAAACCAAGGTGGTATCGAGAGGGTTCTCGTCTAATGATTCCAAGCAATATTGTTGTCCATCAACAGTCTAAGGTTCTAGAGCTCTCCTATCAGGGGGGCAATACTTATCGCCTACCTTTTGAATTGTTGAGAGTCTTGTCGCCCTCTGCTGAGGTTCAAGGACACGGCCCAGGACAGGAAACACTGCAAACTGGCAAGCGTGATGTTTTGATCGCTAACTTAGAACCCGTAGGACACTACGCACTCAAGCCTAGCTTTTCTGATGGACATGACTCCGGTTTGTTCACCTGGGACTATCTACTGTTTCTGTGTGAGAACCAGGAACAATTATGGAAAGAGCATTTAGATAAATTGGCCGCCGCTGGTATAGACCGTGATGCGCCAATGGGTCAGCCTGGTGGTGCATCAGGCCATTCTTGTGGAAGCCACTAATGAGTAAAACGCACTTCGGATATAAAAGTGTTGATGAGTCTGAAAAAGCTGGCAAGGTAGCTGAGGTATTTCACTCGGTCGCTAGTAAATATGATGTGATGAATGACCTGATGTCATTTGGCTTGCATCGTGTTTGGAAAAAAGTAACCATTGCGCGTGCCAATGTGCGCCCTGGACAAAAGGTATTGGATATTGCTGGTGGTACTGGTGATCTAGCGGCAGCTTTCGCAAAAGCTGCCGACTGGGGACACAACCCTGATGCTCAAGTTTGGTTGAGCGATATCAATGCCTCTATGTTGGGAGTTGGGCGTGATCGCTTATTGGATCGTGGCATGGCTTTGCCCTGCGTGCAGTTTGATGCCGAAAAAAATCCTTTCCCCAATAATCATTTTGATGTGGTGACTGTTGCTTTTGGTTTGCGCAATATGACCCACAAAGATGTTGCCTTAGGTGAAATGCTGCGGGTGATTAAGCCGGGTGGCCGAGTTTTGGTCTTGGAATTTTCTAAGCCAGATGCTTTTCTACAGCCGGTATATGACACCTATTCCTTCAAGGTTTTGCCATGGTTGGGTGAGAAGATTGCACAAGATTCAGAAAGCTATCGCTACTTAGCCGAATCCATTCGGATGCATCCGGATGCACAAACCCTTAAAGAAATGATGTTGGGAGTAGGTTTTGATGAAGTGGAAACCCACAGGATGTCTGGGGGTATCGTTGCCCTACATATTGGTATTAAATACTGATAGTTGTATAGTTTTTAAAGTCTTAAAAACTAAAGAAGTTACGTAGTTATAAGAAGGGGTAAAGAACCATGAATAAACATTTTTTTAAAGCAACACTGTTAAGTCTTACTTTAATATTTGCCACGGTAGGTCATGGTGAAGCTGCGCGCCTGGGTGGCGGCAAGAGTCTTGGACGAGCTCCAAGCGCACCAATGCAAAAACAAGCTGCGCCAGTTCAAAAGCCTGCACAGCAAGCGCAACCTGCCGCACCTGCCCCAACTCCACAAACTCCTGCACCTAGTCGTTTCGGTGGCATGGGCGGAATGTTAGGCGGCCTAGCTGCTGGTTTGGGAATTGGCTACCTCTTATCTCATTTCGGAATGGGTGAGGCAGCATCTTCTCTCATTACTGGTTTGCTTATCGCGATGTTGGCTGGCTTTGTCATCATGTTCATCATTCGCAAAATGTTGCCTGCATTGTCTGGTGCCGGTCAGAATGCCAACGTACCATCACAAGGTATGCAGCGCAGTAATGTGGAAACTCCAAGACAGGAGCCTGCTTTCACTCCTGCGGCTAATGCGTTTGGTGGTGTGAGCGCTGAGCCTGAGGCATTTCAGTCAACTTTGCCTCCAGGATTTGATCAGCAAGCATTTTTGGAGAATGCAAAACAATATTTTGTGAGCTTACAAAAAGCTTGGGATCAAGGTGACCTTGCATCCCTGCGTGAATTTACAACGCCTGATATGTTTGCCACGATTCAACAAGATTTATCTGGCCGCACCGATGGCAACAATCAAACGGATGTCGTTACCATCAATGCGCAACTCATTGGTATCGAGACGGCTGATGGTCATTACTTCTGTAGCGTTCAGTTCAGCGGTATGATCCGTGAACAACAGGGTGCTCCAGCTAGCGACTTCTCTGAAATCTGGAATTTAAGCAAGCCTGTGGATGGTCCTGGCGGCTGGGTACTAGCAGGTATCTCCCAGTTGGTTTAAGCTTTAGGTACTTTCCGTCGGAAAACCCGCACTAGTGCGGGTTTTTCACACTTATGAACAGACATTTTTCAACTACCCATACGATTGCCTCTGGCGCAGCTTGCCGGGGGATTAACCACGTTTTGGGTAGCGAACCTTGGGCATTGACTGAATTGGCTCGCCATGCGAGCAAAACCATTTTGTTGCAGCTACCCGTAGGCAATCTTTGTTTTGAGATCAAGTCTGATGGTTATTTAACTAGCCTTAAAGAGATTGAGGCACCTGCACTCACATTAGAGGTTTCCGCTAAAGCATTGAGCGACTTAGCTGGCAGCCCAGGTTCATTAAGAGAGCAGGCTTTTAAAGCTGTCAAAATTACTGGCGACGCAGACTTAGCTCAATTATTGGGTCGCCTAGCAGGTCAGTTACGCTGGGAATACGAGGAAGACTTGGCTCGTTTGGTGGGTGATGCGCCAGCCAATTTTGCTGTAGGACAAGGTAAAAAGTTTGTCTCTGCCACTAGATCTGCAGCAAGTGATTTGCTGGACAATATGGTGGAGTATGTCAGCGAAGAAAAGAAAGTGCTTTTAAACAAACGAGACTTTATGGTTCGTAAATCCGAATTAAGTGAATTGCGCGATTCAGTAGATCGCATGGAAAAGCGCATTCAACTTTTAGAGCAAAAGGCTAAATAAATCGTGCGTCGAATTGCTCGTCTATTTTTTATCTTCTTTACTGCATGGCGCTATGGTTTATTGCCGCTCCTACGCGATCTTCTCAAGCCTGGTATTCGTCGAGGTTTCTTAACGATCTTGTGCTGGGCTTCGCCAGGTCGCCATTTAGCTAGAGGCGACCGCATTCGGTTAACGCTAGAAGCGCTCGGCCCTATTTTTGTAAAGTTTGGTCAAGTACTTTCTACTCGTCGTGATTTATTGCCTGAAGATATTGCAAATGAATTGGCTAAGCTACAAGATCAAGTGCCGCCATTCTCAAACGAAGAGTCACGTCGATTGATTGAAAAGGATTTAGGGCAACCGATCGAGGAAGTCTTCATTAGCTTTGATGCAACTCCAGTCGCCAGCGCATCTGTTGCCCAAGTTCACTTCGGTGTATTGCGTGGAACAGACAAACGTCCTGAGTGGGAAGGTCGCGCTGTAGCGATTAAAGTCTTACGTCCAGGCATTCTGCCGGTGATTGATGGTGATATAGCGTTGATGTATGACTTAGCTAAAGTCATAGAAAAGATTTCTGAGGATGGGCGTCGATTAAAGCCGAGAGAGAACGTTGCAGAGTTTGATAGGCATTTGCATGATGAATTAGATCTCATGCGCGAGGCTGCTAATGGAAGCCAGTTACGCAGACAATTTTCGGATTCACATAAGTTAATGATCCCTGAGATGTACTGGGATTTATGTCATACCAATGTGATTGTTATGGAGAGGATGTACGGTATCTCTATTGGTAAAACTGCTGCCTTAAAAGAAGCAGGTGTTGACTTTAAAAAGCTGGCTTCTGATGGTGTAGAAATCTTCTTTACTCAAGTATTCGAGCATGGTTTCTTTCACGCCGATATGCACCCCGGCAACATCATGATTAGTCTTGAGCCAGAAACATTTGGCCGATTCATTTCTCTTGACTTTGGAATTGTTGGTGCACTAAGTGAGTCGGATAAAAATTATTTAGCACTCAATTTCTTAGCATTCTTTAATCGTGATTACCGTCGCGTTGCTGAGCTACATATTGAGTCGGGCTGGGTTCCAGCGAACACTCGTGTTGAAGAGCTTGAAGGGGCTGTACGTTCTGTTTGCGAACCCTACTTTGATCGCCCGCTAAAGGAGATTTCCTTGGGCATCGTGCTGATGCGTTTATTCCAAACATCACGTCGCTTTAAGGTAGAAATTCAGCCGCAACTCACTTTATTGCAAAAAACCCTCCTCAATGTCGAGGGATTAGCCCGTCAGCTCGATCCAGATCTAGATCTTTGGAAAACGGCTAAGCCGATCCTGGAGAAATGGGTCAGCAAGCAGTTGGGTTGGCGCGGCCTTATTGATGGGCTGAAGGAAGAGGCGCCTACTTGGGCCAAAATTCTGCCCACCTTGCCACGTTTGATTGCGGATAGCCTGGCCCAAGGAAAGCATCAAATAAAAGACCAAACTGGGGAATTAGAGGTCTTAAAGGCCCTTTTGCTCCAGGAAAGGCGTACGCATCGCCTATTGGCGGGTGCTTTGCTCTTTGCCGGCGGGTTTTTGGCCGGAATTTTGATCATCAGCCTAGGCATTTATTAGTCTCTCGCTGATTGGTTGCTAACCCGCTAAAATAGCGGGTTAGGCAGAACACATGAAAAAATACTTTATTGCTGGCATCCTCGTTTGGGCACCATTGTCGATCACTATCTGGGTGATCGCTTCGGGCTTAGGCTTGCTCGACGGTGTTTTCGGCTCTGTGATGCATGCCATCATCATGGTGCTTCCTCACGATGCAGCTATAGATGTTCAGCATTTCCGCGACCTTCCTGGCGTTGGAATACTGATTGTGATTGCAGTCATTATGCTGACTGGTTTAGTAGCAATTAGTTTTGCTGGCCAGTGGTGGGTACGGATGTGGAATAAGCAAATCAATCGTATCCCGGTTGTGCGTTCCATTTACTCTAGCGTTCAGCAAGTGTCATCCACTTTATTTTCTGGCAGCGGCCAAGCCTTCAGCAAAGCTTTACTCATTCGTTATCCCCATGCCGATTCTTGGGTGATTGCTTTTCAAACGGGCACACCTGCCAAAGAAGTCACTTCTAAATTAGGTGAAGATTACGTCAACGTATTCTTGCCAACAACCCCAAACCCAACCTCTGGTTTTTTCATGATTGTGCCGCGTGCACAAACGATTGAATTGGAGATGAGTGTGGAAGAGGCTTTGAAGCATATTGTTTCAATGGGCTCTGTTCCCCCCAATAGTTCTAGTGGTCTAACTGCATCTAAGTTGCCACACCATTTTTGATTTATAGGAAATTGTTATGTCGATGCGAAGCCATACCTGCGGCCAGGTAACCGATTCACTGATTGGTCAAGAGGTCACTCTCTCCGGATGGGTTAATCGCCGCCGCGATCACGGAGGCGTTATCTTTATTGACTTGCGTGACCGCGAAGGTTTTGTGCAGGTTGTTTGCGATCCTGATCGTCCAGAGATGTTTGCCCTTGCTGAGCAAGTGCGTAGCGAGTTCTGCATCCAGATCAAAGGTCTCGTTCGTGCGCGTCCTGCTGGAACTGAGAACGTCGACTTGGTTAGCGGAAAAGTGGAGATTCTCTGCCATAGCTTGGTGATTCTGAATGCTTCGGTCACTCCACCATTTCAAATTGATGATGAGAACTTGTCTGAGACTACTCGCCTGACTCATCGCGTATTAGATTTACGTCGTCCACAAATGCAAAAGAATTTACGTTTGCGTTACAACGTGGCTATGGAGTGTCGTCGTTATTTGGATGATGCTGGTTTTATTGACATCGAAACACCGATGCTCACAAAGAGTACTCCAGAAGGCGCACGTGATTATTTGGTGCCATCCCGTGTACATGATGGTCAGTTCTTTGCATTGCCGCAGTCGCCACAATTGTTTAAACAGTTGTTAATGGTGGCTGGCTTTGATCGTTACTATCAAATTACCAAATGTTTCCGCGACGAAGATTTGCGCGCCGATCGTCAACCTGAATTTACTCAGATCGACTGTGAAACTGCTTTCTTAAGTGAGTTAGAAATTCGTGATTTGTTTGAAAACATGATTCGTCATATTTTCAAGAAGACCATGAATGTAGAGTTGCCTAACCCATTCCCAACCATGCCTTATTCCGAGGGTATGGCACGTTTTGGCTCTGATAAGCCAGATTTACGTGTGAACTTTGAATTCACTGAATTAACTGATTTAATGAAAGACGTTGATTTCAAGGTGTTTTCAGGTGCTGCCAACCAAGTTGGCGGCCGTGTAGTGGGGTTATGTGTACCTGGCGGCGCTGAAATCAGTCGTAGCGAAATCGATGACTACACCCAATTTGTGAGCATCTATGGCGCTAAAGGTTTGGCTTGGATCAAAGTCAATTCAGTTGCTGAAGGCCGCAATGGCTTGCAGTCACCAATTGTTAAGAATTTGCATGACGCAGCCATTGAAGGCATCTTGAAGCGCACTGGTGCAAAAGATGGCGACATTATTTTCTTTGGCGCTGATAAAGAAAAAGTAGTGAACGATGCGATTGGTAATTTACGTTTACGTATTGGTCAATCTGCTTGGGGCAAAGCGCATGGTCTATTTACCGAAGGTTGGAAGCCATTGTGGGTAGTTGATTTCCCAATGTTTGACTACGATGAAGGCGAAGCACGCTGGGTTGCTTGCCATCATCCATTCACTAGCCCTAAAGACGAACACATGAAGTATCTGGAGACTGATCCAGGTAAGTGCTTAGCTAAAGCGTATGACATGGTGTTGAATGGAAGTGAAATTGGTGGCGGTTCTGTACGTATTCACCAAGAAGCAGTTCAAAGCCAAGTATTCCGCGCATTGAAGATTGATGCTGAAGAAGCGCAAGCAAAGTTTGGTTTCTTATTGGATGCGCTTCAGTATGGCGCGCCTCCTCATGGCGGTATTGCCTTCGGTTTAGATCGCATTGTGACCATGATGACTGGTGCTGAGTCAATCCGAGATGTGATTGCCTTCCCTAAAACACAACGCGCACAATGTTTATTAACTCAGGCTCCTAGCCCAGTCGATGAGCGTCAGTTGCGTGAGTTGCATATCCGTTTGCGTCAAGCGGCACCTGCTGCTTAAAGTCACTTAAGTAGTGCCTACCTTAAAAATCCCTATTTCGGTTTTAGTTGTTATCTATAAACCGAATAGGGATGTTTTATTAATAGAGCGTGCTGATCGCGCGAGCTTCTGGCAATCAGTCACTGGTAGTCTTGACGCCCCAGATGAAGATCTGGCTTTGGCAGCCGCCCGTGAAGTGTTTGAAGAAACAGGCATTGCTGTTGATCAGCTGCCAACCGGTGCATTACAGAATATGCATCACCAGATCGAATATGAAATCTATCCAGAGTGGCGCTTTCGTTATGCCCCTGGAGTTACTCGTAATACTGAACACTGGTTTGCACTGCAGGTTCCTGATGACACAGGAGTTACTTTAGCTCCTAGAGAGCATGTAGCTTATGAGTGGCTGCCATTTGAAGATGCTGCTAAGAAATGTTTTTCTCCCAGCAACGGCGAAGCTATTTTGAAATTATTTTCTGCGAGCTAAGCTCAGTCAAATAGTGAATTAGGAATAAGATAGAGCGATGAGACATTCATCAGGGCATCATCACGGTAGTGCAGATTCAAAAACACCAGGGCGGAGTGATTGGCGTGTTATTCGTGATCTTCTCCCTTATCTTCTGGAGTATCGCTTTCGGGTATTGATTGCCCTGGGCTGCTTAGTTGCCGCTAAGGTTGCCAATTTAGGCATCCCAATTGTCATGAAAGAGTTAATCGACTCTTTAGACATCAAGGCTAGCTCGCCTCAAGCACTTTTGATTGTGCCTCTAGGAATTATTCTGGCCTATGGTTTATTAAGAATTTCTGCATCTGTATTTGCAGAATTACGTGAAGCCTTGTTTGCTAAGGTAACTCAGAACGCTGTTCGCAAAGTAGCACTCCAGGTATTTGAGCATTTGCATTCTTTGGCACTCAGCTTTCATCTAGCTCGCCAGACTGGTGGTGTGAGCAGAGACATTGAGCGTGGTACGCGCGGCATTCAGTCGCTGATTTCATACTCGCTCTATAGCATCCTGCCAACATTAATCGAGTTTTGTTTGGTGTTGGGCTACCTAGCCTATTCGTACGATATTTGGTTTGCCGCAATTACATTCATTGCTTTAGTTCTTTATATTGCTTTCACAGTAGTGGTGACAGAGTGGCGCACACACTATCGCCGCACCATGAACGATATGGATTCAAAGGCAAATCAAAAGGCAATTGATTCACTATTAAACTTTGAGACGGTGAAGTATTTTGGTAACGAAGCCTTTGAGGCTAGCCGTTACGATGAAAATTTGCTGCGCTATCAAGCGGCTGCAGTAAAGTCACAAAAGACCTTGGCCTTCCTAAATCTTGGTCAACAGATCATCATTGCAATTGGTCTGATGTTGATTCTATGGCGCGCTACGGTAGGCGTAGTCAATGGCACGATGACCTTGGGTGATTTGGTTCTGGTCAACACCTTGATGATTCAGCTTTATATACCCCTCAATTTTTTGGGGGTGATTTATCGTGAGATTAAGCAGTCATTAACCGATATGGATCGCATGTTCTCTTTACTCAATACCGATAAAGAAATTGCTGATTCCCCTGATGCGAAAATACTGCAGGTTCAAAATCATGGCCATGGCCCTGATGTGCGATTTGAGAATGTGTCATTTCACTACGAGGCTAAGCGTGAAATTCTGCGTGATGTGAGCTTCAATATTCCTGCTGGGACGATAACTGCAGTAGTAGGTCAAAGCGGTGCTGGCAAGAGCACCCTGGCCAGATTGCTGTTCCGTTTCTATGATGTTCAAACAGGAGAAATTCTGATCGATGGACAGAACATTCGGGACGTGACACAGGCTAGCTTGCGCAAGGCAATTGGCATTGTGCCGCAGGATACCGTTCTGTTTAATGACACGATTGGCTACAACATTGCCTATGGTGATCCCTCGGCTACCATTGAAGAGGTGCACGAAGCGGCTAGGGCAGCCCAAATCGACAGCTTTATTAAGCGCTTACCTGATGGATATGACACTCAAGTGGGAGAGCGAGGCCTAAAACTCTCGGGTGGCGAGAAGCAGCGCGTGGCGATTGCGAGAACACTTCTCAAGAAGCCTGCTATGTTGATTTTTGATGAGGCTACCTCAGCACTGGATTCGAAAACTGAGCGCGCCTTTCAGGATGAGCTGTTAGGTCTGGCTAAGAACCGTACAACCCTTATCATTGCTCATCGACTATCAACCATTATTCATGCGGATCAAATCTTGGTGATGGATCATGGACAGATTGTCGAGCGAGGAACCCATTCAGAACTACTTTCTCATCATGGTAAGTATGCCGAGATGTGGCAGATGCAAGAGCGTGCCGCCCTTGATTAGAATAGCTTGATCACGCAGATTATTTTTTCACCTCTATGTCAGTAAATAAAGAAACAGTTCTTAAGAATGCTTTTTCTGCTGCAGTTGCTGTAGCGGATCCGCAAGTTATTGTTCCTCAATACTTGGCAAAGATATTTCCAAAGGGGCAAGAGCCTACAGGTAGATGCTTAGTGGTTGGCGCAGGAAAGGCTAGCGCATCCATGGCGAGCGCATTAGAGGTATATGCAAAGGTGTACTGGCCGCAAGTGAAAATAGAGGGGGTTGTGCTTACGCGTTACGGGCACAACTCGCCAACAAGTCATATCAAAATTGTTGAAGCAGGGCATCCAGTACCTGATCAGGCGGGCATGGATGGGGCCAAGGAGGTTTTGGCGCTAACTAAACAGCTTAAGCAGGGTGACGTATTGATTGCTCTAGTATCTGGTGGAGGCTCCAGCCTGCTCACCTTGCCGCAAGAGGGGATCTCTATTGATGATATGCGCAAGACCACAGAAGCACTCTTGCGAAGTGGTGCGCCTATTGAAGAAATGAATGTAGTACGTAAACATTTATCTGCAATCTTAGGTGGCAACCTAGCTAGAGTTGCGATTGCGCGTGGCGCACGAGTAGAGGCGCTATTAATTTCTGATGTAACAGGTGATTCACCTGCAGATATCGCTAGCGGTCCCTGTGCTGCCGATTACTCTACCTATTTAGATGCGCTCAATATTTTAGAAAAATATGATTTAGATGGGTCCTCTATTCCGGCATCAGTGTTGAGTCATCTCAAGCAAGGATTATCTGGAGAAAAGCCCGAGACTCTGAAAGATGCTGATTTAGTGGATGCGCAAGTGGCTAATCATGTGATTGCAACTGCTTACAAAAGCTTAGAAGCTTCTGCCGACTATATTCGTACTCAAGGTTACGAACCAATAATTCTGGGCGATACGATTACTGGAGAGGCGCGAGAGGTCGGCATTGAACAGGCTGCCTTAGTTCGCGACTATGTGAAGAAGGGGATTGGTAAACCGCTTGCCCTGATTTCTGGTGGTGAATGTACGGTAACTATTCCGGCAGGCATTCAAGGACGTGGTGGCCGCTGTAGCGAATATTTACTCTCCCTGTTTGTGGCTAGTTCTGATTTGCCCAATATTGCAGCTTTAGCGGCTGATACCGATGGTATTGATGGCAGCGAGAAAAATGCAGGAGCCTGGTTTGATGGTGGGGTGCGTGAAGCTAGCCAGAGCAACGATCTTTCACCAGAGCCATTCTTATTGGCACATGATTGTTATGGCTTTTTTGCAGAATTACGTGCTTTAGTGGAAACTGGCCCTACACTTACTAATGTGAATGATTTCCGCATCATCTTGCTAGAAAAATAATATGTCCAATAGCCCTACCCAAATTCAATTGATTCAACCAGACGATTGGCATTTACATATTCGCGATGGCGAAGTCATGAAGGATGTGTTGGCAGACACTGCGCGTGAATTTGCACGCGCCATCATCATGCCGAACCTTAAGCCCCCTGTGACAACAGTAGATTTGGCTAAGGCTTATCAAGAGCGTATTCAGGCAAACCTGAATGCCTTAGGCATCACTAGCTTTACTCCTTTGATGACCTTGTATCTCACCAACAATACTTCTGCTGATGAAGTACGTAAGGCCAAGGCCGCAGGCATTGTCGGTTTTAAGTTATACCCTGCGGGTGCAACTACCAATAGCGATGCTGGAGTCAGCGATCTTAAGCATTGCCATGCTGCATTAGAGGCAATGCAAGCAGTCGGAATGCCCTTACTTGTTCATGGTGAAGTGACGCATGCTGATATTGATATCTTTGATCGTGAAGC
Source organism: Polynucleobacter sp. VK25 (assembly GCF_018687355.1). NCBI lineage: Bacteria > Pseudomonadati > Pseudomonadota > Betaproteobacteria > Burkholderiales > Burkholderiaceae > Polynucleobacter > Polynucleobacter sp. VK25. Next base: position 1,803,248 of record NZ_CP061288.1, on the reverse strand, counting down.
GGTATTTATTGACACGGTATTAGAGCCGTTACGCAAAAAATTTCCCGAACTCAAGATTGTGTTTGAGCACATTACTACCAAACAAGCTGCTCACTATGTACGTGATGCAGTGACAGATGGAAAAAATACGATTGCGGCAACGATTACTCCACAACATTTGTTGATGAATCGCAATGCAATTTTTGCTGGCGGTATTCGTCCGCATAATTACTGTTTGCCAGTGCTTAAGCGCGAAGAACATCGCGTTGCTTTATTAGAGGCAGCTACTAGTGGTAACGTTCGCTTCTTCTTGGGCACGGATAGTGCGCCTCATGCGAAGGGCGCCAAAGAGGCTGCTTGTGGTTGTGCGGGTTGCTATAGTGCTTTTAATGCATTGGGTTTATATGCCGAAGCATTTGAGAGCGTTGGCAAGCTGGATAAATTGGAAGGCTTTGCAAGCTTCTTTGGCCCAGACTTCTATTCATTACCGCGTAATAGCAAAACAATTACTTTGGTAAAGCAGCCGCAAAGCATCCCCGCTGAATTGCCATTGGGTGATGCCACTATCGTTCCATTACGTGCCGGCGAAACCATCGCCTGGTCACTCGTTTAAAAACTCAAAACATTCGTTTCTTGGCCAAATTCTCCTGACTGCGTTAGACTGCAGTCGCAGAGTCAATTGGGCAATCGCCGCCTCTTTATTGAGGGGGAGGAAAGTCCGGACTCCATAGGGAAGGGTGATGGCTAACGGCCATCCACGGCGACGTGAGGAATAGGGCCACAGAGACGAGCGTATTTAGTTACGGTGAAACGCGGTAACCTCCACCTGGAGCAATCCCAAGTAAGCAGGCGATGAGGCGTCCCGCTGAGTCTGCGGGTAGGGAGCTTGAGCCGTCAGGTAACTGCCGGCCTAGAGGAATGATTGCCCCTAGATGCAAATCTAGGCGACAGAATCCGGCTTATCGATTGACTCTGCACTTATTCTGAAATGATTTCGACGCTGTAAGTCAGTTCTGCAGTTTTGGCCAACATGGTTGTGGCTGAGCAATACTTTTCATGAGACAGCTTAACGGCGCGATCTACCTTTGCCTGATCCAGATCTTTGCCCTTAACGATGAAGTGCAAATTGATCTTAGTGAAGACTTTGGGGTCTTCTGCGGCCCTTTCCGCTTGGAGAGCCACTTCACAGCCGCTAATAGCCTGACGGGCCCTCTGTAGGATTAAAACTACATCAAAGGCTGAGCAACCGCCCGCGCCCGCTAATAGCAGTTCCATTGGCCTTGGAGCCAGGTTTCTGCCACCTGCTTCAGGGGCGCCATCCATGTTTACAAGGTGGCCACTGCCAGTTTCTGCAGAAAAAGCCATCCCGCCATTACCCAACCAACTTACTCGACATTCCATTATTAGTGACCCCTAACTTACTAAATTAATCAATATTATCAATAGTTTACCTATTTTAAGGGAAACTAAGTTGCTGCACAGCAACATAAAAATATTGATTTTGGTCAATATTCTTGCGTTGCACCATGCTCCTTGTGTAGAATAACCATATTGGTAGTCAGTCTTGTATAAGACTGCGACTTACCTCCCAGTGTCTCCTCCACCCAAACATAGGTGGATTCCAACCCAGGACTCGTTCCTGGGTTTTTTTTAGGTTACAATTCAAGGCTTTACTGAATTACCGAGCCGGTCAGCGGTAATTTGTTGTACCAGTTAAATTGCAGAATCTGCGAGCTTGCAAACATAAGCAGGGCCAAGGTGGACGTAGTTTGGTTGGAGTAATTTTTTTTGACCATAACAATTTGAGAAATCATGAAAACTTTTTCTGCAAAATCCCATGAGGTAGTGCATGAATGGTTCGTGATTGACGCTACGGACAAAGTCCTCGGTCGTGTCGCCAGTGAAGTGGCACTCCGTCTACGCGGCAAGCACAAGCCTGAATACACCCCACACGTTGATACTGGCGACTTTATTGTCGTTATCAATTCTTCTAAGCTCCGTGTCACAGGCACAAAAGGCTTGAACAAAATTTATTACCGTCACAGCGGATACCCAGGTGGTATTAGCTCGACTAACTTCGACAAGATGCAAGACCGTTTCCCAGGTCGCGCTTTGGAGAAGGCTGTGAAGGGTATGTTGCCAAAAGGCCCACTAGGCTATGCCATGATTAAGAAATTAAAAGTCTACGGCGACGCCAATCATCCGCATGCGGCTCAACAGCCAAAAGCGTTAGAGATTTAAGGAAACCAAATGGCTATTAATTACGGAAATTGGAATTACGGTACTGGTCGCCGCAAGAGTTCTGTTGCGCGCGTATTCATTAAATCTGGCAAAGGCGAAATCATTGTTAATGGTAAGCCTATCGATGCATATTTTGCTCGTGAGACATCACGCATGATCGCTCGTCAGCCTTTGGCTCTCACAGCCCACTTAACGACCTTTGATATCAAAGTAAACGTTTCTGGTGGCGGTGAAACTGGCCAAGCTGGTGCGGTTCGCCACGGTGTTACTCGTGCATTGATCGACTACGACAACGCCTTGAAGCCAGCCCTGTCTAAAGCAGGCTTGGTAACTCGCGATGCTCGTGAAGTTGAGCGTAAAAAAGTTGGTCTGCACGGCGCGCGTCGTCGTAAGCAGTTCAGCAAGCGCTAATTCTTTCAGTCGCTCAAGTTTTATCGAAAGGGTCGCGCAAGCGGCCCTTTTTGTTTCTACAATTGAGGTATTCAGAAGTTTTAAAAGAAACTTCACATATTCGGCATTTTGGAGAATGGCATGATTAAAGTTGGCATCGTAGGTGGCACTGGATATACCGGAGTGGAGTTGTTGCGTTTATTGGCACAGCATCCCGAAGTAGAGCTCACTGCAATTACTTCTCGTACAGAAGCTGGCATGCCAGTTGCTGATATGTTTCCATCTTTACGTGGCCGTGTCTCACTGAAATTTACAACACCTGACGAAGCCAAGCTTAATGAGTGTGATGTTGTGTTCTTTGCAACCCCACATGGCGTTGCCATGGCGCAAGCAAAGGAATTGCTCGCCAATAATGTGAAGATTTTGGATCTTGCTGCAGACTTCCGTCTCAAAGATGTTAAAGAATTTTCCAAGTGGTATGGCATGGAGCATGGCTGCCCAGAAATTTTGGCTGAGGCTGTTTATGGCTTGCCAGAGATCAATCGTGATGTCATTAAGAAGGCGCGCGTAGTGGGTTTAGCGGGCTGCTATCCAACCTCAGTGCAGCTTGGGCTCGCGCCATTACTGTCACCTAAATCAACTGGTGGCAAACAACTGATCGATGGCAATCACATTATTTCTGACTCAAAGTCAGGAACTTCTGGCGCTGGGCGTAAGGCGGAGATCGGCACACTGTTGTCTGAAGCGGCTGATAACTTTAAAGCCTATAGCGTTAAAGGCCACCGTCATCTTCCTGAAATCGAGCAGGGCTTAAAAGCCATTGCTGGTCATGATCAGATTGGTTTGACCTTTGTGCCGCACCTGACGCCGATGATTAGAGGAATTCATTCAACGCTTTACGTGCGATTGATGGATGCAGGTAAAGATGTCGACTACCAGAAGCTTTATGAGAATTTCTACAAAGATGAGTCTTTTGTGGATGTGATGCCGGCTGGTAGTCACCCAGAAACACGCTCTGTACGGGGTAGCAATGGCATTCGGATTGCGATTCATCGTCCAGGCGGCGGTGATACTTTAGTTATTTTGGTGGTGGAAGACAATTTGGTGAAAGGCGCTTCAGGTCAGGGAGTCCAGTGTATGAACCTCATGTTTGGCCTCCCAGAGACTACGGGCCTCACCCAGATTGCTGTATCTCCTTAATTTCACAAGGAATACCCCTTCAGCAAACTGGCCATTAAAAGCCTAAAATAAGATATTGCCTTTTGAATTGGGAGTAAATCATGACCGAATTAGCTACACAACCTGCACAAGATTTAGCTGAGCCACCAACCCCATTGGTGTTCACGGATAGCGCTGCTGCGAAAGTGGCGGACTTGATTGCTGAAGAAGGTAATCCAGAGTTGAAATTGCGCGTATTCGTACAAGGTGGCGGTTGCTCAGGATTTCAGTATGGCTTCACATTTGATGATGCTGTGAATGAAGACGACACTCTCTTTGAGAAGAATGGCGTTACTTTATTAGTAGATTCAATGAGCTTCCAATATTTAGTTGGTGCTGAGATTGATTACAAAGAAGACATCAACGGATCACAGTTTGTGATTAAGAATCCAAATGCGCAAACTACTTGCGGCTGCGGATCTTCGTTCTCTGCTTAATTAAGCTGGATAGCAAGCGCCTAGGACTCTAGGACCTTTCGCTCCCGTAACGGCTGGCAAATTTGCTGGCCGTTTTTCTTTATGGGCCCAAGCAAGCCATGCAAAAGCGAGGCCTTCTACTAGCTGTGGATCAACCCCAGCAGCATCACTAGTTGTGATTTCTAATGACTGTTTAAAGAAGTGCTGCGACTTCACTTTGAATAAATTCATGAGTGCATTATTTCGAGCGCCGCCCCCACAGACAATCAGCTTCTGGGTTTGCGGGGCGTGGTTTACCAAAGCCTCGAGAGCTGAGTGCGCTGTTAAATGAAGCAGAGTAGCCTGTACATCCTCGGAGAGATAATTTTCATTGCTAATTTTTTCTTGCAACCAAGTAAGATGAAAATCATCTCTGCCAGTGCTCTTGGGTGGTGCTTTTGCAAAGAATGGATCTGTCAACATCCTTGCTAGTAATAATTCATTTACTTTACCCTGCAATGCCCAGTGACCATTTTCATCAAATGCATTGCCTTGATGCTCATGTATCCAAGCATCCATCAGCATATTTCCTGGGCCGCAATCAAAACCAGTGACTTCACCATTCTTGGGAAGTAAGGTCAGATTAGCGATGCCACCAATATTGAGAATCGCTAAATGTTTATCTTCTACAAATTGCTGCGCATGAAATGCGGGGACCAAAGGCGCACCATGTCCACCAGCAGCTAAATCCCGACTTCTGAAGTCAGCAATAACATCGATGCCAGTCTTTTCTGCCAAAAGAGCAGGGTTCAGGGTTTGGTGTGTGTATGCCATTTCACCTAGATGTGGTTGGTGGCGAATGGTCTGACCATGCGCTCCAATAGCAGTGATATCAGAGGGCTGAAGCTGAGCCTTTTCGAGCAGCTGATTGACGGCTTCTGCATAAGCCAAAGCTAAGGTATTACCCGCCTGTTTTTCCCGGTGGAGCTCGTTAGGACCAGGGCTTTGGAGCTCAGATAAAGCCTTGCGAAGCTCTGGTGAGAATGGGGTGCTAACAGCGTCTAAGGCGCTAGTTTCTCCATTGGGCCCTATCTTGGCTAGAACGGCATCGATCCCGTCTAGGCTGGTGCCAGACATTAGGCCAATATAGAAGGAATAGGGTTTGTTCATGTAGCTCTCAGGAATGCGACAATTATGCTTTAGCAATTTAACTACTAATTTAACTGAATCAGCAATCCGAATCAGCATGACGGCTAAACCAGAACAAAAATATCCTTTGACCCCTGAAGTCTACGCGGCACTCGAAGTCACTAAGCGTGGCTGTGATGAGCTATTGGTTGAGGCAGACTGGGTTCAGAAGTTAGCGCGTAGCCAGGCTACCAAGACCCCACTCAGAATTAAATTAGGGTTAGATCCTACGGCGCCTGATATTCATCTAGGCCATACCGTTGTCTTGAATAAGTTACGTCAGTTACAAGATTTAGGCCATACCGTTATTTTCTTGATCGGCGACTTCACCAGCATGATTGGTGATCCATCAGGTCGTAATGCAACTCGCCCTCCATTGACTGCAGAAGAGATTGCTGTCAATGCTGAAACATACTACCGCCAAGCGAGCATGGTGCTCGATCCCTCTAAGACTGAAGTACGCTACAACAGTGAGTGGTGCGATCCTTTGGGCGCGCGTGGCATGATTCAGTTGGCAGCGAGATATACCGTTGCACAAATGTTAGAGCGCGATGACTTTACAAAACGCTATCGCAGTGGTGTGCCTATCTCTGTACATGAGTTCTTGTATCCGTTGATGCAGGGTTATGACTCTGTTGCCTTGAAGAGTGACTTAGAGCTTGGTGGCACTGATCAAAAATTTAATCTCTTGGTTGGGCGTGAGCTCCAACGTGAGTATGGCCAAGAGCCACAATGTATTTTGACGATGCCACTGCTGGTTGGTTTAGATGGCGTGGACAAAATGAGTAAGTCCAAAGGTAACTACATAGGCATCAGCGAGCCTGCTGGCGAGATGTTCGGCAAGCTTTTGAGCATCTCCGATGAATTGATGTGGGATTACTTCACATTACTGTCATTCCGGCCAATGGCTGAGATTGATTTGATGAAGCAAGAAGTTGCTGCAGGCCGCAATCCAAAAGATTGCAAAGTGCTACTCGCACAAGAAATCGTTGCCCGCTTTCATTCGCAAGCCGCTGCAGAAAAAGCTTTAGAAGACTTTAACCATCGCGCTAAGGGTGGCGTGCCGGAAGATATTCCAGAAGTAAACCTTTCTGGTGCTCCAATGCAAATCGCTAATCTCTTGAAGGCTGCTGGCTTAGCTCCATCAACATCAGAAGCTAATCGCAATATTGAGCAAAACGGCGTGAAGATTGATGGTGCGACGATTGCTGATAAGCAGCTTAAGGTTGAGGCTGGTACTTACGTAGTACAAGTGGGCAAACGTAAGTTTGCTAAAGTGACCCTAGCTTAAATATCTAAGCTAGCACTGCCGCTTGGCGGGGTTAACCCAAAGTGCTCATAAGCCTGGCGGGTTGCTACTCGGCCTCTTGAGGTTCTTTGTAGGTAACCTTGCTGAATTAAGTATGGCTCTAAAACATCTTCAATCGTGTCGCGCTCTTCACCGATGGCTGCTGCCAAATTATCAATACCCACTGGACCGCCATCAAACTTGTGCAAGATAGCTTCCAAGAGTTTTCTGTCCATCACATCAAAGCCACTTGGATCCACATCGAGCATCTTCAGTGCCGCATCCGCCATAGCTTTGGTAATCGTGCCGGTACCTTTGACTTCTGCATAGTCACGTACACGGCGCAATAGGCGATTGGCAATACGCGGAGTGCCACGCGCACGCTTTGCAATTTCAACGGACCCTTCTGGGTCAATATCAGCCTTAAGCAAGCTGGCTGAACGATTAATGATCTTAGTGAGCTCTTCTGCGGTGTAGAACTCGAGTCTAGCCACAATACCAAAGCGATCGCGCAATGGATTTGTTAGCATTCCAGCTCGTGTAGTTGCACCAATGAGTGTGAAAGGCTTGAGATCAATCTTTACGCTGCGTGCTGCGGGACCTTCACCAATCATGATATCTAGGCTGTAGTCCTCAAGTGCTGGATACAGAATTTCCTCTACTACCGGGGATAGACGATGAATCTCATCAATAAATAGAACATCGTTTTCTTCTAGATTGGTGAGTAAGGCAGCAAGATCGCCCGGCCTGTCTAGGACGGGACCGCTCGTTTGACGTAAGTTCACGCCAAGTTCTCTGGCAATGATATGGGCTAAGGTAGTTTTACCAAGTCCTGGAGGGCCAAATAAAAGAACATGATCTAGGGCTTCTTGGCGCGCTCTCGTTGCGCTAATAAAAATTTCTAATTGGGCACGTGCCTTTGTTTGACCGACGTATTCATCGAGTTGTTTGGGGCGCAGCGCTCTTTCAAAGACGGCTTCAGCATTACCGGCTGAACCACTCACAATGCGGTCATTATTCTCCGGTAAATCTTCGGGGATAGAGCTAAGGTCGTCTGTATGAATTGCCATGCTGCAAGTGTAGTGGTTTTATGGCTTTGAAAGGTACTTCAATCCCATGCGGATACCATCGGATACCGAAGTGTCAGGAGGGATTTGTTTGAGGGCGAGAAGAGCTTCTTTTTCTGAGTAACCTAAAGCCAAGAGTGCTTGCAATACTTCGCTGCTAGCTTCAATCGCCTGAGGTTTACCACCTGTGATACCTAGGTCTGGAGCGAGCTTGCCTTTGAGTTCTAGGCAGAGACGTTCAGCAGTTTTCTTGCCGATACCAGGCACTTGAGTAAGTCGCCCTGCTTCTTGAAGGGCAATTGCTTGAGCTAGTTCATTAACGCTCATGCCGGAAAGAACAGCCAATGCAGTGCGGGAGCCAACACCGCTAATCTTGATGAGTTGTCTAAAAGCTTCACGCTCAGTCTCAGTCGCAAAGCCAAATAATTGTTGCGCATCTTCGCGAACCTGGAAGTGCGTCAGTAAAGTAATTTTTTGACCAGCCTGGGGCAATTGATACAAAGTGCTCATAGGCACATCAACCTCATAACCAATGCCTTGGCAATCCACTAATAAACGAGGAGGGTGAACTGAAACGAGAGTACCTTGAATGCGACCAATCATGTAGAGATCTTAACCTGTGATGTGTATTTTTACTTGCTGCGTTTCTTGGGTGCTAAGGCAGCAGTAATTGCTTTAGGTATTTGTGCGTGATGGGCGGCGCAAATGGCAACACCCAGCGCATCAGAGGCGTCAGTTCCTGGGGCGCGATTCAATCTGAGAAGGCGCTTCACCATTTCCTGTACCTGCGGCTTAGCTGCTCGGCCCGTACCCACAATGGCTTGTTTGACTCTCAGGGCGCTGTATTCAGCGACGGGCAGTTTTTCGGATACTAGAGCAGCAATGACAGCGCCCCGTGCCTGACCCAACATTAGTGTCGAACGAGGATTAACGTTTAAGAAGACCTCTTCAATTGCAGCAGACTCTGGGCGATAGGTCTCGAGAACTTCCTTAACGCCTGCATAAAGAGCGCCTAAGCGCTCAGGTAAGCCTTTGGCTGGATCGCCACTTTCAATCGTCCCAGAGGCGACGTAAGTCAGCTTTTGGCCATCGACATCAATGACTCCAAAACCGGTAGTCCGTAAACCTGGGTCGATTCCTATCCAGCGCATGAGTTTGTTTGTTAATTTCTGTTTGATTAGTGACGGAAGTGACGGGTGCCTGTAAAGATCATGGCAATACCATGCTCATTTGCTGCTGCAATGATTTCATCATCACGCATGCTGCCACCTGGTTGGATTGCACAGCTTGCGCCACCGTTCACAACGACATCTAAGCCATCACGGAATGGGAAGAAGGCATCGCTTGCTACGGCAGAGCCTGTAAGACTTAAGCCAGCGTTCTCAGCCTTGATGCTGGCCATGCGCGCAGAGTCAACACGGCTCATTTGGCCAGCGCCGATTCCGAGGGTCATGCCGTTAGCACAATAAACAATGGCATTGGATTTAACAAACTTAGCAACACGCCATGCAAACATCATGTCATGCATTTCGCTTGGAGTGGGTAGGCGCTTGCTAACAACACGCATTTCACTTTCGAGAACATTTTTGGCATCTGGAGATTGCACTAATAAGCCACCACCAACGCGTTTGAAATCAAATGTATTAAATGCAGTGCCTAATGGAATCTCTAAAAGGCGAACATTTTGTTTTGCAGCAAAGATTGCTTTGGCTTCATCGCTAAAGCTAGGGGCAATCAACACCTCCACAAATTGCTTGGAGATGGCTTCGGCTGCAGTGCCGTCACAAGGAACGTTAAAGGCAATAATGCCACCAAAGGCTGAGCTTGGATCAGTTTTAAACGCTTTTTGATAAGCCTCCAGTGCTGATGCACCAACGGCTACACCACAAGGGTTGGCGTGCTTGATGATTACGCACGCGGCAGCGCCACCGGCATTGCCAGTAAAGCTCTTGACGCATTCCCAAGCAGAATCAGCATCAGCAATATTGTTATAGGAAAGCTCTTTTCCTTGTAACTGTTTGTAATTGGCTAGCGCGCCGTCTACTGGATAGATGTCTTTGTAGAACGCCGCAGATTGGTGTGGATTTTCACCGTAACGCATCTCTTGAACTTTTTCAAAGGCAAGATGCAAAGTTTCTGGATAAGCGGAGCGGGCTTTGTGATCTAAATCATCACCCAAAGCCGAGAGATAGTTTGCAATTGCGCCATCATATTGAGCGGTATGTGCAAATACTTTTTTTGCCAAAGCTAAATTAGTTTTATATGAAACAACATTCTTATTTGCCTTCATTTCCGACAACACTGGAGCGTAATCTTCCGGCGAGATCAACACAGTGACGTCTTGATGATTTTTGGCAGCAGCACGCAACATCGCAGGGCCACCAATATCAATATTCTCAACCGCATCTTCAAATGAACAACTTTCCTTAGCAACAGTCTCATTAAAGGGGTAAAGGTTGATTACCAGCATATCAATCGTGTCGATACCATGCTCTTTCAAGGCTGCCATATGCTCTGGGAAATCTCTACGAGCCAATAGACCACCATGCACCATTGGGTGGAGGGTTTTTACTCGACCATCAAGCATCTCCGGAAATTTCGTCAAGGAAGAAACCTCAACCACTGGCAGATTATTTTCAGCCAAGAGTTTTGCAGTACCTCCAGTAGAGATGAGCTTGATACCTTGCTCATGGAGGGCTTTTGCAAAAGGCACGATGCCATTTTTATCGGAGACGGAGAGGAGGGCTGTACGGATCATAGTTTTCGGAGCTTAATTTAAAAAAATGGCATTGTTATTGGTAATATTTGCAATTACTTCAGCAGTTGATGCTCAACGAGTTTCTTGTGAAGCGTATTGCGATTAATACCAAGATACTGTGCTGCTAATGATTGGTTTTGTTTGGCATGTTGCATTACCAATTCCAGCATGGGTTTTTCAACCACAGCTAATACCATTTGATAGATATCGGTCGGTGCTGTTCCCTTGAGGTCATTCAGATAACCCTGCAATTGGGTTTCAATACATTCGGTAATTGGGTGCTTATTGGTCATAACAATCTATCGATACAAAAACTAAAATAATAAAAATAAAACTAGAGAATTAAATCAAGGCAGAACTACGCCGCCTCTAAAAATAACAAGCGGTCAGAATGGGATTTCATCTCATCAAAATAATCATTGACCATTTGAAGTTGGGTTCTGCAGTCATCAGCGGTATTCATACGTTGGCGGAAAGCATGGGAGTCACGCAAACCTTTGCAGTACCAGCCAATATGCTTGCGAGCAGTACGCAGGCCAATATGTTCTCCATAGAACTCGTAATGGTCTAGAAGATGTGCATTCATAATGGCTTGGATCTCATTGATCTCGGGGGTTGGTAGCTTGCCCCCTGTTTCGAGATAGTGATTGATTTCACGGAAGATCCAAGGACGACCTTGAGCGGCGCGACCAATCATGATGGCATCTGCGCCGGTGATTTTTAGAACTTGCTCCGCCTTTTCTGGGCTGGTGATATCGCCATTGGCCACTACCGGAATACCCACACTATTTTTGACTGCAGTAATGGTTTCATACTCTGCCTCACCGTGATACAGATCTGCTCTAGTGCGACCATGAACAGTGAGCATAGAGATGCCCGATTTTTCTGCGAGGCGCGCAATTTCAATGGCATTTTTATGCTCACGATCCCAGCCCGTACGAATTTTCAAAGTAACGGGCACAGCATCTGGTCCGACGCCAACAGCATTCACTACGGCTTCGAGGATTTGTTGCACTAAGGGTTCATCGCGAAGTAATGCTGAGCCAGCTGCAACATTGCACACTTTCTTAGCGGGGCATCCCATATTGATATCGATAATCTGGGCGCCGTGATCTACGTTGATTTTTGCCGCCGCCGCCATCATCGCTGGATCGGCCCCTGCGATTTGGACTGCAATAGGTTTGAATTCACCAATATGGTTAGCGCGACGTTGCGTCTTTTCACTCTTCCAAAGAAGGGCATTGGAGGCCACCATTTCAGAAACGGCATACCCCGCACCCAATTTCTTACAAAGCTGCCTAAATGGGCGATCCGTTACCCCAGCCATAGGGGCTACAAATAACTTATTTGCGAGGAGGTGAGGGCCAATATTCATCTAAAGGGGGCTTGGGCGGAAAGCATGACACTTTAGCACATTCAGCCCCAAATTTGCCTAAAAAATAGGCAAATTGCTTGTTTCAGATCAAATGGTGAAGGCTTCTATTTTGGGGGCTATCTAAGCCCTTTAGCGCCTACCAAACATCATCTGGCGAGCTAAGGCTGTTTTGACTGGTGGAAGCCACTGTAGGGCCGATAAAGCCAATCCACGAGCCATCACAATTGGAGCTAGATTAGAGGTAAATACTCTAGCCATGAAGTCGGTAAGACCAATGGTAGTAGTTCTATCAGCTTTGCGACTTCGGGCATAACTCTGCAGTACATTTTGCACATCTGCTGGAGATTGTTGTTCTGCGGATCCAGAAAATACCTCAACCAACTTCTCAGATAGTAAGAAGGCATCTCGTAATCCTAGATTTAAACCTTGGCCCGCTACTGGGTGCAAAGTTTGGGCGGCGTTACCAATCCAAACTTCATTGTCTTTAGTAATCTCTTTGCGATAGTTCAAGCCTAATTCATACAACCGACGATCTTGAATTTTCAGAAAGCGCCCAATGCGTGAACCAAATTCTTGTTGTAATTCACTTAAGAAGTCTGCATCACTCAGTTGTAAGCGATGTTGTGAAGACTCTGGAGAGCCGCACCAAACCAGATTCAAAATATTAGAGCCATAGTGGCTTGGTAAAACTGCTAAGGGACCTTCAGCAGTAAAGCGTTCCCAAGCTTGATGAGGCTCTGCATTTTCAACCTCAACCAAGCCTACCAGGGCTGACTGACCATAATCGCGTCCAGACTCAACCCACTCTTGGGTCTTAAATAAGCCACCCTCGGCATGCACAATACATTTCGCATTGGGCTGACTTTCTTGGGCATCCTTATGTATATGCTCCCATACAAAGTTAGGGCTTTTCGCCTGAATTGCTCGTAGGGCTTGGCGCAGTGTGATGTGAATATCGCGATAGCGAATGATATGGCCCAGTGCATCTTGCTTGAGCTCTTCACGCGTCATTAGTGCTCGGCCAAAGCGGCCTGCTTGGGAAACGTGTACGCGATGAATTTGGGCCGATTCTTTTGGCCAGGCGTTAATCGTATCGAGTAATAGTTTGCTGCCGTGTGAGAGAGCAATGCCCCTACTATCAGCGCTTACTAAATCTTCATCATTAACAGAGTTACGATCCAGTAAGGTGATTTTTGCATCAGGAAATTTTTGCAAGGTCCATGCGGCGCAAGCCAGTCCAACAGGACCGCCACCCTGAATCAAAATATCGCAACTAGATGAGCTCATTTTTATTGGAATATCTTTAGGCGTTCTTCATGAGGGCTTCAATCTCATCAGCCTTGACAGGGACGCCACGAGAAATCAACTCACATCCGGAATCATTGAGAACTGCATCATCCTCAATGCGAATACCGATATTCCAAAATTTCTCATCGACATCCTCTGCCGGCCTGACATAGAGGCCAGGTTCAACCGTAATCACCATGCCGCTCTTCAATATGCGCCATGGCCTATCTTCACTAGATGAATCATGACTAACTTCACGATAAGAACCTACGTCATGCACATCCATTCCCAACCAATGTGAGGTGCGGTGCATATAAAAGCGACGATAAGCGCCAGTTTCAATGGCGTTATCGAGTGAACCCAGCTCTGTCAGCTTTAATAGCTTTTCATCTAGCAAGCCCTGGGTAAGTACTTTTAATGCTGCCTCATGGGGTTGCATAAAAGTATTGCCCGGTTTTGTCATCGCAATTGCGGCTTCTTGTGCCGCCAAAGTAATGTCATATAGAGCGCGTTGTGCCCCATGAAATTTGCCATTCACTGGAAAAGTTCTCGTGATATCAGATGCATACCCATCTAGCTCACAACCGGCATCAATCAGGCAAAGCTCACCACTGCGTAATTCAGTTGCGCCTGCACGGTAGTGAAGAATGCAGGAATTTGCACCACCAGCAACAATGCTGTTGTATGCCACACTTTGCGCACCACTGTTGCGAAACTCATGTAGCAATTCAGCCTCGAGTTGATATTCATGCATACCTGGTTTACAGATTTGCATGGCGCGGACATGCGCACGGGCAGAGATGGCAGCGGCACGCCGCATGATGTCAATTTCATGGACATCTTTAAATAAACGCATTTCATGAATTAATGCTTCAACATCATGAAACTCAGACGGTGGGTTTATTCCAGAGCGCGCTTGAGCTCGTACTTGTTTCATCCAGTGACGCAAGCGTCTATCGGCTTCAGCGCTTTCTGCTAGGCGGACATAGACAGAATCTTGATCGGCTAATAAAGTACCTAACTTTTCGTCTAATTCATGATTGCTGTGCGCATATTCAATACCCAAAGATTCTGGCGCAGCCTCCGGACCAAGACGAATACCATCCCAGATTTCCCGCTCAGGATCTTTAGGTCTGCAAAATAAGTGGGATTTAAGTTGATAGCTTTTTCCATCGCCTGAAACCTTCATTACTAGCGTGGCACCTGGCTCTTCAAAACCTGTTAAATAGTAGAAGTCACTATCGTGGCGATAAGGAAATTCACTATCACGGTTGCGAGCAAGTTCAGGCGCAGTAGAAACAACAGCGATACCTCCGCCAGTCTTAGCAAATATTTGCTTGGCTAATTGATTTCTGCGAAGCTGATAAATTTCCGTTTTATTCATATGCTGCATTAAGCTCTTGTAAGCGTTGTGGTGTACCTACATCGTGCCACGGACCGAGATATTTTTCACCAGACACTTTCTTTTGCTCCATGGCAGTTCTTAGTAAAGGCGCCAACTTAGCAGGAGCTCCAAATTCAAGGTCTTTAAATAGGTCTTTGTGATAAATCCCAATTCCTGAGAAGGTCAGTTTTTCAGTGCCAGCGGACCCTGTATTGGCGATCATTGAGCTCTGGAGGTAAAAATCACCCTCAGGGTGCTGTGTTGGGTTTGGGACCATCAATAAGTGGGCCAAAGGCTTACTGGGGTCCATGCGCATTTTGGATGCAGCTTCTAATAACCGGTCAATGGGCAAATCTGGACTAAAGACATCGCCATTGATCACTAGGAAATAGTCTTCAGGCGCAATGATAGGCAGTGCCTTACAAATTCCACCAGCAGTTTCTAGGGCTTTTCCTTCAGGGGAGTACTGAATGTGAAGGCCAAATTGCTTTCCATTCCCTATAGCTGCCTCAATTTTTTCGCCTAACCAGGCGTGATTAATCACAACCTCTTGAATATTTGCTTTTGCCAGCGCTTCTAAATGCCATACCAGCAAAGATTTATTCTGAATACTGAGCAAGGGTTTAGGTAGGGTGTCTGTAAGAGGGCGCATGCGCTCACCTCTGCCAGCAGCAAGCAAAAAACAAGGAATGAGATTGCTCTTGCTCATCATGATTGATTACGCTTTATTGATGCGAGTGGACTCAAGAATGCGGGCCAAGGGTTTTAGTTCAATGTAACGATTTGCGCAGGCAATCGCATACTCCAGAACCAGTGGAATATCTTTGAGGTAGCCATCTTTACCGTCGCGATGAAAGAGTCTAGCGAAGATGCCAAGAACCTTAAGATGTCGCTGCAATCCCATCCATTCAAAATCACGATAGAACTGTCCAAAATCATTGGGCATTGGCAGTCCAGCCTTACGACCTTCCTCCCAAAATTTAATCACCCAATCAATGATGCGCTCTTCTGGCCATGCAATATAAGCATCGCGCCACAATGAAGCAGCATCATAAGTAATGGGTCCATAAACTGCATCCTGAAAGTCGATGACTCCAGGATTATTTTTTTCTGTCAACATTAAATTACGTGAATGGTAATCACGATGAACATAGACTTTAGCCTGCGCTAGGTTATTTTCAATGATGAGCTCAAACGACTTTTTGAGCTGCTCTGTTTGTTGCTCGTTGAGTTCAATGTTGAGATGTTTCTTTAAATACCACTCAGGAAATAAATCCAACTCCCGCTGTAAAAGTGTTTCGTCATAGTTTGGTAATACATCAGGCTTGCTTGCCAATTGCATCAACACTAGCGCATGCGTTGCATCTTTATAGAGATGGTCCGCCGTTTCATGATTCAGTTCGGCTAGGTAGGTTTTTGTTCCTAAATCGTTTAGTAGCAAGAAGCCTTCCGCAAGATTCTGCTCGAGGATTTTTGGCACGTTCAAACCCGCTTCAGCGAGCAATAAATCGACCTTAATAAAGGCATCCAAAGGCTCATGTTGGGGAGGGGCATCCATTACGATAAAAGTCCCAAAATTGGGGTTTTTGGAGACAATTCGGAAATACCGCCGAAAGCTGGCATCAGCCGAGGCTGGCACCAAAGAGTCGAGATCTAATTGCCAGCTAGCTTCTAGGGCTTTTAGCCAGTTGCGAAGGGTGTTTAAGCGTGAGTCAGTCATGGTCGATTCGTATAATAAGGCGGGTCTGGATCTATGAGTCATTATCGCCGTCGCGCCGGCCTTTGCGCCCCTCTTTTTTTGCATGTAACCCTGCGCGTCATCATGGGGGTGGCATTGCTTCAGTTTGCCCTCTGCGGATGGGCTCAAGCACCCGCACCTTTACCTGCAAATACCCAGGCTGGATCGAATACCGTTTTATTGCCTGATCGCGGTAATGTCACTATTTTAAAGTTAGATGATCAGCTGCGGGTTGGTAAGCCCATCAATGATGGAGAGGCATTGACCTTTACATCAAGTGATTCTATTGATGGCGTAGTTGATCGCAAGATGAAGCTAAAGGGTCGCGCACAAATTCGTCGCAATGGTGGCGTTATTAAAGCCGATGAGATTATTTATGATCCCGATACTGATATCGCTGACCTCGTAGGTAACGCTGAGTTGAGTAAAGGTAATACAACTTTCAAAGGGCCGAAGGGAACTTTCAAAGTTGATGCGCGTGAAGGTGAAATGGAAACGCCTAGTTATGAATTTCGCGATACACGCGGAAATGGAACTGCAAAAAAACTCACTATTGAGAACACGGATATTTTTGTTTTCGATAAAGCGACCTACACCACATGTACACCGCAAAATATGGATTGGTATTTTTCAGCTAGTACCTTAGAAATTGATAATGAGCAAAAGGAGATGGTTGGTACGCATGGTGTGATGCGCTTCTTCGATGTGCCCATTGCTTACGTTCCTTATTTCACTGCACCAACTTCCAATCAACGACGTTCGGGTGTTTTGGCTCCCGTTATTGGCTATAACTCTAATAACGGTTTTGATATGACGCAGCCTTATTACGTCAATATCGCACCCAACAGGGATTTGCTGATTCTTCCGCGTTACATGAGTGAGCGTGGTGTGCAGATAGGTGCAAACTACCGTTATCTAGAGAGTAAATACAGCGGCACTTTGGCTGGAGATTATTTAGCGCACGACAATAAGACGGGTACCGATCGTTGGCGCTATGACTGGCAGCAGCGTCAGGTATTTAGCGGAGGTGTAGGTCCTGGCGGCATTCCAATGCCAGGATCTTGGTCAGGCTACGCAAACATGGCTCGTGTTTCGGATAATTTATATCCAACAGATTTCTCACAGAGTATTGCGGGAGCTATTACAAGTCAGTTCCGTCAAGAAGTAGGAACCACTAAAGGTTTGACCGGAAGCTTGAGTAACTGGGCGGTATCTGCAAGAGCATTAACGTTTCAAACTTTGCAACCCGATCCAACCAATATCGTTCAGGCGCCTTACAACGTATTGCCAAATATTACTGCCGCATATAACAACCGTCTTACTCCAGCAGTCGCTGATACCAGCGGAAAGTACGTTACCTTGCCTACTGGCCCAGCAACAACTTTTTCTGCTGATTACACGAGATTCTCTTACAACATTGCTGGTAACTTAGCGGCCACTGCTCCGGGTGTTTATAGCCAAGCGGATAGAACAGTGATTAAAGGTGCCATGGCTCTGCCGCAAGTTACTCCTGGTTATTACATCACTCCTAAGGTGAGCTTTCAGTCAAACACGTATAACGCCACGCCATTCGCAACAGGTGGAGCGCCAATTGCACAAGGCTTCACTATTCCAACCTTTAGTTTAGATTCTGGATTAGCGTTTGAAAGAGATGCTGCTGAGCTCAAAGGTTTCTATGGTCGAGATATGTTGTTAACTATGGAGCCACGTGCTTTCTATGTTTACACTCCATATAAAAATCAATCACAAACACCTTTATTTGATACTGCGGATGCAGGCTTTGGTGTTTCTCAAATCTTTAGTGAGAACACCTTCATTGGTAATGACCGGATTGCTGATAACAATGCCGCCACTCTTGGTTTAACAAGCCGCATGATCGAAGCCAATACTGGAGCAGAACGTGCTAACGTGACAGTTGCTCAAAAGCAGCAGTTTACTGGGCAGCGAGTTGGCTTGAACGGTACGATTGCCAGCCCCACCACTTATTCCGATACCTTGGGTTCGGGTTCGGTTCGCTTGCTCGGTAATTTCAGTGCGGATGTATTCGGTCAATACAACACCCAACTCAATCGCTTTGTGCAAACCACTGTTGGTGGCAGTTGGCGCCCAACGCAAGGTAGAAGTTTAAATTTCGGCTACCGCAATGTTTGGTCGCCACCAGTTCAAGCTTCTGTGCAAAATAATCAGCCGTTCGTGCCCTCATCTACCACTACGGATCAATACAATATTTCTGGACAATGGCCTATCACCCGGGAAGTATCTGTTTTAGGTCGCTGGGGATACGACGCCTTAACTACCAAGACCTTAAATACCTTGGTTGCATTGGAATGGAGTAGGGATTGCTGGACTTTCCGCGGGGCGTATTCTCAAGTCCTCAATACCTCTCAAATAACTACCACCCAGGTGCTCTTTCAGGTCGAATTTAGGGGCTTTGGTAGCGCTGGTAGCAATCCAGTTGATATCATGAAGTTAAATGTCCCTGGATATATGCCTACCTCTAAGCCTATACCACCTTCAACATACGAGAACTATCAATAATGCTTTGTATGAATCGTTTTAGAAAAATTAGTATGTTTGCCATTTTTCTTGGCCTTGGATTGTTTGCGAATATCGCATTTGCTCAAGATACGGCAAAGACAAATGCCATTGCGGAAGATAAGATTCGTAATATTGATGGTGTCGTAGCAGTAGTTAATACAGGTTTTGTAACGCGCAAGGAAATTGATGATCGAATTGCAGCGCTGAAAAAGCAGGGTGCAAAGTTGCCTGATGATGTCACATTACGTAAGGCAATTTTAGAAAGACTGATTTTAGAAAAAATTCAACTGCAAAATGCCGCGCAAGAAGGAGTAAAGGTTACCAATAAAGAGCTAGATAAAATTATTGAAGACATTGCTGCTAAAAACAAGTCAAGTTATGCAGAATTCAAAGCTAAAGTCATTGCAACAGGAAGCACATTTGAGCGCTATAGAGAGATGTTGCGTGACGATATCATTGTTACTCGCTATCGAGAACGAGAAGTTGAGGGTAAGCTCAAAATCTCAGATGCTGAGATAGATAACTTCATTGCTGAACGTACGCGAGCTATGGCATCAGGTGGCGCCCCAAGATCAACCCCGGCAGCCAAAGGCGAGTTAGAGGAGATTGATGTAGCTCAAATCTTTATTCCGGTTGATGCCGGTGCTGGAGCGGGCACTCAAGCTGAGGCCAAGAAGAAGGCAGATGCTTTATTGCGCGATGCGCGTGGAGATGTTGATTTCTTGCAGCTTGGTGCGATGGCGGCAAAAGAAAATCCAAAGATTAAATTTCAAGAGTTAGGGTACAGAACTCCTGATCGTTTACCGCAATTATTTTATGAAGCTATCCGTAATACTGGTAGTGGTCAGACTGCTAATGCGGTAGTGAAGAGTCCCGCTGGATACCATGTTCTGAAGGTTTTGGATCGTCGTGCGGCAGGCGCAAGCGCTCCCCAGCAGCAAGCTGCGGCACCGGATGCTGGATCCACCACCCCACAAAATATTCCTATTACTCAAACTCTCGCTCGTCATATTTTGCTAAGAAGTCGTGCAGGCTTGACTGATCAAGATGCCGAGAGACGTTTGCAAGGATTTCGTGATCAAATCCGCACTAAGACCGCAGACTTTTCTGAGCTTGCAAAAAAGTATTCTGAAGATGGTTCAGCCCCCAATGGCGGTGAGTTGGGCTGGATGGGGCCTGGAGATTTGGTTCCAGAGTTCGAACAAGCCATGAATCGTTTACAAATTGGTGAGGTTAGTAGCCCAGTTAAAACAGAATTTGGTTGGCATTTGATTCAGGTGCTTGAGCGTCGTGAAGGTCAGCTTACTGTTGAGAAGCAACGTCAATTTGCGCGTGCGGCTATCCGTGAGAGAAAGTTTGAACAAGCATATCAAGAATGGATGCGCGAGCTACGTGATAACGCAACAGTAAAAATTCTGAACTCAGATGATCCAGCAAGCAGCCCACCTCGTTAAGCTCGTTGTAAGTACCGGCGAACCTGCTGGTATTGGCCCAGAAGTTTCTTTAGCCGCATCGCTTGAGTTTTTGCGTGAGCATGCTGATGCTCAAATCACATTATTGGGCGATGTTCAATTATTAGCATTACCCAATCTAAGTCCAGAACTTTCTAGTCGACTGCAAGTACAGTCAATTGCGCTTGGGGCTCCTGTGGTTTCTGGAGTACTCAATTCGAGTAATTCTCAGTATGTTGTCAATATGCTGGATCAAGCCATCGATGGATGCCTGCAAGGGCACTTTGATGCCATGGTGACTGCACCTCTGCAGAAAAGCGTTATTAATGACGCTGGCACTCAATTTACAGGGCACACAGAGTATCTAGCACAGCGCTGCAATATTTCTCATGTGGTGATGATGTTGTGCGCATCATTGCCAAGTGGTTTTTTAGGGCTCAAGGCAGCAAGAGATTTAAGAGTTGCCCTAGTCACAACCCATCTTCCTTTAAAACAGATTCCGCAAGCACTGAGTTTTGATCTCATATTGGAAACAATTCAAATCGTTAACCAGGATTTGCAAAAGAAATTCGGAATTGCTGAGCCCCTTATTCGGATGGCGGGTTTAAACCCTCATGCAGGAGAGTCGGGTTACTTGGGGCGCGAAGAAATCGAAATCATTTCACCTGCAATTGAAGCTGCACAGAAGATGGGAATCCATGTCTCCGGTCCTTATCCAGGTGATACGATGTTTGACCCCGAAGCTGTTGCACAAGTAGATGCTTTCATTGCGATGTATCACGATCAAGGTTTGGCGCCATTTAAATTTGTAACTTTTGGCAATGGAGTGAATGTCACTCTGGGGCTACCCATCATTCGTACATCGGTAGATCATGGAACGGCCTTAGATATCGCCGGCAAAGGGATTGCAGACTCAGGTAGCATGCTTGAGGCTTTACGTTTAGCCTATCAACTAGCCGTAAATCAAAGAAAACAAAACTAATTCATGCACCGCGCTCGTAAACGATTTGGTCAAAACTTTCTGCAAGATAACGGGATTATTTATTCAATTGTTGCACTCATTAATCCCAGTGCAGATATGCACGTTATTGAGATCGGACCTGGTCTTGGTGCATTAACACTTCCCCTGCTTAGCAATTTAGATCAATTAGATCTTCTGGAGATTGATCGTGATTTGGTGGCTTTTTGGAACGAGAAAAATCTCAAAGGTCTTACGGTAATTGAGGGCGATGCTCTCAAGTTCGATTTCTTGGCATGGGCACAGAATCGCGCTACCAAGCAGGGTTTATGCAAGGTAGTAGGCAATCTGCCATACAACATCTCCTCCCCACTACTGTTTCATTTGGTAGCGGCCGCGAGTTATATTGATGAGCAGGTATTTATGTTGCAAGCCGAGGTAGTGGAGCGGATGGTTGCGAAAGCGGGAGGCTCTGACTTTAGTCGGCTATCAGTCATGCTCCAGGCCCGTTATGACATGGAGCTGGTATTGGAGGTTCCGCCGGAAGCATTTGATCCACAACCTAAAGTCAATTCTGCTGTTGTACGAATGATTCCGAGAAGAGACTTTGCGTTATCTTCTGCGCAGTGGAACTCTTTAGAGAAAGTGGTTGCTGCAGCCTTTTCCCAAAGAAGAAAAATGTTGCGGACTAACTTGAGTGCATTTGCCGATAGATTAAATTTGACTGAGGTGGAACTTAAGGCAAGAGCTCAAGACATTTCTGTTGATCGCTATATTGAGTGGGCTAAAGTTCTTGCCCTATAAAAATTATTTATAAGCGCTAGGATCAATCACCCGCATTTCAGCCTCAATCCAGCCTTCTACTTCTCTTTGCAGCTCTTCTGCTGACTTATTGGTTGAGCTAATGGCGGGCCCAATGGAGAAAATGACAGTGCCAGGTTGCTTGATAAAGCTATTCTTTGGCCAGCAGCGACCAGCGTTGTGCGCAATTGGAATCACTAAGGCATCTGTGGCACTTGCCAAGCGAGCGCCGCCCTTGCGATAGGGTTTGTTGGAGCCAATAGGCGTTCTGGTGCCTTCCGGAAAGAGCATGATCCACTTGCCTTCGCTCAAGCGTTTACGACCTTGAGTTGCTACGGAGTGAGCTGCGGTCTGCTTATTGGAACGATTGATGTGAATCATTTTTAGCAAGGCTAGCGCCCAACCAAAGAATGGAATCCAGAGTAACTCACGCTTAAAGACGAAGCAAAGTTGTTTTGGCAGTAATGCGATATAGGCAATTGTTTCGTAAGCGGATTGATGTTTGCTGAGGATGATGACGCGTTCATTGAGTACCGCCTGCATGTTTTCCATGCCGCGGATTTCATAATGAATTCCACACAGCGGCTTCAGTAGAGCAATAACAATTTTGTTCCAGAGTCCAATAAAGGTATAGCGGTTTTCTGGGCTCAAAAATGGGAAGGCGATCATGCACAACACCGACCAGATTGGCGTGAATATCACCAAAAATAAGGCAAAGAGAATGGATCGAATCATTTTCAAGATTGGTCTAGGCCTTATTTTCTAAAAGGGCGTTTGCAAATGCCAAAAGATCAGCATGAATTTGTGTTCCCTCTGGGAGTTTGCCTTTTGCAAGTGTCTTTTCTCCCTTGCCGGTAAGGACTAAATGCGGCGCAGCACCCAAGACCACTCCAGCCTCGAGGTCACGTAAAGAGTCACCCACTATAGGAACGCCTGTTAGTGGCTGAGTGCTACCTATCTTTTTATAACGTAACGCAATTTCCTTCATCATGCCGGGTGCAGGCTTGCGGCAATCACATTGATGTGAATCTTGATGAGGGCAAAAGAAAATACTATCGATACGACCACCTAGGGGTTTTAGTAAAGCATCCATCTTGTTATGCATTGCATGCAAATCGCCAATCGTGAAGAAACCCCTTGAGAGGCCAGATTGATTGGTAGCGATAGCAATTTGGTAGCCAGCTTGGTTTAGCAGGGCAATGGCTTCTAGGCTTCCTGGCAGTGGAATCCATTCATCTACTGACTTCACATAATCATCGCTATCTTCATTGATCACGCCATCGCGATCAAGAATAATTAATTTAGAGGAGCTAGTGCTCATGCTAATTTGCCGAGATCGGCAACGAGATTCATTTTCTGGTGAAGTTGTTGCAGAAGAGCTAAGCGGTTATCGCGTAGCTCGGGATTAGGGTCCATCACCATCACATCTGCAAAGAATTGATCAATTGGCCCGCTCAAGGCGACAAGCGCTTTCAAGAGTTCAACAAATTGACGTCTTTCATAGGCCGTATTGAGTGCGGGCGTGATCGCCTCTAAAGCTTTATGGAGTGAAGCCTCTGCTGGAATTTGCAGCAATGATGCCGAACAAGCTGCAGGAATAGCAGTAGTCGTTTTCTTCAAGATATTGCTAATACGCTTATTAGCGGCTGCGAGTTGGGCAGCTTCAGCGAGAGCATTAAATTCACGTAATGCAGTTAAGCGCTCAATTAAATCGTTAATTTGCCCTGGATCCTGACTGAGAACGGCATCAATCTCTGCGCTAGTAAAAGCTTTTCCCGCAACCGATTGATCGCGCAAATAGGCGCGCAGGCGATCAATGATGAAGGCGTAGATATCAGTAGCCTTTGCCTTCTCTTGAACATCGACTTGTGGAAATTGAGCACGAGCTAACTCAATTAGTTCAGGCAAATTGAGTGAAAGATTTTTTTCTAAGAGCAAGCGGCAGATACCTAGTGCGTGACGACGTAATGCATATGGGTCTTTATCACCAGTAGGGGCAAGGCCAACTCCCCAGATGCCAACCAGTGTTTCTAGTTTGTCAGCAATGGCCAAGATCGTGCCAGTTTGAGTTTGCGGCAGCGCATCGCCTGCAAATCTCGGCATATAGTGTTCGCTGCATGCGCTGGCAACATCTGGATTCTCACCATCATGGGTAGCGTAGTAGCGCCCCATAATTCCTTGTAGCTCTGGAAACTCACCAACCATGTCAGTTAACAAGTCTGTTTTAGCAATTTCTGCAGCACGTGCAGCGAGCTTTTCATCGGCACCCAATTTCTTGGCAATCCCAAGGGCTAGTCCTTGAACGCGCTTCATGCGATCTAATTGGTTGCCTAGTTGGTTGTGATAAACCACCTTACCTAAATCAGCCACGCGGGAAGCTAATGGACGTTTCTGATCTTGCTGGAAAAAGAAGCGAGCATCCGATAGGCGTGGGCGGACAACGCGCTCGTTACCGGAAATGATGGCATTCGGTTTGTTAGTTTCGATATTGGAAACAATCAAAAAGCGATTCCGTAACTTGCCTTGCTTATCGGTTAGCGCAAAGTATTTTTGATTAGTCTGCATTGTCAGAATTAAGCACTCTTGCGGTACTTCCAAGAACTCTTCATCAAAATGACACTCATAAATAGCGGGCCACTCAACTAGGGCCGTTACTTCATCTAGAAGGCTTTCGGGCATCAGAACTAAATCGTCGCCTGCCGCCTTTAATAGGGCAGTTTCAATTTTTGCGCGACGTTGATTAAAGCTGGGAATAATCTTTGCCTGAGATTGCAAGTCTGAATCGTATTGATCGGCACTATTAATCGTGACATTACCCGGAGCCAGGAAACGATGACCTTCAGTTTGATTGGCTGCATCAACGCCTAGAGCGCTGATATTTAAAGTCGTATTGCCATGAAGGGCAATGATGCGGTGAGCAGGGCGGGCAAATTGCACATCGGCTAGTTGGCCATTCTTCTGCAGCACTTGATAGTGCATCATTTTTGCAATCGGCAACTTACTCAGTGTTTGCTCAAGCGCGGATTGTGCAGTTTGCTCAAGTGCAGCGCCTTTGGCGATGACATTGAGATACAAAGCTTCATTTTTACCTTCGCCCGCTTTTTCTAGAGTGGCAAGATCCACATCTGCATACCCAAGGGCGCTTAATTTTTTGAGTAGTGGTGGAGTCGCTTTACCTTCAGCATCAAATGCAATACTGGTGGGCAGTAATTTTTCCCGCACTGGAAAGTCTGGCGCTAGATCAAGTACACCAGTTACTTGAACGGCTAAACGGCGCGGTGTAGCAAAGCCAGTTGCATTAGATAACTCAGTTGCGAGACCTGCTGATTTAAGTGCCGCAAAGATACCTTCGTTAAATGCATCGCCCAAACGACGCAATGATTTAGGTGGTAGCTCTTCGGTAAAGACCTCAATCAATAAAGTCGCAGATTGAGGTTTTGAATTGGATGTGCTCATAGATAGAATGCGGAAATCTCGATGCGCTTAAGCCTGAGCTTTAGCTTGACGTTGACACATTGGGAAGCCCAGTTTTTCTCTAGACTCAAAGTAGGCTTGAGCAACCGCGCGAGAAAGGTTGCGAATGCGGCCGATATAGGCTGCACGCTCAGTTACTGAGATGGCGCCACGCGCATCCAACAAGTTAAATGTGTGGGCAGCTTTCAGAACCATTTCATAGGCAGGTAGCGCTAATGGGACCTCCATCAAGCGCTTGGCTTCACTTTCATAGTTCGTGAAGTTAGCAAAGAGTAGATCGGCATTAGAGTGCTCGAAGTTATAGCAAGATTGTTCCACTTCATTTTGGTGATACACATCACCATAAGAAATACCATCAGCCCAAACTAAGTCATATACGTTTGAACAGTTTTGGATATACATTGCCAAACGTTCGATACCGTATGTGATCTCGCCAAGGACGGGTTTGCAATCTAAGCCACCAACTTGTTGGAAGTAGGTGAACTGTGTCACTTCCATGCCGTTAAGCCAAACTTCCCAGCCCAGACCCCAAGCACCAAGTGTTGGATTTTCCCAGTCATCCTCTACAAAGCGAACATCATTTTCTTTGAGGTCTAAACCTAAGGCTGCAAGAGAGCCAAGATAGAGATCGAGAATATTTTCTGGGGCTGGTTTGAGAACTACTTGATATTGGTAGTAGTGCTGCAAACGATTTGGGTTCTCACCATAGCGACCATCTTTTGGTCGGCGGGATGGCTGCACGTAGGCTGCCTTCCACGGCTCAGGACCAATGGCGCGCAGGAAGGTTGCGGTATGAGATGTACCGGCACCAACCTCGAGGTCGATAGGTTGCAATAGGGCACAACCTTGTTGGTCCCAATAATCTTGTAGTTTGAGAATGATTTGCTGAAAAGTAAGCATGATTAACCTGGCTAAGCCGTTGATTTTACATGGCTAGAGCAGTCTAGAGTTAAAAAATGCTTAAAAACGTCTGTGACGAATCAAGCCCCAGAGCAGTAGCAGGCAAGAAAGACCCAAAATTGGTACATTGCCCCAAATTACATATGGCGTTTTGCCGGAATAGGCCTGAACCTGTGTGCTCAGTGTGGCTTGAGTAAATTCTGGGAGCGATTTGAGCACTTTGCCATCGGGCCCAAGAACTGCAGTAATCCCTGTATTGGTCGCACGTAAGGCAGGAAGTCCAGTTTCTAGTGAGCGCAGTTGTGAAAGGCGGAGTTGCTGAGTAGATGCTTGGGATTCGCCAAACCAGGCAAGATTAGTCATGTTAATCAGCAGGTTGACTGGCTTATCACTGTGTTGAATACGAGAAGCTAGCTCACCCCCAAAGACATCTTCATAACAAATCGTAATGGCCGCATGAATATCTTCCTGATCTTTGCGCGCAATCGTAAAGGGCGATTGATCTAATCTTCCTCTAGCAAAGTCACTCATGGGTACATGAAATGCTTTGACGAACCACTGAAAGCCGGGGGGGATAAATTCTCCGAAGGGGACGAGATGGGCTTTATCGTATTGATAAGGAGTTGTGTTTGGGGAAAGCCCTGTTGCGCGATTCGAGTACTGCATACCAGTCTCACCAGGTACTTCGCCAATGACGCCAACTAGGATGTTGCTACCACTTTTATTGGAAAAGTTTTGTAAGTAATCGAATAAGCCGATTGGCAAATGCGGAAGCGGCCATGGAAAGGCGGTCTCGGGAATGATGATGAGATTAGCAAGCTCTTTAGTAATTTCCCCTGCATAGAAATCAATTTGCTTGCCAATAGCCTGAGGATTAAATTTAAGACTTTGTTCAAAATTGCCTTGTATAAGACGAACACTAATAGGTTCTCCAGTCGGCTTTGTGAATGTAAATAAACCAGCAAGCTGTGAGGTAGCAATCACCAACACAATCAAAAGAGCGCTAGAAACTACGTGCTTGCGCAGTTGGTAAATCTCCCAAGAAGTCCATACTGCCAAGAAGGTGCATCCCAGGCCACCAAAGAAAGGCGCTACTGGCGCAAATGGGCCATTGAATTGGTTTTCAGCAAAGCCCATCCAAGGAAAGCCAGTAAAGATATAGCCCCGTAGAAATTCAGCAAGAACCCAGCTTGACGCCAAGAGTAAGCCAGACAAACGATTCTTTTTAAATAGTGGAATTGCTAATGTAGCTAACGAAAAATAGAGTGCCACATAAGCTGAGAGTAGAAATACTCCCATACAAGCAAGTGCTGCATTCATACCGCCAACATCGTGCAGGCTGATGTAAAGCCACCACAGGCCGATAACAAAATAGCCGATTCCGAATGAGAGGCCTAAGGCAAATTGTTTTTTAAATGAAGCAGGAGTCTGAGGATCAAGACGCCACCAGAGAATGCTTAAAAGAGGAATTTGAATCCAGCCGCCAAAGGGAAGCTCAGCTGTTGCTGCAAGAATTGCACCCAACAAAAATAAAGCTAGGACTGGAAAGATTTTGATACTCATGCGGGTTTGAGAAGGGCGCCGATCAAACAATGTGAATCTCAGTCAGATTTTTTATTGTTTTGTCGCGCAAGCAAAATATGAATTTGCCTAGGATCCGCTCGTTGCACTTCGAATTCAATTCCGTCAATTTCAATAAGCTCACCCATCTTGGGGACGCGGCCTAAATGCTGAATTACCAGGCCTGCAACGGTTTCGATATCCTCAACCTCAAAATGCGTGCCAAGCGTTTCATTGAATTGCTCAAGTTCAGTAATGCCCTTGACGCGAATATCACCATTATCTAAGGCAATCAGATTATCAGCTTCTTCATCAACATCATGCTCGTCCTCAATATCACCAACGATTTGTTCAAGCACATCTTCGATCGTAATAATTCCTGCTACGCCGCTATATTCATCCACGACTATGGCCAAGTGATTGCGATTGTCTTTAAAGTCTCTCAATAAGACGCTGAGACGTTTAGATTCCGGAATAAATACTGCGGGACGCAACCAATCTCTGACTTGAAAATCTTTTTCTGTGGCATGGCGTAATAAATCTTTGGCCAACAAAATACCGATGACATTATCTTTGCTGCCCTCAAACACTGGAAAGCGTGAGTGTGCTGCATCGATTACATTCTGAATGATTTCAGAAAGAGGATGGCCAATATCGATCCAGTCAATTTGGGCGCGGGGCACTAAGATGTCGCGAGCACACAGCTGGCCTACTTGAAAAACTCCCTCAATCATTGAGAGCGCGTCAGCGTCTATCAATCCCTCGGTTTGTGCCTCACGAAGCGTCTCAATGAGTTCTTGACGACGTTGACTAGGTTCCGTTGGCTGAGGCGTTAAAAAATCAGCTAAACGATCTAAAAGGGATTTGTTGGGGTCAGGCATATAGCAAGAATAGCGTAGAAATAAGACAAATTAGGAATAGGGGTTAGTAAAGCCTAATTTTTCTAGAATTTCGATTTCCAGGGACTCCATTTTTTTGGCATCACGGCTGACTTCATGGTCATGGCCTTGTGCATGAAGACAGCCATGCACAACTAAGTGGGCCAAATGGGCTTTCAGTGATTTGTTTTGTTCTTTAGCTTCCTTTTGAAGCACCGGCAGACAAAAAATAATATCCGTTGCTAAAGTGTTTTTTGAAAGCGCATAAGCAAAAGTTAAAACATTGGTAGCGTAATCTTTTTGACGATAAGCAAAGTTCAACTTTTTACCTTCTGCGGCATTAACAAAACGCAAGGTAACTAAGCCGCTAAGGGGTGTAGCATTCTTCACCCATTTTTTTAGCGCTGCAGAAGCAGCGGCTTTATTAATACTAGCCTCAATTGCGGGGCTGGCATATTGCAGATCAATTACCAGCTTAGGCGAACTTACTTTCACTTTAGTAGACATGAGCTTCCACTAATTCGCCTCTAAGGGTGTAGTTAAGAACTTCAGTGATGCGAATATCAACCATCTGACCAATGAGATCCTCAATATTTTGATCTGGTGCCGTGAAGTGAATGACGCGATTATTTTCAGCGCGACCTTGCAAATTAACACCATCTTTTGCTAGACCTTCAATCAGCACTCTTTCAGTATTGCCCAACATTTTTTGGCTAATTTCATTCGCTTGCCCTTCAACCAATGCTAATAGTGTTTGCAAGCGCTTAAGCTTGACTTCATAGGGCGTGTCATCACTGAGATTGGCTGCTGGGGTACCGGGGCGCGGACTAAAGATAAAGCAAAAGCTATTATCAAAATTGAGTTCTTTCACCATCTTGAGTAGCTTCTCAAAGTCGGCTTCAGTTTCACCGGGGAAGCCCACAATGAAGTCGCTCGATAGAGTTAGGTCGGGACGAACAGCACGCATTTTGCGAATAATGCTTTTGAACTCTAATGCCGTATAGCCGCGCTTCATTGCAGAGAGCATGACATCTGATCCATGCTGGACCGGCAGGTGTAGATGACTCACAAGCTTCGGCACTTTGGCATAGACATCAATGAGGCGTTGCGTGAATTCTTTAGGGTGGCTAGTAGTAAAGCGAATGCGCTCAACACCAGGAATTTCTGCGATGTACTCAATGAGAAGAGCAAAGTCAGCAATCTCTTCGGTATCACCCATCTTGCCCACATAAGCATTGACGTTTTGACCAAGCAGAACAATTTCTTTAACGCCTTTGCTAGCAAGTCCAGCTACTTCGGTGAGCACATCATCGAATGGTCTTGAGACCTCTTCACCGCGCGTGTAAGGAACAACACAATAGCTGCAATATTTAGAGCAGCCTTCCATGATGGAAACGTAAGCTGAGCCGCGGGTTTGGCGTGAAGCAGGCAAGTGATCAAACTTTTCAATCTCTGGAAAAGAGATATCCACCTGTGAAATGCCAGTTTTACGTCGCTCTGCAATAAGGTCGGATAAGCGATGAAGTGTTTGAGGCCCAAATACAACATCAACATAAGGCGCGCGACTAACAATCTGTTGGCCTTCTTGACTGGCTACGCATCCACCAACCCCGATGAGTAAGTCGGGATTTTTTTTCTTTAGCTCGCGTAGGCGACCTAAATCTGAAAAAACTTTGTCTTCTGCTTTTTCGCGGATAGAGCAGGTATTGAGAAGAACAACATCGGCGTCTTCAGGCCGATCTGTCATGACCATGCCTTCATCGGCATGGAGGAGGTCTGCCATTTTTCCCGAGTCGTACTCGTTCATTTGACAGCCGAAGGTTTTGATATAGAGCTTTTTCATATGCCGTTCTCAGGTTTATAGCTGGGGGCGAAGCTCAGATTTTACTGCCTAAGCACTAAAGAGGGCTTAGAGAAGTCGATAAGCCAGAATTGCCACAATAGTGGGTGGAATAGCGGCAACGAGTAAATATAGGGCTGAAACCGTATGCCCTGGAAAGTGGCCGCGTAAGATTGCAATACCTGCAGGGTTAGGCGCATTGGCGATCACTGTTAGTCCACCACCCGCAACCGCGCCACCTACTAAAGCTAGCTTGAATTCTGGAGAAGTGCCAGTTACCAATGACCCTAAATAAGTAAGAGCGGCATTGTCAGTAAAGGCAGTTAGAACAAGGCTGCCATAAAAGACTACTGTAGGACTCATCATTTCGAGAATTGGTTGTAGCCACCAGCCCTGTAATGCGCCCAATACGACTAAGCCACCCAAGAAGAATCCTACCAAGAGCGCCTCTTTCAGAATCAGAGGACTTTGATGTTTGGGGTAGGCCGTGGTGTAACCAATAAAGAACAGCAGGATCCACATAAAAATAATTGGATCATGTGCGAAGAAAACGACTCCAAACAGGAACAGCAGATGCATCAAGATCACTGCCAATGGAATCTTTACCTCTTTTTTATTGTCATTAGGCTCAATGAGTTGACGATGAAATAGTAATGTTGCTGCGAGAGCATTAATAAAAATCGCAATACAAGACTCTACGCCAAAGTTGCTAAACATAAATGCTGAACTCCATCCCCAGGTGGAGGCCACCATGAGTACAGGAGGAGCTGCAAAGTTAGTGAGCGTGCCACCGATTGAAATATTGACAAACAAAACACCGAGTGTTCCAAACAATAACGCTTTAGAGCATTGATGACGATAGACAAGATCGCGCAATAAAAAAGCAGCCAGGGTCATCGCTGCAGGCTCGGTAATTAAAGAGCCTAACAGTGGCGTGGCCCCGAGGGTTAAAAAATATAAGGCGGGGGCGCTTCGGATGCGGAATACATTTTGCAGAACATTGGCGAGTACATGCAAAATTTGGGTAGAAAAATAAAGAACAGGCTTTGTACCAGCCACAATCATGATGGCGAAGACAAAGAGTGGTTCCGTGTAATTGCGTCCATTTAAAAAGTCTTTGGCAGAGCTCAAGTCATCGTAAAAAGAAATAAAAATAACTAGGACGGCCGCCCAAAAGCCAAAAACAATTTCCACTTCGCCAAGAAGATGCCATAAGCCAGCATGTCGTGGTGACTTTTTGGCGAGAGATTCAAAATATCCTGCGCAAAAGGTGTGCAAAACAGCGATTGCAAAAATAACGCTTGCGACAAGCTCTGTGGGGGTAAAGTTCATAGCAGAATGGTAGCAGGTGCGTGAGATGATTTTGACATTGTTAATTTAGGAGATTTTGGTGAAATTAAAGATTGGGCATCAAGAGCTCATCCAGAATGCGATGGCTGAAATTGAGACGCTACCCTTAGAAAAGGCAGGGGAATTATTGGTCGACTCAAATGTAGTCTTTGTGGATATTCGTGACGTGCGTGAATTAGAGCGAGAAGGCATGATTCCAAACGCGCTGCATGCCCCAAGGGGAATGCTGGAATTTTGGGTTGATCCCGATAGCCCGTATTACAAACCCATATTTGGTGAAGGAAAGAAGCTAGTTTTGTACTGTGCCTCAGCTTGGCGTTCAGCCTTGGCCACGCAAACACTTCAGAGAATGGGTGTGCCCAATATTTGTCACTTAGAAGGTGGCTTTAGCGCCTGGAAGAAAGCGCAGTTGCCTACTGCAGAAAAAGCAGGGAAATCCCATTCCGGTTAAAGTCATTCTGTCATTTAATGTATTGAAATAATTTATTAGGATCTTTATGAGAAAAGTAGTCTCCCAGTTTGGCCAAGGCCCACTTCAGCAGAAATTGACCGCAGGTGATTTACATTTTCTGGCTGATGCAGAAATTTCTAAAGGGGGTTCCGGAACTGGTCCGAGTCCTCACGAGTATCTTGGCGCTGCTTTGGCGGCTTGTACCTCAATGACTTTAAAGATGTACGCAGGCCGCAAAGAAATGAAACTAGAAAATGCAATGGTGACGGTGGATATTGAGAGAGTTGATGATGTTGAAACATTCTCTCGTGAGATTCAATTGATGGGTCATTTGAGTGCAGAAGAAAAAGAGCGCCTGCTAGAGATAGCAAACAAATGCCCAATACATAAAGCATTGGCTGGCCAGATCCAAATAAAAACCCAGCTGGTAAATTAATACGAGCTGGGTTTGGTGTTGCTGTACTAAGGTCTTAGTAGACCTAGCGGCAAAGCTTAGTTTGGAGCTTGGGCTGGCTGATTATTTTTTCCGGCGTTATAGCCAGAGTTGTAATTAGAAGCTTCATTTTTCTTGTAAGCATCATAGACATAACCTGATGCTGCGCCAACTGCTGCACCACCAACCGCTCCCCAAATAGGGTTGCCGTGGAAGATTGCTGTTCCAACAGCGCCAGCAGCTGCGCCTATGCTTGCGCCTGAAAGTGTGCGTTGCTCAGTGTTGCTCATATTTGAGCAACCAGCGATTGCTAAAGTTGCTGCGGTAATTGCGATAATTTTTTTCATCTCAACTGATCCTTTAAATGTTTATTCGTTTGGCTAAGTTGCTAAATTATTTTCTGGCGCAAGGAAAGCGTGATGCTAAGAAGCCCAAGAAAACACCTGCAGCTGGTTTGTCGGCAATTTGTGAGTTGCTTTGCGCAAATTTCACGAAATCACTAATGACTTCATCGCGCGCTGGAGCTGGTTGCTTCACACAAATAAATGGCTTCGCACGTTGTGGGTGGCGGGTTGCTAAATAGGTGTCGTATACGGAGGTGGTAAAGCCAATGCAAAAACTACGTGATTCTGGGCTTGCAGGGAGTTTGCAAACATTAACGAGTTCTTGAGTGCTCAATACTTTGATAGTTTCTTGTGCTTGAGCCAGGCCAGAAAATGCAGCCAAAGCAGCCAATGCAGCGAGTATTTTTTTCATGGGTTCTCCCTTAGGTGTATGTAAAAACGATGATAAACCATAAATAAGCCCTATTAATGCACTAAATAAGTGCATATTGCACTTATATGGGTTTTTATATTCCCCATAATGATGCAAAAAATAAGAGGGGAAAATTCATGGAAACTTTGAAGTCAGGTAGTGATGCTTTATTTATCTTGCTCGGCGCCATTATGGTTCTTGCTATGCATGCGGGCTTTGCGTTCTTGGAATTGGGAACGGTTCGCAAGAAAAACCAAGTCAATGCATTAGTAAAAATCTTGGTGGACTTTGCGGTCTCAACTATTGCGTATTTCTTTATTGGTTACAGCATTGCTTATGGCGTGAACTTTTTCTCTGGCGCAGAGTTATTGGCTGAGAAAAATGGCTATGAGTTAGTGAAGTTTTTCTTCCTACTCACTTTTGCTGCTGCTATTCCGGCCATTATTTCGGGTGGCATTGCAGAGCGCGCTAAATTTAATCCACAGTTAATTGCTACTTTTGTATTGGTAGGCTTTGTGTATCCCTTCTTCGAGGGTATTGCGTGGAATCAGCACTACGGCATTCAAGCGTGGATCAAAGGTTTCACTGGCGAAGAATTTCATGATTTTGCAGGGTCAGTTGTTGTGCATGCGGTAGGTGGCTGGATTGCCTTGCCTGCAGTCATTCTGCTAGGCGCACGTCGTGGTCGTTACACCAAAGAGGGCCAAATCTCTGCTCATCCACCATCAAGCATTCCTTTCTTGGCTTTGGGGGCTTGGATCTTGGCGGTAGGTTGGTTTGGCTTCAATGTGATGAGTGCACAAACGATTGACAAGATCAGTGGCTTAGTTGCGATGAACTCACTGATGGCAATGGTTGGTGGAACATTAGCTGCTTGGGTGGTTGGTCGTAATGATCCTGGCTTTACTTACAACGGTCCACTTGCTGGTTTGGTTGCAGTGTGTGCGGGCTCGGACCTAATGCATCCTTTAGGAGCATTGTTTGTTGGTTTAGTTGCCGGCGCTTTATTTGTTTATATGTTCACCTTGGTCCAAAACCGCTGGAAGATTGATGATGTTCTCGGCGTTTGGCCTTTGCATGGGTTATGTGGTCTCTGGGGTGGATTGGCCGCAGGCATCTTTGGAACTAAGGCACTTGGTGGAATTGGTGGCGTGACTTTTATTGGTCAACTCATTGGCAGTGCCTTGGGCGTTGGCATTGCACTAATCGGCGGGATTGTTGTCTATGGCACCCTGAAAGCAATCTTGGGTCTTCGGATGTCGCAAGAAGAAGAATACGAAGGTGCGGATTTAAGTGTGCATCGTATTTCTTCAACCCCTGATCGCGAGCCAAACTGGTAATTCACTTTTAGTGCATAGTGATTCAACTGTAGCCTGATTCATACCTATAATGAGTCATGGCTATATTTGAACTAGACGGAAACACCCCGCAATTAGCTGAGGGTGCTTGGGTTGCCGAGAGCGCAGAAGTGATCGGTAAAGTAGAACTCCATCAAGATGCGAGCGTTTGGCCCAAGGTAGTTGTCCGTGGTGATAACGATCTCATTCAAATTGGGGCGGGTAGTAATGTGCAGGACGCCTCTGTTCTGCATACCGACCCAGGTTACCCTCTCATCATTGGTAAGAACGTCACTGTTGGTCATCAGGTGATGTTGCACGGTTGTCATATTGGGGACGGCAGTCTTATTGGTATTGGTGCGGTCATTTTGAATGGCGCCAAGATTGGGAAAAATTGCTTGGTTGGTGCCGGCGCGCTCGTAACTGAAGGAAAAGAATTCCCAGATGGCTCCATGATTTTGGGGACGCCTGCTAAAGCAGTAAAAGAGCTTACCTCAGAGCAAATTGCGGGCATCCACGATATCGCCGGACGCTATGTCAAAAATGCACAGCGTTATATCAAGACGCTGAAGAAAATTTCTTAATCCCTACACTTACGCCCGTTAAATATTTTGCTCTACGTATTTAATGTTGTTCTTCCCGTTTTTTTACTCATCCTGATTGGGTATGTTGGCGGACGCTCTGGCAAGCTAGGCATAAACGCTTCGGTTGAGCTCAATCGCTTCGTAGTTTGGATGGCATTACCCGCACAACTCTTTAATTTTGCAGCTAATAGTGGTTGGCAAACACTTTGGCAACCTGGTTTTATCACTGCGTTTTTTCTCAGCTGCCTCATGGTGTTCGTTGTAGTGCTTCTCATTAGTTGGATGCGCAATCGAGATTTAGCGGCAGCTAGCTTTGATGGCCTTAGTGCGTCTTATTCGAATACTGGGTACATGGGTATTCCTTTGTGCGCGCTTGCCCTTGGTCAAGATGGTTTAGCGCCTGCGATTATTTCTACGTTTATTGTGTTTGTGATGTTTGCCTTGGCGACCGTACTTATTGAAATCGGCATTTTGTCGCACAAGAAGTCCCATGAGATTGTGTGGAGCGTTATCAAATCGCTTTGCACTAACCCATTGTTAATTGCTCCAGTAGCTGGCTTGGCGTGGGCTGCTAGTGGTCTTACTTTGTATGATCCGATTGCCCAGGTGATTGCATTCTTAGCTGCTGCATCGACTCCTTGTGCTCTGGTATCAATCGGTTTATTTCTGATACAAAAAAGTACTGCCGCTCCAGCTCAGGCCTGGGGTATCAGTTTGGCAAAGCTTATTCTGCAGCCATTCATTGCCTGGATCATTGCTGGCCCCATTTTAGGTTTGCCTGATTTATGGATAAATGCAATCGTGATTTTGAGTGCACTCCCTACGGGTACTGGGCCGTTTATGTTGGCTCAGTATTACAAAGCTGATGGCAGCGTGATTTCTAGGGTGGTCTTAATTACGACAGTGAGCTCATTGCTTACGCTCTCATTATTTCTGTGGTGGAGTAACGGGGTTTAATCCCTCCGCATCGATTTGCTTTTCCCAAGAGGCATCAATAAAGGCAGGTAATTGCATACACTCATGAAAAATTCGCATGAGGGTGGGGTAGGGATTCATATCTACTT
The DNA here is from genome assembly GCF_018687355.1 of Polynucleobacter sp. VK25. NCBI lineage: Bacteria > Pseudomonadati > Pseudomonadota > Betaproteobacteria > Burkholderiales > Burkholderiaceae > Polynucleobacter > Polynucleobacter sp. VK25. The sequence goes on along the minus strand of NZ_CP061288.1, from coordinate 1,766,565 downwards.
TTGCGCTTAGAGCATTAAATAGCTGGGGGACTAAACAAATATCAATAAGCCCTGGTTGATCGCCATAGGCAAATCTTCCAACGCGAGGATCAATACTCAATTGCTTTTCTAAACTCTCGAGCCCTACTTTGATCCAGTGCTGATACCACTCATCTTTAGCCTCGTTACTGACACCCATTTTTTTAATGAGGTAGCGCAGTACACGTAAATTATTGATTGGGTGGATATCGCTGGCAATATCCATTGCTACGGCGCGGACCCATGCTCGATCGATTGCTGAACTTGGTAAGAGCGCTGGCTCCGGATGAGTTTCTTCTAGATATTCAATGATTGCTAAGGATTGATGAATACTCTTTTCGCCATCTTCAAATAAGGGAACCAAGCGATTCGGGTTTTTGCTGCTGAAAGTCTCTCCCATTTGTTCGCCGCCACCCTTGCTGAGGTGTACTGGAATAACTTCGTAATCCATGCCCTTGAGATTCAGGGCAATACGCACACGAAATGCGGCAGAGCTACGCCAAAAGCTATACAGCTTGGGGGTCATATCAATACCTTATTTAATCTCATAGCTAACAGTATATTAAGGATGGGGATTCAAGTCTTGGTTCACACAAAGTGCTTTAGACTTGTTGTTATGGAAGATATTAATTTTTGGATTGGCATCATTGCAACCATGGCCTTTGCTGTGACAGGTGTCTTGGCAATTGCCGATCGTGGCGTGGATCTTTTTGGTGTTTTAGTGCTTGGGCTTATTACTGCAATTGGCGGAGGCACTATTCGTGACATCATTTTGGAAGCCCCTATTTTCTGGTCTGAGAATCAAATGTATGTGTGGCTTGCGCTAGGCGCCAGTGTCATCGCTTTCTTCGCAGAATCCTTTTTTACCCAACCGCAAATTTATCGCTGGATGTTGTATATCGATGGCTTTGGTGCTGCACTATTTGCCATTCAGGGGGCCGATAAGGCCTGGAGCATGGGTTATGGCCTACCTGTAGCACCTGTGATCTTAGGTGTTGTAACTGCGATCGGCGGTGGTTTATTACGCGATGTCCTAGCGGGTAGAAAAACACTCATCATGTCGCATGAGCTATATGCTATTCCGGTAACTTTGGGTTGTTGTGCATATGTTCTGATATTGAACTTCTTACCTCAATATATTGTTGAGGGCTCCGTGCTTTGCATGCTCGGAATTTTTGGACTACGCGCAGCAGCGATTTACTGGGATCTGCGCGTACCCAAAATGTTTATTACTAAAACGCGCTAACAGCGCCGTCGCTACGAGGATCCCATCCGCCCCGCAGCGTGCCTGATGGATCACGAATGATGCAGCCAGCATGACCGACTGTTTCATCGAAGGCGTCGAGCATTTCAATCTCATGACCTAAAGTGTGAAGCTCTTTGGCGACCAAAGGACTAAAGCGTGACTCGAGCTTTAAGCTATCACTCGTTTGCCCCCAAGTGCGACCGAGTAACCAGCGCGGACGACTAATGGCATCCTGGGGATCAAGGCCGTAAGTAGCGGTACGAGTAAAGACTGCACATTGTGTTTGGGGTTGACCATCGCCACCCATTGTTCCGTAGACCATTGAGCGACCATCTTTAAACAAGGCCATTGCAGGATTGAGAGTGTGGAATGGTTTTCTATATGGCTCAAGATGATTGAGGGTTTTGGGATCCAGTGAGAAGCTGCATCCACGGTTCTGCCAGTTCACGCCAGACTTCGGCAGAACAATACCTGCGCCAAACTCGTGATAAATACTTTGAATGAAGGAAACACAATTGCCATCACCATCAATTACGCCCATCCAAATCGTATCGGCTGGACCCTTGCCTTGACCCCAAGGTAGCGCTTTATTGGGATCAATATTCTTGGCAAGTTTTTTCAGGAAGTCTGGGGCTAGGAAGGACTGTGCATTCTTCGTCATATACGCGGGGTCTGTCACAAACTGATCGCGAATCTTAAATGCCTGCTTAGTGGCCTCAACACAATGATGTACATACTCTGGACTATCTACTTTGAATCGTTTTAAGTTCAACTGATCCAAGATGCCAATAATCATGAGGGAGACAACGCCTTGAGTAGGCGGAATCATGTTGTAAACCTTACCTAGACTATGTTTGAGCTCTAGTGGGTCTATGAGTTTGGCGTGATGACGATGCAAGTCATCTAAGCGTAAGGGGCTACCAATGTCCGTTAATTCTTTGCCAAGTAATTGCGCAAGATCTCCACGGTAATAGTCATCCGTTCCTTTTTCTGCAATTTGGCGTAAAGTTTTTGCAAGGCGCTCTTGTTTAAAAATGCTGCCAACCGCTGGTGCTTTACCATTCACTAGAAAGGTTTTGGAAAACCCAGGGATAGGACTGAGTTCTGCGCGCTTTTTTTCGGTCAAACTCGATTGACTGTAAGTAACCGGCACTCCTGCTTCTGCGTAATGAATTGCATCAGCCAATAAACGAGAGAGTGGAATCTTGCCACCCAAGCCTTGTTTAGAAAGTTTGTGAGCAGCACCCCAGCCTGAAATAGTTCCAGCAACCGTATTTGCAGCAATAGCCCCCCGAAATGGAATTGCTTTAGTGATGCCACGTTCTGCATACCATTGCTTTGTGGCTAAACCAGCTGCAGCGCCACAGGCATCAATGCCGCCCATGGCCTTGCCAGGCGAATGCACCACCCAGAACGAGTCACCGCCAATAGAGTTCATATGTGGGTACACCACAGCAATGGTTGCTGCCGCAGCCACCATTGCTTCCAGTGCATTACCGCCTTCACGTAGAACTGCTAAAGCCGATTCAGAAGCGAGGGAGTGCGGTGCTACCGCCATCCCCCGAATACCCCACTTTGCTTGCATCGTAAATCCCCTCTATTTTTTTATTCTGCTATTTCTATAGCTATTTATTTTCTCGCAATTGACGCTCGATATCCGCACTAGAGTCTACAGTGATTTCATTTTGCTGAACGCCTTCAAGTGGATCAACTGAGACAGCATTCACATCCATTGCAACCGCTGGCTTATCAATGAAGTAAGTAACAGTCTCTGGAATGAAGATGATGATCGCAACCAAAATCAGTTGTAGACCAACCCATGGCAAAGCACCGTAGTAAATATCGGAGCTTTTCAGCGATTTTGGCGCTACCCCACGAAGATAGAACAAGGCGAATCCAAATGGCGGATGCATAAACGAGGTCTGCATGTTGGCGCCGAGAAGCACGCCAAACCAAATGAGATCAATGCCAAGCTTGTCTGCAACAGGAGCCAATAGTGGAATGATGATGAAGGCGATTTCAAAATAGTCTAAGAAGAAGGCTAAGAAGAAAACAAACAAGTTCACCACGATTAAGAAGCCTATTTGACCGCCTGGCAATCCTGACAACAGATGCTCAATCCAAAGGTCGCCATCAACGCCGCGGAATGCTAAGCCAAAGACAGTCGATCCAATCAGAATGAAGATCACCATGGCATTAATGCGCATGGTTGAAGTCATTGCTTCCCAGACCAAAGGCTTTTGTAGACGCTTGTTCATTGCCGCAAGAACTAAAGCTCCAACAGAACCCATTGCACCACCTTCAGTTGGTGTTGCCAGACCCATCAAGATGGTTCCAAGCACCAAGAAGATCAAGGCGATCGAAGGAACAATACCCCAAAGGATTTTCTTGAACAATTTCCAGTCAATTTTCGGACGCGCTTCTGGGGGAAGTGCTGGTACATCTTGCGGTCTAAAAATGGATAAAAAGAAAATGAATAAGCAGAACAACACCACTTGGATGATCGAAGGTCCAATAGCGCCTGCATACATATCGCCAACGGATTTGCCCAACTGGTCAGCCAACACAATTAATACCAGTGATGGTGGGATGAGTTGGGTGATCGTTCCGGAGGCGGCAATCACACCCGTTGCTACGCGAGGGTTATAGCCATAGCGCAACATGATTGGTAAGGAGATTAATCCCATGGCAATCACAGAGGCCGCAACGGTTCCGGTAATTGCACCTAGGATCGCTCCAACAATAATCACGGCATAGGCTAAGCCGCCACGGATCGGACCAAATAACTGACCCAAGCCTTCGAGCATGTCTTCTGCCAAGCCACACTTCTCCAAAATGGCGCCCATGAAAGTAAAGAATGGGATGGAGAGTAGAAGGTCATTCGACAGGATGCCGAACACGCGATCTGGTAGCGCCTGTAAGAAGGTGGGCTGAAACATGCCCATCTCGATACCAATGAAAGAGAAGAATAAGCCAACAGCACCTAAAGAAAACGCTGCTGGATATCCAATTAGTAAAAATACAATCAGACCCCCAAACATGATGGGGGCCATTAAATCTTGGCTAATCATTGGAGAGGTCTTTCGTATTTAGGATCGATTTCAATCATGCCGGTAATGGCAGCATAGCGCTTGATGATTTCTGATATACCTTGGAGCGTTAATAAGAAAAAGCCCAGGGTAATAATGCCGCGTACTGGCCAACGAATAAGACCGCCTGGGTTACTCGAGGTTTCATTTTGAATTACCGAAGTAATAAAAAATTCCCAAGAGTAGTAACCAATAATGATGGTCATTGGCAAAAAGAAAACAATGCCTCCCCAGAAATCTAGCCAGAGGCGAACTCTGTTGGGATATAAGGCATAGAGCACGTCAACCCGCACATGCTCGTTCATACGAAAAGTAGTGGCGGCACCAAACATCACCATGCCGGCAAACAAATACCATTGCGCTTCTAACCAACCGTTTGAGCTGATGTTAAAGCCGTACCGAATCAGCGCATTTGCTGTGCTGACCAGTACGGCAATAAGAACCATCCAACTTGCTAAAACACCAAAACGGTCATTTAGGCGATCAACGAAATTTGCAAAAACTAAAAATTGTTTTGGCATTTCAGTTACTCGCTTAAAGTTTATTTGACAGGATTAGTTAGCATGAAGCTCATGAGAGTTTGTTCGGCAACCTTGTTCCATAACATTTGATCGTTACGGAATTTCTTCCAAGGCTCGTAAATCTTCTTGAATGATGGATTCTTGGCAGCTTCTTCCTCATACATTTCAAAAGCTGCATTGGATGCGGCTTTCATAATTTCTGTGGAGTAAGACTGCAACTTGACGCCATTCTTGATCAAGCTCTGCAAGGCAATTGGGTTTTTGTAGTCGTACTCAGCCATCATGTCGATGTTGCATTCAGCACAGGCTGAGGCTAAGGCTTCCTGATATTGCTTAGGTAATTTTTCCCATTCCTTGATGTTGACGTACATGGAGTACATCGAACAAGCTTCCCACCATCCAGGGTAGTAGTAGTAAGGGGCAATTTTGTAGAAGCCCAATTTCTCATCGTCGTATGGACCAACCCACTCGGCAGCATCAATCACGCCTTTTTCAAGTGCTGGATAAATATCGCCACCAGCAATTTGTTGCGGAATTGCGCCCAGACGGGACATGACTTCACCGCCGAGTCCAGCGATACGCATTTTGAGACCTTTGAGGTCGGCAACGGTTTTCACTGGCTTTTTAAACCAGCCACCCATCTGGGTTCCGGTGTTGCCTGCTGGGAAAGAGATGATGTTGTAGTCACGTAAGAATTCGCGCTGAAGCTTCAAACCGCCACCCCAATACATCCATGCATTTTGCTGACGTTGGTTCATGCCAAATGGAACGGTTGTGTCAAAAGCAAATGTTTTGTTTTTGCCTACGAAGTAGTAACCGGCAGTATGCGTACATTCCACAGTGCCTTGCTGCACTGCATCAACTGTGCCGAAGGCTGGAACGATTTCACCGGCGCCAAAGATACGGATCTGAAACTTGCCATCCGTTAAGGCGGCTACTCGTTTGGAGATGAATTCACCACCACCATAAATTGTATCTAGGCTTTTCGGAAAGCTTGATGCGCAGCGCCACTTCACTTCTGGCATGGATTGTGCAATCGCTGGTGCAGCTAATACGCCTGCGGCTGCGCCAACTGCAGCCTTACCTAAAAAGTCACGTCTTTTCATTTGCCTTGCTCCTTGTTTATGAATTAATTGATGGCATTTTTTTTGGGGATGCCTTTTTGCTAACTACAAGATTAATTAAAGCGAAGTGCAACAAGTGTCATTCGAGAGGATTGCACTCTGATTTCCAGAAATGCACCTCACTTGGGCGTATTGCTTCAAGTTAGTGCCAAACCCTTGCCACATCATGGCCTAAATGCGTTGCATCAAATCCACATTTCTCGGGAAAACCCCGAGTCTATTTGATGGGGAATTACCCTAAGTAGTGGATTTCTTTGATTTTTTTCAAAGCATAATCAACCCGTTGTTTTTTATTTAATAAAAATAGTTAGGAGCTACTGATGTCAACATCAACTAAAGCAGCCCCAATGACCCCTGAAGAGCGCAAAGTTATTTTTGCTTCCTCATTGGGTACGGTCTTTGAGTGGTACGACTTTTATCTTTACGGTTCTTTGGCTGCCGTTATTGCCAAGCAGTTTTTCTCAGGCTTAGATGCTGGCTCTGCCTTCATTTTTGCTTTGTTAGCGTTTGCTGCTGGTTTTATCGTTCGCCCATTCGGCGCATTGGTATTCGGTCGCTTAGGCGATTTGATTGGTCGTAAGTACACCTTCTTGGTAACCATCTTATTGATGGGCGGCGCGACCTTCATCGTAGGTATTCTGCCTAACTACGCAACTATCGGCGTTGCTGCTCCAGTCATCTTGATCGCATTGCGTATGCTTCAAGGCTTGGCTTTGGGTGGTGAGTACGGTGGTGCTGCTACTTATGTTGCAGAACATGCTCCTCAAGGTCGCCGTGGTGCTTACACAGCATGGATTCAGACAACAGCTACTCTTGGCTTGTTCCTCTCCTTGCTCGTAATTTTGTTCACACGTGAATTCACTGGTCCAGACTTTGATGTTTGGGGCTGGCGCGTTCCTTTCATCGCCTCTATCGCATTGTTGGGTATTTCTGTATGGATTCGTTTGTCCATGAATGAGTCTCCAGCTTTCAAGAAGATGAAAGAAGAAGGCAAATTATCTAAAGCGCCTTTGTCCGAGTCATTCGGTCAATGGAAGAACTTGAAGATTGTTATCTTGGCATTGTTTGGTCTGGTTGCAGGTCAAGCGGTGGTTTGGTACACAGGTCAGTTCTATGCTTTGTTCTACCTCACCCAGGTGTTGAAAGTAGATGCTAAGACTGCGAACTTGTTGATTGCTGCTTCATTAGTAATCGGCACCCCATTCTTCGTGATCTTCGGCGCATGGTCTGACAAGATTGGTCGTAAAGTAATCATCATGGGCGGTCTATTGCTTGCGATCATTACTTACATTCCAAACACACCTGTTTCTGTGTTCAATGCTTTGACTCACTTTGCTAACCCAGCGTTAGAAAAGGCGATGGCAACTGCACCAGCCACAATTACTGCTGATGTCAGCGAATGTACCTTCCAGTTCAACCCAACAGGTACTGCGAAGTTCACAAGTTCTTGCGATATTGCAAAACAAGTGATGGCTTCAAACTCTGCTAGCTACAGCACTATTGCCGGTCCTGCAGGTGGAACAGCAGTTGTAAAGATTGGCGATACAGAAATCACTGGCTACACTGCTAAGGGTCTTGAGCCTGCTGAAGCAAAAGCGAAAGATGCTGAGTTTAAGAAAGCAATTCGTGAAGCGTTGAATGCTGCTGGTTACCCAGCCAAGGCAGATCCTGCTGGCATTAACTACGTTGCTGTATTGGCTTTATTGGTGTTCTTGGTGCTCTTGGTAACCATGGTTTATGGTCCAATCGCTGCGATGTTGGTTGAGATGTTCCCAACCCGCATTCGTTACACCTCTATGTCCTTGCCATACCATATTGGTAACGGTTGGTTCGGTGGCTTGTTGCCAACGATCTCCTTCGCCTTGGTAGCGCAAAACGGTAATATTTACTACGGTCTCTGGTACCCAATCATCATCGCTGCGATGACATTGGTAATCGGTACACTGTTTGTTAAAGAAACCAAAGACGTAGATATCTACGCACGTGACTAAGAAGATTCAATAAGCTTCTTTAGTCTGCATCAAATAAGAAACCCGATCAGAAATGGTCGGGTTTTTTTATTCCCACAAATCTTTTTGATTGCGATTGTTTAAGAGTTTTTGATTTTGCTGGGCAATGGATATTTCTCTTGCCCCTGGAATTAAAGTAATGGCATTGCCAGCGCTAAGCAAACCAGTTTTTAAAACACGTAAATACCAGCCACTGAAGCCAGACTGCAGCATCGCTTTGCTTGCGCCTTTGTAACCAACAGCAGCATTGAATTTGAAACAGGGCTCACGTAGTTTGACGACTGCAAATTCCAATTCCCCGATTTGAAGTCGATCGCCAACAAATACTTCTGTTTCTAGTAATCCTTCGACTGTGAAGTTCTCTCCGATGGCGCCATGTTGTAATGCAACTGGCTTTTTGGTTTCGCGGGTAAGTAATGCGTTCCAAAATGCGTAGTGCTCCGCCGGATAAACGTAGATTGCCTTTTCAATACCGCCATGGACTGATAGATCTGCTTGTTCATCACCTTTTATACCGAGTGAAGTAATTTCAACTGGAGCGGGAAATTCTAGGTCGCTCACTACCTTCTTGCGAATAGCTGAAGCAACAGATTTGTAATTGGGGTGATGGTTTCCAAACAAGGGCGCCACTTTACCTGCAGATATTGAAAGAAGTCTCATGAGATGAATAGGGAGCTAAGAGGTATTGGTTAGTAACGGCAGCGTGCATCACTCTTGTACTTAGTGAAATACACAATCAGATCGGCCTCAGACTTGTATTGGGTGTAATAAATTACTGCACGGGCATCGCTTTTGTATTTCGTGTAGAACCAAACGCCTGGTTCGCGATCGCTGGAGTATTGGGTGTCATACACAATACAGTTTGCCTCTGATGGGTACTTTGTGACAAAGACTTTGGCATTCGCCTCTGATGGGTAATTAGTGACGAAGATCTGCGCTGCTGAGGCGTAAAAGGGGATGCACAGACTCAATGGCAAGGAGATTAAAAGACGCAAGAGAAATAGATTCATTGTTTGGGAATCTTACGCCTTCTGCATTTTGCTTGTGGGTTGGGCTAATATGAATGCATGATGAATTTCTCTCAAAAGAAAATAGTTGGCGCGCTTAGCCAATTGGCATTCCTCATTTCTGCTGTCATGGTGAGTCAAAGCGCTCATGCCAAGTGGGACGAAGAGCGTGACATGACCACCAATGGCAAAGAAGAGTTGATCTATTACTACAAGACGAATGATCAGGGCCAAAAGCTTGTATTGGATAAGTATGTAAAACGGCTTATTTTTATACGCCCTGATAAGTTTTATAAGCGCTCTATTAAGCAAATCAAGATTGATGGTGTAGTGGTGGATGTCACAAGCGACCCCTTTTCTCGCTATCCCGAGCAAACAGCCATTGTTTTTGAAAACAAGGATGAAGTACTGAAAAAGCTCTTTTTGGCCAAAAAAATTGAATTTAATGTGCTGTATGGTCGGGAGGAGGGGCTGAGCACCTTTCAGATTAAATAAGGGCTTAATTAGGGCTTGAGGACGGTAACCCCCGTTCCCTTAGACAGATAGGTTCCGATCATTTACAATAGCGAGTTCGGCGAATTAGCTCAGCTGGTTAGAGCGACGGAATCATAATCCGCAGGTCCGGGGTTCAAATCCCTGATTCGCCACCAAATCTAAAGGCCATTGCCCCTCGGCAGTGGCCTTTTTCTTAGGATGCTGGGTATGGCTAAATTTTGGAACTTTGTTATTTTCCAGCTTGGTTGGTTTGCCTGTGTACTGGGCGCAGCCAATAAAGATGTGCTTTGGGCAGTAGTAGCTACTCTGACCTATATTGCCTTCCATGCTTGGCGCTCACCCACACCAAAAACAGAAATAAGCCTTTTATTGAAGGCCTTTATCTTTGGTCTTGTGGCTGACACTCTCATCATGCATTTGGGTTATCTGGATTTTCGGGATGACTGGCCGTCACCTTATTTATCGCCTCTCTGGATGTGGGTTTTATGGGTATTGGTTGCCACCACTATTAATGGTTCCTTGACTTGGTTGCGTGGCAGACCTGTTTTAGGGGCTGTTTTAGGGGGTATTGCAGGTCCCATGTCCTACGAGGCGGGTATTCGGATGGGGGCTGGTGGGTGGGCTCCAGGCGGTCAAACCATTGGATTTATCTTGGTGGGAGCAGTCTGGGCGGTCGCTATACCCCTGTTTTTCTACTGGGACCGAGCCAATCAAGCGCAGCCTAGTAAAGAATCTGTAAATTCAGTTTAAAAGTCGCTTGCAAAGACTACTGTTTTTATATACAGTAACTCCTAAGTTGTTACACAGTAGATAAAACTTCGGGAAAAAGCCCAGTACATAGTGAAAAGGGAATAAAAAATGGCCTTGGATAACAAAAAGCAATCAGCCTCTTCGGAATTTGAAGGAATGAGCGGGGACAAACAAAAAGCATTAACTGCAGCGCTGGCACAAATTGAGAAACAGTTTGGCAAAGGTTCAATCATGCGATTGGGCGATGCCGAAATCAGTCAAGATATTCAGGTGGTTTCTAGCGGCTCACTCGGATTAGATATCGCTCTTGGAGTTGGTGGTCTTGCCCGCGGTCGCGTGATTGAAATCTACGGCCCAGAATCTTCTGGTAAAACCACTCTGACATTGCACGCTATTGCAGAAATGCAAAAGCTTGGCGGCACCTGCGCGTTTATTGATGCAGAACATGCGTTGGATGTGCAGTACGCATCACGCCTTGGTGTGGATGTAAATAATTTATTGATCTCTCAACCAGACACTGGTGAGCAAGCTTTAGAAATCGCAGACGCTTTGGTACGTTCAGGTTCGATTGATCTGATCGTGATCGACTCAGTTGCTGCCTTAGTTCCAAGAGCTGAGATCGAAGGCGATATGGGCGACTCTTTGCCGGGCTTGCAAGCGCGTTTGATGAGTCAGGCTTTGCGTAAGTTGACCGGCGCGATTAAGCGTACCAACACTACTGTGATCTTTATTAACCAAATTCGTATGAAGATTGGTGTAATGTTTGGTTCCCCAGAAACCACTACCGGCGGTAATGCGCTGAAGTTCTACGCTTCTATGCGTTTGGACATCCGTCGTATCGGTAGTATCAAAAAAGGTGATGAGGTTGTTGGTAATGAGACCCGCGTGAAGGTTGTGAAGAATAAAGTATCTCCTCCGTTCCGCGAAGCGATTTTCGACATCATGTATGGTGCCGGTATTTCTAGAGAAGGCGAAATCATTGATATGGGTGTTGAAGCTGACCTCGTTGAAAAGTCAGGTTCTTGGTATAGCTATAACGGTGATCGCATTGGTCAAGGCAAAGACAATGTGCGCGAGTTCTTAAAAGAAAATCCAGCCATTGCGAAAGATATCGAAGCAAAAATTCGCGAGAAGTTAGGTGTGAAGTCTGGTTCAGCAGTAGTCACTGATGTGCTGAGCGAGGAAGAAGAAGTCGAATAAGCACGTTGAATAATTCAATGTCAGAATTAAGTAGCAATCAGAAGGTTAAACAAAGCCCGAGTCTCAAAGCTCGGGCTTTGCGCCTTTTGTCGCAGCGAGAATATAGTCGCAAGGGCTTGGCTGCTAAATTGGCTGAATCAGAGGCTAGGTGGAGCAAGTTAGGCGCAGAGCAGGCAGAGCAAAGCCCAGAGTCCAGACATTCTCAAATTGAGGCTGTTTTAGATGATTTTGAGGCTCGCGGTTGGTTATCCGACGAACGCTTTGCTGAGGCTTTGGTACGTCGTCGCAGTGAGCGCTACGGCATGCGAAAGATTGCTGATGAGCTTGAAAGGGCTGGCGTGGACTCCAAGCAGTCAGCCAAACTCCTTGGGATTCTTAAGGAGACCGAATTTCAGCGGGCTTTTGATCTTTGGAGCAGGAAATACGGTGTTCGCCCTCAGGACCAAAAGGAGAAAGCCAGGCAATATCGGTTTTTAGCTTCTAAAGGTTTTGGCTCTGAAGTGGTCGCAAAAGTGATTGGCGGCCAGACCCCTGATTAGGGCAATTACGGATCTGCAAACGCTATTTGCGGCGTTGCAGCATGATAGACTTAGCAAGTCGGTCAAGCCGTTCGCATTTATTCAAAATTGGCTAATTTAGCTATTTCTAGAGTAAGCATGGGATTAAGGCAACATCGGTTAACTAATCATCATCGCTTGCTAAAAAAGATACCGTTTCGGAGTAATTATGAAAATTCACGAGTACCAAGGCAAAGAACTTCTTCGCCAATTTAATGTGCCAGTTCCTAACGGCATTCCTGCATTCAGTGTTGATGAGGCAATGAAAGCCGCTGAAAAATTGGGTGGCCCAGTATGGGTTGTGAAGGCACAGATTCATGCAGGTGGTCGCGGTAAAGGCGGCGGCGTGAAATTGGCTAGAAGCATGGACGAAGTGAAGAAATATTCTTCAGAAATCTTGGGTATGCAGCTCAAGACCCATCAAACTGGCCCAGAAGGTCAAAAAGTAAATCGCCTCTTAATTGAAGATGGCGCAGATATTAAAAAAGAGTACTACTTCAGTATCGTGACAGACCGTGGCACACAAAAGAATGTGATCATGGCTTCAAGTGAAGGCGGTATGGATATTGAGGAAGTTGCCGAATCTCATCCAGAAAAAATTATCAAAGTATTTGTTGATCCAATGATTGGTTTGACAGATGCGGATTGCGACATCGTTGCTAAAGGCATTGGCGTTCCTGAAGCATCCATTCCGATGGCGCGTGACGTATTTAAAAACCTCTACAAAACTTACTGGGATACCGATGCTTCATTGGTTGAAATCAACCCATTGATTCTTGAAGGCAATGGCAAGATCAAGGCTTTGGACGCAAAGTTCAACTTTGATCCAAACGCATTATTCCGTCATCCAGAGATCGTTGCTTACCGCGATATCGATGAAGAAGATGCTGCTGAAATCGAAGCTTCTAAATTTGATCTCGCTTACATCTCATTAGACGGCAATATCGGCTGTTTGGTTAACGGCGCAGGCTTGGCGATGGCCACTATGGACACCATTAAGTTGTTCGGTGGCGAGCCAGCAAACTTCTTGGACGTTGGTGGCGGCGCTACAGCAGAAAAAGTAACTGAAGCATTCAAGATCATGTTGAAGAACAAGAGTGTTGAAGCAATCTTGGTAAACATCTTCGGCGGCATCATGCGTTGCGACGTGATCGCTGACGGTGTTGTTACTGCATGTAAAGCAGTTAACCTCACAGTACCTTTGGTTGTGCGTATGAAGGGTACAAACGAAGAGCTAGGCAAGAAGATCCTTGCAGACTCTGGTTTGCCAATCATTAGCGCCGATTCAATGGCTGAAGCTGCTACTAAGGTAGTTGCTGCTGTTGCCAAAAACAAATAATCCAGGAATTTCAATATGTCTATTTTGATCAATAAAAACACCAAAGTCATTACACAAGGTATTACTGGTAAGACAGGTCAGTTTCATACTGAAAAATGCCAGGAATACGCAAACGGCAAAAACTGTTTTGTTGCTGGTGTAAATCCTAAAAAAGCTGGCGAGTCCATTTTTAATATCCCAATTTACGGAACTGTTAAAGAGGCTGCTCAGCAAACTGGTGCAACTACTTCTGTAATTTATGTTCCACCTCCTGGTGCAGCTGCTGCGATTTGGGAGGCTGTTGAAGCTGACCTTGACTTCGTCATTTGTATTACTGAGGGCATTCCAGTGCGCGACATGCTTGAAGTGCGCAATAAGATGCATGCTAAAGAGGCTGCTGGCGGCAAGAAAACCTTGCTACTTGGCCCTAACTGCCCAGGCATCATTACTCCAGATGAAATCAAGATCGGCATCATGCCCGGTCATATTCATAAGAAGGGTCGCATCGGCGTTGTTAGCCGTTCCGGTACATTGACTTATGAAGCAGTTGGCCAGTTGACATCCATTGGTTTAGGTCAGTCCACAGCAGTTGGTATTGGTGGCGACCCAATCAACGGCTTGAAGCACATCGACATCATGAGAATGTTCAATGAAGATCCAGAGACTGATGCTGTGATCATGATTGGTGAAATCGGCGGTCCAGATGAAGCTGAAGCTGCTCGCTGGTGTAAAGACAATATGAAGAAGCCGGTGGTTGGCTTTATTGCTGGCGTTACAGCGCCTCCAGGCAAGCGTATGGGCCACGCAGGTGCTTTGATCTCTGGTGGAGCTGATACTGCAGATGCTAAGCTTGCCGTTATGGAAGAGTGTGGCTTCAAAGTAACAAAGAATCCATCAGAAATGGCCGCTTTGTTGAAAGCCATGTTGTAATTAGCAATTAGGAAAAGGATGCTGTTAACTCGGCATCCTTTTTTGGTAGTAAATAGCAGTTAAAACATAAAATAAAACAAATAAACGTAGGAGACATTATGGATTTATCAGTATTTTCAGGGCCAGCATTTTGGGCTGCTCTTTTATCAATCATTGTTGCGAATATTTTGCTATCAGGCGACAACGCAGTTGTAATTGCGCTTGCGTCACGCAACTTGCCGCCAGTTCAGCAGAAGAAGGCAATTTTTTGGGGTAGTGCCGCAGCAATTATTTTGCGTGTAGTCCTCACAATTACCGCTGTTCAATTGCTGACTTTGCCTTACCTCAAGATCATCGGCGCTATTTTGCTTCTCTATATCGGCGTCCAGCTTTTGGCTGATAGCGGTGAAGAAGAAGATATGCATGCTCATCCAAATATTTGGGGCGCGATTCGCACCATCTTGGTCGCAGACTTAGTAATGAGCTTGGATAACGTATTGGCAGTAGCTGCTGCGGCCCAAAAGGGTCCAGAAGAAACTCGCTTGGTGCTACTCATCATCGGTTTGGGCCTCTCTATTCCATTGATTATTTTTGGTAGTGCTTTGCTTCTAAAAGTAATGGATCGTTTCCCAATCATCATTACCCTGGGTGCTGGCTTATTAGGCTTGTTGGCAGGCGGAATGTTGGTTGAAGATCCAGCAATCAAAGACTCTATGCAGGCTGCATTTGAAGATGCGCACATGATTTTTGAGGGTATTGGAGTTGCTATCGTACTTTTAGTTGGCACTTATCTCAAAAAGAAACAGAAGCATAAAGAAGCGGCGTAATTTCTCCGCATCAAATCAGAAAAGCCGGCTGAATATGCCGGCTTTTTTGTTTCCTGCTTCCTTGTGCACTCTCTACTGAACTTGGATCATGAGGCATTTCACCTCGGGAGTTAAAAGATATGCAGAGTTTTAGTCATGACGTTCAAGATTTAGAAGGCGATCAAGATGCAGGATTTACCTTGATCGAAGTAATGGTGGTAGTGGCAATTATTGGCATCTTGGTAGCTATAGCAGTGCCTCAATATCAAGACTATATTGCGCGCAGTAGGGTGGTAGAGGGTATGAATTTATCTTCTAGTGCCAAGCTTGCTGTGACGGAAGCGTTTGCCAGTCGTGGAACTGTAGTGATGGATGAGGCGACCAGCGGAGCCTTTACATTTACACCCACCCGAAGCGTCAAGCTAATTGAAATCACGCCATCCGGAGCAATCGCAATTGATTACCAAATTAGTGTTGCGCCAGAGGGTAAGAACACCTTGCATCTCATCCCCACCAACGAGCCTGATGCCAATGTCCCTAGACCATTAGATTTATCTAAACCTGAGGGCTCGACTTGGGCCGGTGGATGGTCATGTAGATCTACTGAGACCAATTTGATTTCTCAACTACTGCCTTCGGAATGCAGGATCGGTAAGTAAATGCTTAAAGAAAAAGCCGCTTCAGAAGCGGCTTTTTAATGAGTGATGAGCAATCATCAAGCAGCCTTCCACTCCCCGCTCTTGCCACCACTCTTCTCAAGAAGTTTCACATCACCCATCACCATGCCTCGGTCTACGGCTTTGCACATATCGTAGATTGCGAGGAGGGCAACTTGGACTGCGGTGAGGGCTTCCATTTCAACTCCGGTTGGCCCAGTAGTTTCTGCCCTGACTTGGCAGGTGATGCTGCTTTCATTGGGGTTAGTTTGGAACTCCAGGCTAACGTGAGTTAATGCCAGCGGATGGCACAAGGGAATGAGGTCTGATGTTCTTTTCGATGCCTGAATACCTGCAATTCTGGCAATTCCCAGTACATCACCTTTTTTATGGGTCCCTGCATCTACCATTTTGAAGGTTTCGGGCAGCATCGTAATTTTGCCAGTGGCAAGGGCAATACGATGGGTGTTAGGCTTATCACCAACGTTTACCATGTGGGCTTGCCCACTCGCATCAAAATGAGTTAGTTTGTTCATGGGATAAGTTTTACCATATAGAGATGCAAGAGATAAAGTCAGCTCCAAAAACCTCTTTTTTGCGGCGTACCTTGGCCATTCAGTTGATGGTCAGCCTTGCTTTAGCCGGATTTCCTGCTCACGCAGCCGCCCCCGCTGGAGATGTATCTGTAGAGGGCAACTCTGCTGCCATTCAGAATATAGGTAGAGCAATGCAGTCTCCTGATGCTCGACCTGCTAATGCTCCTATACGCAACTCTATGCAGAGTCAGCCTACGATTATTTTGCCTGATATGGGGGATCCTGGCGGCGATTCTTTAAGCAGAATGGATGAGCGCAAGTATGGCGAAATGATCATGCGCCAGATTCGTCCAGATCCTGATTATTCAAATGACTTGCCGCTCTATGATTTTTTAAATCAAATGGAGCGCCGTCTATTACAAGCTGCTAGAAAGTTACAGCTTGGCGGGGCTAACGAGCAGGGCAGTGGCGCTTACAACTTTGAGGTCTTTGCCGTAAAAGATAGCACTATTAATGCGTTTGCATTACCCGGTGGATTTATTGGTTTTCATACTGGGCTGATCGTGAGTGCCGAATCAGATTCTGAGGTTGCCTCTGTAATGGGGCATGAGACAGGTCACGTATTGCAGCGTCACCTAGCACGTCAAATGGATAGGCAAACAACCAATACGATGATTGCTGTTGCCGGCATGGTGCTTGGGGCATTAGCGATGTCACGCAATCCACAGGCTGCAGCTGGCCTGATGCAGGGCGGTCAAGCGGTTGCAATTAATAATCAACTCTCCTATTCCCGAGATGCTGAGCGAGAAGCCGATCGCATTGGATTTCAAATTTTGGATGCGAGTGGATATGACGTCAATGGTGCGCCAGGATTCTTCCAGCGCTTGCAAAAAGCTACCGGCATCATGGATAAAGGTGTGCCAGGTTATGTTCGCACTCATCCCTTAACAACGGATCGCATTGCAGATATGCAAGATAGGGCGAGAACAGTGGGGTCTCGCAATGTGCCAATATCTGTCGAGTTTTATTTCATTAAGGCTCGTGCTCGCATGGAGCAATCGGGCACCTCCAGCGGAATGTATGACCTAAAAAATACCTTTGATAGCTTAAGCAAGCAACAAGCTATTGGTAAGCAATTAGAAGGTTTCTATGGATTAGCCTTAATCGCGCAACGCCAAGGAAAAATTGATCAAGCAGAAGCTGATTTACAGCAAGCCCGTAACTTAGTTCAGAAGGCAAGCGCTCCAGGTTCGCCCATCCAAAGACAGAGTCTATCTTTAGATATCACAGCCTCAGAGCTAGCCTTAGCAAAAGGAAAGGGCGAAGAGGCGTTACAAATTGCCCAAGCTACATTGCGTGCTTATCCACAATCCTATGCAGCTGGCGCAGCCATGATTAATGCAGAGCTAAGGCTTGGACGTAACAATGATGCAATTACATGGTTAAAGGCGCGCACAAGAGCCCAGCCAAATGAAATCGTTTGGTGGAGCTTGCTTTCCAAGGCATACGATCAGGCCAAGAATGTGCCGATGCGCCATTACGCTCTCGGTGAAAAATATGCGCTTGAGGGGGCATGGCCCTCGGCTATCGAACAACTACGGATTGCTCGTTCTGCCGGTGGCGCTGATTTTTACCAGGGCTCTAGTATCGATGCTCGTCTACGGGAAATGCAGCGTCAATACCAAGACGAGCTTAAGGAACAGGGTAAGCAAATGCCAGGCTAGGGCTGTGGTTTTGCGATGAAGTGAAAGCGAGAGGCTAGCTCTTCAGAATGAATCGGATCCAAGGGTAATTGTTTGTCTTGCCAAACCCATGACCCACCAAAACTACAGGCTTCTTCGCGAAGTTTGGCGAGCCCTGAAAAATGATCTAGATCGTGATCGTGTAAAAGAGCTATTGATTGAGATTCGTTTTTCAGAAATTGCTGATTGTCTTTGCTGTTGTAAACAGTCTCACTTACTTTTCCGACAATATAAATATTGCCATTCTCATCACTTAAAGCAGCAGTGGGTTCCATGGTTTGATGGCATTGATTGACGAGGACCGATTTCTCTTCGCTGGGAATGATTCTGACGATCCAGGGTGTCGCATCTAAAGTAATAAAAACCCGTTGAGGCCCATTTTGAAAAAAGTATCTGCCGAGTTCATCACAGGCATAGTTTCGAGCAATAAATTCATTCAGGGCGGCATGCTTAATAACTTGGCCTGGAAGCTTATTTTGTTGTGTGAATTCATCGCGCATGCGCCACTGCCCGCGACGATCTAAGGCTAGCCAACCAAAGCAATCAGGCACATTGGGCCACTTCATCAGTGACCGTAGCACTTGGTCATCCATGGTATTTAATGCAGGCCGTGTGGGGTGGAAGGTGCGTCGAAGGTATCTTCGGTAGAGTGGCTGGCATGTAAATGGGCAATGCGCCAACCCTGACTATCCTGTAGAAGTACAAGTGTAATGTTGAGGAAAAATTCTGCCTCAACTTGATCTGCTCTTAAATGCACTGCTTCAGTTGTGTCATATACAGCAGCACCTAAAACAGAGTGACTAATGCAAGCAATGGGCTCTAAAAATAAAGGCTGCTTCGCGAGTAATCTTTCTAAGCCTTCTCGAATTTCTGCATGACCAGTGAGGCGGTGACCTTCGGGGAGTACGCAGGTGATGGAGTCATCATCCAACCAAATATCGAGTGCGCCTTGCACATCGCGATGACTCAGTGCATCTCGCCATGCCTCTACTACATCATCGGCACTGTGAAAGAGTCTGGCAAGTTTGGTCATGGCTTACTGTTCCTGGTTTATGACTGCAAGGTACTCAGTGTAGCGAATACTTGCTCTGGCAAGATGTCATTTAGGCACTTTAGGTGACCCAGGGGGCAGATTCTTTTGTGACAGGGGCTACACGGTAAGTTTAGCCAAATGACTTTGGCTTTACTGGATAGTGGGGGTGTATGCGCTGGATCACTTGAGCCAAAGATAGCCGCTTGGGGGGTTTTAAGGGCTGCGGCTATGTGCATTAAGCCTGAGTCGTTGCTAATCACCGCTTTACTCATGCCAATCAGGGCAATTGCCTCATCCAATGATGTGGACCCACACCAATTGTGAATATGTACGTCTTGCTTTGCTTGAGAATAAATTTCTTGGGCAAGTGCGTGGTCACCTTTGCTACCTAAAAGAATGATCTGATGATTCGGGTTGCTAGCTATTAATCTTTGTGCCAATTGTGTGAAATGACTTGTTGGCCAGCGCTTAGTTTGGCCATATTCAGCGCCTGGGCACATGACATAAGTATTGGCAGGATCAATCTTGGCACTTTGCAATTTAATCTGCACAGCAAGATTTGCGGCAGAAGAAACATTTAATTTTGGCGTTGGGTTGCTTGCTAGTGAAGGCGCTTGCTCATCACTTAGTAATTGACTTAATGCAAGATAGTGCTCGACCATCGGCGGACGATTTATTTTGCTTGGATTATCTAGCGCGAGATTAATGAAGCCAAAGCGCAATTCGCCGCGGTAGCCAACCCGAAAAGGAATATTTGCGAGCCAAGGAATAATGGCTGACTTGAAGCTATTGGGTAATACAAAGCAGACTTGATAATTTTTAGATGCAAGTTCTTTGGCAAGTTGCTTGCGTAATTTCCATTGCAATTGTTTATGCTCAAACTTTGCTTCGATCACTTCGTGAACTTCTGGGCAAGCACGATAGATGGGTGCTACCCAGGTACTAGCGAGGACATCAATTTTAGATTCTGGATATTGCGCTTTAAGCTGAGCCAACAAGGGCTGAGTCATTACGGCATCCCCAATCCAGTTTGGGGCAATGATCAGAATACTGTGCATGTAATGTATCCCGACTCAGCGCCTCGCAGGGAGGCGCTGATAAGGCTTAGTGACCGTGTGGTTCAGTGCCGGGAATGAGTTTGTACTCTGCGCCACAGTAAGGACACTTGGCTTCGCCGGTTTTAGTGATATCTAGAAAAACGCGTGGATGCGAATTCCATGCTGGAGTTTTATTGGTGGGGCAATGTAGAGGTAAATCTTTGCCATCCACCATTACCACTTGAGCTTGAGTCATGTGCTGTTTCCTAATTACTGAGATTACTTAACGTATCACTTTACGTAAGTGAGCCAAGATTTGTATTTGTCATCTCTGCCATACACTGCATCAAAATACGTCTTCTGAATTTTTTCAGTGATTGGGCCACGCTTACCGTCACCAATAGTACGGTCATCTAATTCACGAATTGGAGTAACTTCAGCAGCAGTACCGGTGAAGAAAGCTTCATCAGCTGAATAAACTTCATCGCGGGTTAAACGTTTTTCGCGAACTTCATATCCGAGATCTTTGGCAATCTGCATGACGGAGTCACGCGTGATTCCGTCTAAGCAAGAGGCTAAATCTGGTGTGTACACAATTCCGTTGCGAACCATAAAGAGGTTTTCGCCGGAGCCTTCTGAAACATAGCCCTCGGTATCAAGCAATAAAGCCTCGTCATATCCATTGGCAGTCACTTCTTGGTTGGCCAAAATGGAGTTGATGTAGTAACCAGAGGCCTTAGCTCGAACTAGTGAAGAATTGACAAAATGACGTGTAAATGAGGAAGTTTTGACCCGAATACCCTTATTTAGACCATCTTCACCCAAATAAGCACCCCATTCCCAGGCCGCGATAGAGGTATGGATACTGTTGCCCTTAGGAGAGATTCCCAGCTTTTGGGAGCCAATAAAGATAATTGGGCGGATATAGCAGGCTTCGAGCTTATTGCTATTAACCACGTCAATAATGCCCTTGGTAATCTCTTCTGAGCTGAACGGCATGTTCATTTGGAAGATCTTGGTACCGTTAAAAAGGCGTTTTACGTGCTCTGGGAGGCGGAAAATGGCTGTTCCCTGGGGGGTTTTATAGGCGCGAATACCTTCAAAAACGCCCATTCCGTAGTGTAGGCTGTGTGTTAACACGTGAACATTGGCCTCGCGCCAAGGAATTAGCTTCCCATCAGTCCAAATAAAGCCATCGCGGTCGGACATCGACATTTTCTCTACCTTTTGTGTCTGTTAAGTATCTATAAAAGCGGTTTTTTCCGGGCACTGGGCTGATAGGTTTAGCCCTCTCTGCCCAGAATGCATTTAAGTGCCTATTGTAGAGCAGGCAGACAAGTCTGTCGGCTTGGATCCTCGGGGGTAGATGGGCCAGAGCATTTAGAATGGAACATTCCCTATAAACCACTTATTTACCAAAACTCATGCCGGAATCCTTATTTAAAGTTAAGCGTTTAAGTGAATTAGCCCAATCAGGTCAATTAAAGGGTAAACGGGTTTTAATCCGTGCTGACCTGAACGTTCCTCAAGACGAAGCCGGAAACATTACAGAAGACACTCGTATCCGGGCATCCATGCCAGCGATGCAGATGTGTCTGGATGCTGGGGCCGCTGTAATGGTGACTTCTCATTTGGGTCGTCCAACGGAGGGGGAATTTAAACCAGAGGATAGTTTGGCTCCAGTAGCTGATCGCATCGCCAGTTTGCTCAATCGTAAAGTTCCATTAATTAGTGATTGGGTAGACGGGGGTTTTGAAGTAAATCCAGGCGAGCTCGTGTTGCTAGAAAACTGTCGCTTGAATGTGGGCGAGAAAAAGAATAACGACGAGCTAGCAAAAAAGATTGCTGCCTTATGTGATGTTTATGTCAATGATGCATTTGGAACTGCGCATCGTGCAGAGGCGACAACCCATGGTGTGGCGAAGTTTGCGCCAGTAGCATGTGCTGGTCCTTTGATGGCCGCTGAATTAGATGCACTAAGTCGTGCATTAGCAAGTCCAAAACGCCCATTAGTGGCAATTGTTGCTGGCTCAAAAGTTTCTTCAAAGCTCACTATTTTGAAAGCCTTATCCGAGAAGGTGGATGAGCTCATCGTTGGCGGTGGTATTGCAAATACTTTTATGCTGGCCAAAGGGTTGCCAATTGGTAAATCACTTGCTGAACCTGATTTGGTTGATGAGGCTAGAGAAATTATGGAAATCATGGAGAAGCGCGGTGCTCATGTTCCGATTCCGGAAGATGTAGTCGTTGCAAATGAATTATCTCCATTGGCCCGTGCAAACAGGGTTCCATCAGATCAAGTAGCGGAAGACGACATGATTTTGGACATTGGTCCAAAGACCGCTGCGCGTTTATCTACCATGCTGGCTCACGCTGGCACGATTGTGTGGAATGGCCCGTTAGGCGTATTTGAAATCGATCAATTTGGTGGTGGCACCAAAATGTTAGCCGCTGCAATTGCACACTCTCCTGCATTTTCGATAGCTGGTGGCGGAGATACATTGGCAGCAATCGCAAAGTACGGTATTGAGAACCAAGTGGATTACATCTCTACTGGTGGTGGCGCTTTTTTAGAATTCTTAGAAGGTAAAACCTTGCCAGCCTTTGCAGTACTTGCTGAAAGAGCGAAAGACTAAATATGTTGAGAGCAACCAAGATCATTGCAACCTTAGGGCCTGCTTCCGAAAAGCCCGAGGTGTTGCGTGACATGATTCGTGCTGGTGTGGATGTGGTTCGAATGAACTTCTCGCACGGCACTGTTGCTGACCATAAAGCACGCCACGATTTAGTACGCTCTATCTCTGCCGAAGCTGGTAAAGAAGTCGGCATCATGGCTGACTTGCAGGGCCCAAAAATTCGTGTAGGTAAATTTGCAGATAGCAAAATTCTTCTAAAAGAAGGCGACAAGTTCACTCTAGATGTGGCTTGTGAGCTCGGCGACCAAACTAAAGTCGGCCTTGATTACAAAGAGTTGCCAGGCGACGTAAAGCCGGGCGATCGCCTTTTATTAAATGATGGGTTAGTAGTTCTGACGGTCGAGAGCGTTAAAGGTGGAGAGATTTTTACCGTCGTTGAGCAGGGCGGCCCACTTTCTAATAACAAAGGCATTAATCGCGCTGGCGGTGGCTTAACTGCTCCAGCGTTGACAGAGAAAGATATTGCAGATTTAGACGCAGCGATTGCGATGGGGGTTGATTTCTTGGCGATCAGCTTTCCAAAAGACGGTGCTGATATGGCTTATGCCCGTACATTGGCGGATGCTGCGAGCGCTAAATATGGTGTTGGCAAAGTCAGAACGATTGCTAAGGTGGAGCGTGCAGAAGCAATTGAGCCTGAGGCGCTCAAAAGCATTATTGCTGAGAGCGACGGCATTATGGTTGCTCGTGGCGACCTTGCTATTGAGGTTGGCAATGCTGCAGTACCCGCATTACAAAAACGCATGATCTCTTGGGCACGTGAAGCGGATAAATTTACGATCACTGCTACGCAAATGATGGAGTCCATGATTAATGCTCCAGTACCCACCCGCGCCGAAGTGAGCGACGTTGCTAACGCGGTGTTGGATGGTACGGATGCAGTAATGTTGTCCGCTGAATCTGCTGCAGGTATGTATCCAGTGCAAACCATTAAAGCGATGGCGGAGATTTGTGTTGAAGCAGAAAAGTCAGATCGCGTAAAACTCGATACCGACTTTTTGGATCAGACTTTTACACGTATCGATCAAACAATTGCCTTGGGTGCCTTGTTTACAGCACATCACTTGAATGCGGATGCTATTGCAGCCTTAACTGATTCAGGGTCTACCGCGATTTGGATGAGTCGTCACAACATTCACGTACCAATCTTTGCCTTGACATCGAAAATTGCAACACAGCGTGCTTTAAGCACCTATCGCAATGTCACACCAATCGGCTTGGATTACACCAAAGACCGCGATACTGCATTACAAGAAGTAGAGGCATGCTTGAAAAAAGTAGGCGCCGTCAAAAAAGGTGACACTGTTGTGCTGACTTCTGGCGAGCCTATGGGTGAGCCTGGCGGAACCAATACCCTCAAAATTATTCATGTGAAGTAACACACGCTTAAAACAGATTCAAAACAGTTCCGTAACGGATTTATTTTTAACCTCATTACTATTTATTAAGAGAACATCATGGCTTTAGTATCTTTAAGACAACTCTTGGATCATGCTGCTGAGAATGGCTACGGCCTGCCAGCATTTAACGTCAACAACTTAGAGCAGGTGACAGCGATTATGGAAGCGGCGAACGAAGCCGACTCCCCAGTCATCATGCAGGCTTCGGCTGGTGCACGTAAATATGCTGGTGAAGCATTCTTGCGCCATTTGATTTCTGCTGCAGTTGAGGCATACCCGCATATTCCTGTAGTGATGCACCAAGACCATGGTCAAAGCCCAGCCGTATGTATGGCTGCTATCAAGAGCGGCTTTACTAGCGTGATGATGGACGGTTCATTAGAGGCTGATGGCAAGAGTGTTGCTAGTTATGAATACAACGTCGACGTATCTAAAGAAGTAGTGAAGTTCTCCCACTCTATTGGGGTTACTGTTGAGGCTGAATTGGGCGTTCTGGGATCTTTAGAAACGATGCAAGGCGATAAAGAAGATGGTCATGGTGCCGACGGTAAGATGACCCGTGAACAGTTGCTGACTGATGTGGAACAAGCAGCTGATTTTGTGAAGGCGACCCAGTGCGATGCTTTAGCTATTGCGATTGGTACTAGCCATGGTGCATACAAGTTCACCAAAAAGCCAACCGGCGATATTTTGGCAATCGATCGCATTAGAGAAATTCATGCGCGCATTCCAAACACGCATTTGGTAATGCATGGCTCTTCGAGCGTTCCTCAAGAATTGCTTGCTGAGATCCGTGAATTCGGCGGTGATATGAAAGAGACATACGGTGTTCCTGTTGAGGAGATCCAAGAGGGCATCAAGAATGGCGTACGTAAGATCAATATCGATACCGATATCCGTTTGGCAATGACTGGCGCAATCCGTCGTTACTTTATTGAAAATCCATCCAAGTTTGATCCACGCGACTATTTGAAGCCAGCTCGTGAAGCTGCTAAGAAGGTTTGCATTGCGCGTTTCCAGGCTTTTGGTTCTGCTGGACAAGCCTCCAAAATTAAGCCGATTCCTTTAGAGAAGATGGCCGAGCTTTATAAGAGCGGCAAATTAACTCAAATTGTGAAGTGAATTAAATATGCCAGCTCTGTACGCTACCTCCATTAAGTCATTGCCTTTATTGTCTAAAGGTAAGGTCCGCGATGTCTATGCATTGGATGACGATAAGTTGCTCATGATTACGACAGACCGCCTCTCCGCATTTGATGTGGTGATGGGCGAGCCTATCCCCGAGAAAGGCGTAGTCCTTAATCAAATGGCTAATTTTTGGTTTGATAAATTGGCTTCTGTTATTCCAAATCATTTGACAGGGATTGATCCGGCTACTGTTGTTGCTGCTGATGAGGTAGCTCAAGTTCAAGGTCGTGCTGTTGTCGCTAAGCGTTTAAAGCCAATCTTGGTTGAAGCGGTAGTGCGTGGCTATTTAGCTGGTAGCGGTTGGAAAGATTACAAAGAAACCGGCAAGGTATGTGGTATTGCTTTACCCGAAGGTTTAGAAAACGCCCAGAAATTGCCTGAGCCGATTTTTACTCCAGCAGCTAAGGCTGAAGTCGGCGAGCATGATGAAAACATCTCATTTGAAAAAGTGATCGAGATGATTGGCGATCAGTTAGCCAATCAAATTCGTGAAGTGAGTATTCGTTTGTACAAAGAGGCTTCCGAATATGCTGCTACTCGCGGCATCATCATTGCTGATACCAAGTTTGAGTTTGGTTTAGATGCTAATGGCCAATTGGTGTTGATGGATGAGATCCTGACTGCCGATTCTTCACGTTTCTGGCCTGCCGAAACCTATTACGTTGGGTCAAATCCGCCGTCCTACGACAAGCAATTTGTACGTGATTGGCTGGAAACAGCCATGGTTGAAGGCAAGCTATGGCCCAAAACAGCTCCTGCACCGCAATTGCCTGCAGATGTGATCGAAAAGACTGCCCAAAAGTATCGTGAAGCTCTTACCCGGCTTACTCAGACTTCTTAAGTCGGGGATAATAGAGTCCTGAATAAATATAAGGCATGTGGAGAGGTAAATGAGCAAGAAGCCAATCGTCGGAATAGTGATGGGGTCCAATTCAGATTGGGACACCATGCAGCACGCCGCGCAAATGCTCGAGCAATTCGGTATTGCTCATGAAGCGAAAGTCCTCTCCGCTCACCGCATGCCAGACGATATGTTTCAGTATGCTGAAAAAGCCCAAGCTAATGGCTTGCAAGCCATCATTGCCGGTGCAGGTGGTGCGGCACACTTACCAGGCATGCTAGCTTCAAAAACGATTGTTCCTGTTTATGGTGTGCCGGTAGCCAGTAAATATTTGCGTGGCGAAGATTCTCTTTACTCTATTGTGCAAATGCCAAAAGGTATTCCGGTTGCAACCTTTGCGATTGGTGAGGCGGGTGCGGCTAATGCAGCTTTACATGTGATTGCTGGTTTGGCTTTGCACGATGCTGATTTGGCTAAGCGCCTAGAAGATTTCCGTGCGAAGCAGTCCGATACCGCGCGTTCGATGAATTTGCCGGGATATTAATTACATGGCAGATCGTATGGAACCCATTTTGCCGGGTTCGTATTTAGGAATTTTAGGTGGCGGTCAATTGGGGCGGATGTTTACTCAGGCCGCTCAAGCGATGGGTTACAAGGTTTGTGTACTGGACCCCGGTTCAGATAGTCCTGCCGGCTCTATTGCCGAAAAATTTATCCAAGCCGACTACACTGACTCTGCTGCGCTCAAAGAGATGGCGGCACTATGCGCTTCAGTAAGTACTGAATTTGAAAACGTTCCAGCACAAGCCTTAGATGAGCTGGAATCATTGGGTGTATTTGTGGCGCCGCGCAGTAGTTGCGTTTCCCTTGCCCAAAATCGTATTGCTGAGAAAAATTTCTTAGCTACCTGGAAATCAGAAACCAATATTGGCCCAGCACCGAACTTTGTGATTGAGTATGAGGCTGATATTGCGAATACACCAACAGATCTCTTTCCTGGAATCTTAAAAACTGCTCGTATGGGCTATGACGGTAAAGGTCAGGCAACTGTTTATAACGCAGAAGATTTAACTACTGCCTGGAATGAATTCGGGCGCGTGCCTTGCGTACTTGAAAAGCGCATGGAATTGGATTTCGAAGTGTCTGCTCTGGTTGTGCGCGGATATGATGACGCGGTTGTGGCTTACCCAGTCTCGCAAAATATCCATCGTGATGGTATTTTGCATACCTCAACGGTGCCAGCTCCTTCATTGAAGCCTGCTCAAGAGAAAAAAATTACTGATGCAGCTAAGGCGCTGATTCGTAAGATTGATTACGTCGGCGTACTTTGCGTTGAGTTTTTTGTACTCAAGAATGGCGATATCGTCGCTAATGAAATCGCGCCACGTCCGCATAACTCTGGTCACTACACCATGGATGCTTGTGTGAGCAGCCAGTTTGAGCAGCAGGTAAGAGCTATGGCGCGCTTGCCTTTGGGTGATACCCGTCAGCTAGCGCCGGTATCCATGCTCAATATATTAGGTGATCTTTGGTTTGAAGGTCGTGAAGATCAGCCAAAAGAGCCTGCTTGGAATAAGGTGCTCGCCCATCCTGATGCGAAGCTGCATTTGTACGGCAAGTCTGAGCCCCGTATCGGTAGAAAAATGGGCCATATCAATTGCCTTGGCGAAGCCCTCAACGAAGCGCGTCAAAACTGCGCGGCTGTTGCTACAGAATTAGGGATCGAGCCCTAGAATGGCTAGCGATAGTACGCTACTGCAATCCTCTGCAGTGATTAATGAAGCGGTACAAACCTTGCGCGATGGCGGTTTAGTCGCATTCCCCACCGAGACGGTATATGGCTTGGGCGCGGATGCTAAAAATCCTGAGGCGATTAAGAAAATATTTGCCACCAAGGGCCGACCTTCGAATCACCCTCTCATTGTTCATCTAGCCGCGCCAGATAAGTTTGATCAAGCTCAAATTGATTGGGTTGCGCTATTGGCCCCTTGGGCAAGAGATTTGTCTGAAGAAGCGTTAAAACTGATTAATGCATTTTGGCCAGGACCATTAACACTGGTCTTCAAGAAGGACAAAAGTGTTTTACCGGATTTGACGGGTGGCCAAGATACCGTAGCGATTCGCGCACCTTCGCATCCCATTGCCCAAGAGTTATTACGTAAATTTAAAGGCGGTGTTGTAGCGCCTTCAGCAAATCGCTTTGGCAAAGTGTCTCCTACGAGTGCATCTGATGTTCGTGATGAATTCGAGGGTATATTGGATTTAATGGTCTTAGATGGCGGCGACTGTGAAGTAGGTATCGAGTCCACCATCATTGATTTATCTTCCGGGGATAAGGCAGTGCTCCTCAGGCCTGGAGCAATTACTCCAAGCGAGATCTTTGCCAAGACTGGCGTGAAGGTGTATCAGCCTGGAGAGTTAATCAATGACCAAGCGGTGAATGATCTTCCCAAGGTGTCTGGAAGTCTGAAAGCGCATTACGCACCAACTACCCCATTGCGCCTATATGCACCAGGACGAGTCTTGGATGCCTTGAGTGAGTACCCAGATATTAAGTCTCGTGTTGCTGTAGCGGTATGGGATTCTGAGTCTTCTTTGGTTTTAGAAGATCACCCTTCAACAGATGTTGAGGAGGTAATTATGTCTAGTGACCCAACTACATTTGCGAGCAAGCTATATCGTTCCTTGCGCGATTTAGATCAGCAGGGTTGGGATTTGATTTTGTTTCCTGAGCCGCCAGCAGGCGAGGAGTGGGACGGCGTGAGAGACCGTCTTCAGCGCGCATGCTTCGGTTCTGGCCCATCTTCAAGTAGCCACGATAACAACTGATCATGCGCCTCTAAACCTCTCCAGGCATTGGGGTGGTTGATGAATGAAGTCACGGCATACATCTTTCCGGATTTACTTAAAACATAACCTGAGATTGCTCGCACATCTGCGAGAGAGCCCGTCTTAATTCTGGCCTCAGGTTTTTTCTTGAGATGCAAAAACTTGCGTAATTGACTCATCAAGCGATTGCGCATTGTGCCGTCAGTGCCCGCAATCGGCAAGCTGCTATAAAACACATCACCCACTGGTAGATTGCGAGCAGCCAGCAAGAGTTGGTTCATTTGACTTGCGGAGATGGCTTCGTTGCGAGACAGACCAGAGCCATTTTCAATAACCAGCCCCTGAAAGTCCAAGCCATTTTGTTTGAGCCAACTCTGAATAACAAGTTCGCCATTAGCAGTGGTTGCGGGTTTACCCATTTTCTCTAAGGCTAAAGTCAACAGAACCTGGCGTGCCATGACGTTGTTGGAGTATTTATTAATATCCAAAACATCATCTGCTAAGGCAATGCCCTCAAACTGGAGTAGCAGTCTTGCTGCTAGCGGCACAACGCCATTTTTGCCGACTGGAGGCTGTGCCCATGTACCACCGGCCAATTCCCAGGCAGCAGCAAAGCCTTGGGTTAAAAAGGTATTGGCATCAAGGGCGACAACATTAAAGTTCACACCCTTACAGGCGCTTGGGAATGCACCAGAGAACTGTGCAGTCAAAGGTTGATCAGTATTGCTTACGCCTTCTGGATTCAGATTAAAACGAATACCACTCTTCCAGTTATCGCATGAGCTATCAACTAATTGCATTTGGTTTGAAACCTTCAACTGAGAAAGAGGTGGGGTGTAGCTGATATCGATAAAGTCAGCGGTGCGCGACTTCCCCAGCTGAAACGATAGTGTCCTAAAGGCATAGAGCAGCGGATCTGGCGGAACGTTATAGGCGCGTAGAGATTCGCCATCAATGGTGTTGTGTTCCATGACGATGGGAGCATAAGCGCTGCGATCAAAGAATAGATTTCCATCAATCTTCTGGATACCTAAGCCTTGAAGATCTTTCATCATCTTCATAAGCTCTTCAGGGATGAGCTTTGGATCACCAGTACCTTGTAAATACAAATTACCCTTCAGTACACCCTGACGAATCACACCATCCGTATAGACATTAGTGCGCCAACGATATTGCGGACCCAAAATATCTAAGCCCGAAAGTGTAGTTAATAGCTTCATTGTTGAAGCGGGGTTCATTGGATCATCACTACGCCAATCTAAAACTTTCTTGGCAACATTCTTTCCGGGGCGACCAGGCTCGATCTCCACCACTGAAATGCTTACCGTATCGAGGGGGATTTGATTGCGCTCTAGGCTTGTTGCTACGGGTTTTGGAATGGCTAGGGCTGGAACTTCACTGGCAAGCGCTAAAGAGCTAGCAAGCCATAAGCTGGCTACTACAAAAGCTCGGGAACAAAAAAAGAAATGGCGCATTCCCCATAGGATAAACCCACATTAATGCGGGATGTACTACACCTAGGGCTAAAGATGTGAATATCGCAATTGATACCTAAGAATTATTTGATTTTGATCCTTAAGCAATTGAGTAAAGGCGCATATTCGGCCGTTCAGATTGCCCTCTTGCTCTAAAGCCTCGCATGCCTGCACAAATGAATGGGCACTCAAAAGTTGTGCACCACCTTTAACCTTGTGGACCAGGCTATTAAAGTCTTCTTCATTACACATATTGTCTTTGATGGCCACAAGAGCTTCATCGTGAACCTTTTTAATTTCGTCCAAGATCACCAGAATGTATTCTGGACTTTGCCTAAGCAGGCTTTCAAAAGCATCGAATGAATACTCCTCTTCGAGATTCATCGGCTCCGCTGAATCGGTGGATTCCTTGATTTGGAAATATCGAGAGAGTTCATTCTCTAACGTCATGAGACTTAATGGCTTAATCAGAACCCCATTCATACCAGCCTCTAAGAATTGCTGTCTTGAGTCTAGAGCATAGATATCGGCAGTAATGCCAATGATGATCAAATCCCGATGGCCGTTGTTTCGTAAGTGCCTAGCAAGTTCCGAGCCCTGCATTCCAGGAATGGATTGATCTGTTAGCAGAAGATCAAAGTGCTTCTGGTTAAAGAGCTTTAGCGCAGTATTAGCATTGTCGCAAACCGATGCTTCAACACCTAAGGCTTGAAGCTGGAGAGAAATAATTTGACGGCTCGCTGGGTGATCTTCTACCACTAGGGCTTGTAAGGATCGCCCAATATCTAAGGCTTGCTTAGATACTAGCTTTCTTAAGGTATTCGGATGTTCTAGCGTAGAGCTTCTTCTTGCTGCAATGCTTGTGCGTGGGAATGCCACACAAAAATGAATGTTGCTACCAAACCCGGGAGCGCTCTCAAAGTAGAGCTGGCTATTCATGGAGGTAACTAGGTGGTTTGTGATTGTTAAACCAAGGCCAGTTCCGTTGGCTTGTTCGGTATTGCCTGGTATTTGCTCAAAGGCTTGAAGTGCAATTGCAATCTCGTCTGATCCCATGCCAACGCCGGTATCAATGACCCTGAATTCAATGAGTTGTCCCGCATGGTCATCTGCCAGCACACTAATAGAAAAATAGATCTCGCCATATTCCGTGAATTTAATAGCGTTGCTAATCAGATTCTGCAGTATTTGTCGTAGACGTAATGAATCTAGTAATAAGACTTCTGCAATACGGGGATCTTTAGAAGTATGAAGTTTGAGATTCTGTCTATGAGCAACCGTTGAGAATGCCGAGTCGATGTCATCAATCAAGGCATTGAGATTGCAGGGCTCAATATTAAGTGTGAGCTTACCTGCTTCTATTTTCGAGAGATCTAAAACCTGATTCAAGATGCCTAAAAGAGATTCTGCTGATGAGTGGGCACTTTTAAGCAACACTTTTTCATTTGCAGGCAGGGGGCTGCTCAACAATAACTCTTGTACACCCAAGATCGCATTCATGGGCGTTCGGATCTCATGGCTCATAGTTGCCAAGAAAGAAGACTTGGCTTCATTCGCTTTTTCAGCCTGCTCTTTTGAAGCAATCAGAATGTCTGTCTCTTGTTTCTGAAGTGATTGTGTTTGATGCATGCGCCAAAGCGAATAGGCTCCCAGTAGTAGGGCTCCCAAAGTAAAGAGCCAGGGTATAGAGCTTGATCGAGCAGGAGAAACTGCTTCAAGTGTCGAAGGGCTCAAGCTAAAAAGTTGACGTGATGCAATTGGGTCTAATTTATTTAGAAAGTGCCCTAGTACACCATGCAAAGCTTCATCTTGATGAGCAATCAGCCAACGATATTCAAATGGCTCCCTGTTGTAAAACCCATCAAGCTGTAGCTTATCTTCATTGAATCCCCGAATCAATTGCTGCGCTAGGCGATGCGGTAAGACAAGCGCTTGAATATCATTCTTGAGGAGATCAAAAATCAACTTTTCTGTATAGCTAGAGACCTTGGCTTGGGGATGGCTTGGTATTGGTGGATTTTCGAAGCCACGATCGAAGTAGGCAATATTGATCGGTTCAATTGGCTTATCGTTATTTGAGCGCTTTGTCAGAATGGCGTCGTGACCCCAAAAGATTGCCTCCGATAGAGATCCAAACTTCAGATATTCATCATCTAGAGTTGGTGGATCAATAATGAAGTCGACTTCCCCGGTGGCAAGTTGATGTAGTCCTTCCTGATCGCTCTTGCGCCACTTTGGTAAAAATTCTTGCTTGGTAAATTCACCCAACTTGCTTAATACGCCATGAAATATTCCAGATTCACCTCTTTCATTGACTTCTAAATATGGAGCATACTTTTCGTGAATACTGAAACGCACTACGGGATGGGCATCGATCCATTTTTGCTCGATTGGGTTAAATGCTTTCGCATATGTACCACCTACCATTCCATTGAGTAGAAGAGTAAGAGCAATGCGGTATATGGATCGACGCATACTTGCTTAGCTTTCGATAATGTTATTCATACGACAGAACAAGATGAGATCAGCAATATTGTTAATCCCCAACTTGTCAAAGACCCTAGTCTTATAAGTAGCCACCGTTTTATTGCTGATATGCAGCATGTCTGATATCTGTTGATTGGTATTACCTTTGCCTAGATATTTCATGACCTGCAATTCACGATCAGAAATTAACGCGAGCTTATCGTTATCACTTAATGAGCTATTACCATTTTTGCCGTGAGTGAAAAAGTTGTAACCTTGGGAGATGGCAACACAGGCAGCCAGGATGACATCCGCGCCAGCAGTTTTATTGACAAAGCCATGGCCGCCTAATGATCGTACTCTGCCGCCATAGACTGCCTCATCCATGCTGGAGAGAACTAACATGCGAACATCTGGATACATTAAGCCGATACGACGGATGACATCAAAGCCATCCGTCTTGGGCATATCTAGATCCAGAATCACCATATTAGGATTAACCTCTTTCATGGACCTGAGGCACTCCTCGCCGTTCTGAGCTTGTCCTGCAATTTCAAACAACAACTGGTCTTGCAACATACTTTTAAGAGCCATCAGCATTGCTGGATGGTCATCTACCAACATCACGCGTTTTCTCATTACTTGTCTCCGTTTTGGTTTGGGTGTGGATGAGGGTGCAGCGAAAAAATGGCTTTAGCGATACGGCTATCATTGATTTGAAGCATTTGATGGCGGCTTACTGGCGACATCATGAGGCCGCCATAAGAATGATCGGCAATTAAAGTGGAGGCATTCTCCAAGTCCTTGACCAGTCCAATATTGCTTGCATAAATTTGGGTGGGTGAATAAGGTGACTGTCTCAATTGAGACAGCACATCGCCTGCCAGCTCACGTTCACGAATCTGCGCCATATCAATATGCACACCTTCTAATTGCATCTCTTTGATCCAGTGCAACTCTGCAACGCTTCCAGAAAATGATAGGTAGTGAAGTAAGACACCCAGTCGTCGCAAGCGTAGTAAACCTTCTTTACAGGAATTGGTAATGTCTGACTCAGGAATTGTTTGCATGCCAATACTTACCAAGCCAACCGGTAGACGTGAATTCAAAATGAGTTCGCTCATCGCATCGACATAGCCACTTGAAGCTAAGGCATGTGCTGGCACTGGCAAGATGCCGGAAATAAAGCGTCCGCTGCGATACCAATAGGCAACTGTGTCTAGGCCCTCCATGAATAGGCGAAGAAGTTGCATGTCAGATGCAGTCAATAAAGGTCTAAATAAAGATCCTGTCAGTTTTGTTCCCTTGCAATTAAAGATGGGTTCATGACTAATCGCTTGTCGCTTGGACCAGGATTGGTGTTCTTCAAGGGCCTGGCCACTAAGGCCAAGCCAGGGGTCGCCACAGGCGTCTCGTACTTCTTGGAAGGGTTTGTTCTTCCATGCCTTTACAAGCGTGTACAGCCGGGATTTCGGGCTCATCAGCATTCTCCAATCGGTGACTATCCAGTCTAGGCAGGACGGATTGGAGCGGTAAGGGCTTTGGGCTGATTTATCTGTAGGAATCGACCTACCAGCCTGTCCCTATTATAAAAAGGTGCTAAATCCTTAGAGAATTTATGGTGATCTGCCCTTGAAATCCCAGGAATGAGACCTATATAATCAGCACTCCCTACATGCGAGTGCTAAAACGGTAATTTTTTGATAAATAACCCTTAGCTTCCGTGTGAAGAGATTATAAAGCATTGATTTATATAGTTTATTTAAATAGTTAACACTTACTAACATAGGAGAAGAGATGAATTTGCGTCCCTTACATGATCGCGTAATCATCAAGCGTTTAGATCAAGAATCAAAAACTGCTTCCGGAATCATCATTCCTGACGCTGCTGCAGAAAAGCCTGATCAAGGTGAAGTTTTGGCAGTAGGCCCAGGCAAGCGCGATGACAGCGGCAAATTAAACGCACCTGACGTCAAAGTTGGCGATCGCGTGTTGTTTGGCAAATATGCAGGTCAAACAGTAAAAGTTGACAGCGAAGAACTCATCGTGATGCGTGAAGACGACATCATGGCTGTTGTACAGAAGTAATTTCGGTATTTAAGAGAGGAATTTAATCATGGCAGCAAAAGACGTTGTATTTGGAGATAGCGCCCGCACCAAGATGGTCGAAGGCGTAAACATTCTTGCTAATGCAGTGAAAACAACTTTGGGACCAAAGGGTCGCAATGTGGTGATCGAGCGCTCATTCGGTGGACCAACAATCACTAAAGACGGTGTTTCTGTAGCAAAAGAAATCGAACTCAAAGACAAGCTCCAGAACATGGGTGCACAGATGGTTAAGGAAGTTGCTTCCAAAACTGCTGACATCGCCGGCGACGGTACAACTACCGCTACTGTGTTGGCTCAGTCTATCGTTCGCGAAGGTATGAAATACGTAGTTTCAGGCCATAACCCAATGGACTTGAAGCGTGGCATCGACAAGGCTGTTACAGCTGCAATCGAAGAGCTCGCAAAAATCAGCAAGCCTTGCACCACTACTAAAGAAATTGCTCAAGTAGGTTCTATTTCTGCAAACAGCGACCACAGCATCGGTCAGCGCATTGCAGAAGCAATGGAAAAAGTGGGTAAAGAAGGTGTTATCACTGTTGAAGATGGCAAGTCTTTGGAAGATGAGCTTGAAGTAGTTGAAGGTATGCAGTTTGACCGTGGCTACCTCTCTCCATACTTTATCAATCAACCAGAAAAACAAGTTGCCGTATTGGAAAGCCCATACGTTCTCTTGTTTGACAAGAAGATTGCCAATATCCGTGATCTGCTCCCAGTACTCGAGCAAGTAGCGAAGTCTGGTCGTCCATTGTTGATCATTGCAGAAGATGTTGAAGGCGAAGCCTTGGCAACTTTGGTTGTGAACAACATCCGCGGAATCATCAAGACTTGTGCTGTTAAGGCTCCTGGTTTTGGTGACCGTCGTAAAGCCATGTTGGAAGACATCGCGATTTTGACTGGCGGCACAGTAATCGCTGAAGAAATCGGCCTCACACTCGAGAAAACAACCCTTGAGCACTTAGGTCAAGCGAAGCGTATCGAAGTGGGCAAAGAAAATACCATCATCATTGACGGTGCTGGCGATGCTAAAGCGATTGAAGCTCGTGTGAAGAACATTCGTGTTCAGATCGAAGAAGCGACTAGCGACTACGACAAAGAGAAATTGCAAGAGCGTGTAGCCAAGTTGGCTGGCGGTGTTGCAGTGATTCGTGTTGGTGCTGCTACAGAAGTAGAAATGAAAGAGAAGAAGGCTCGTGTTGACGACGCATTACATGCAACTCGTGCAGCTGTCGAAGAAGGTATTGTTCCTGGCGGTGGCGTAGCATTGATTCGTGCAATGCAAGGTATCAAGGGCTTGAAGGGCGACAACGCTGATCAAGACGCTGGTATCAGCATCGTATTGCGCGCTATGCAAGAGCCGTTGCGTACTATCGTTAGCAATGCTGGTGAAGACGCTGGCGTGGTTGTTAATGCAGTACAAGCAAGTACAGGTAATAACGGCTACAACGCGGCTACTGGTGAATACGGTGACCTCGTTGCACAAGGCGTTATCGACCCAACCAAGGTAACAAAAACTGCATTAGTAAATGCTG
Source organism: Polynucleobacter sp. VK25 (assembly GCF_018687355.1). NCBI lineage: Bacteria > Pseudomonadati > Pseudomonadota > Betaproteobacteria > Burkholderiales > Burkholderiaceae > Polynucleobacter > Polynucleobacter sp. VK25. The sequence goes on along the minus strand of NZ_CP061288.1, from coordinate 1,729,979 downwards.
CTTCTGTTGCTGGCCTGTTGTTGACAACTGATTGTGCAATTTCCGAAGCGCCAAAAGATGAATCTGGTGCTGGCGGTATGCCTGATATGGGCGGCATGGGTGGCATGGGTGGAATGGGCGGCATGATGTAATAGCCTCACCTCTCCAGCTAGTTTGCTGTAGAAACAAAAACGCCTGGTTCAAAAGACCAGGCGTTTTTTATTGGACCCTCTTCTCGAATTAATCGGGCTGTATGCCGCCATCCTTGATCACTTTTTTCATCCTCACCAATCCCTGCGCAATCATTTCTTTTAAATGATCTGGGCCAAGAGGGACAAATTCAAAGCCTTGCTGGATGAGTTGCTCACGTAGTTTTGGATCTTTTAGCGCAGCTGCTAAAGACTCATTTAGTTTTTCAATAATCACTGGTGGAGTACCCTTAGGCGCCAGTAGGGCGCCCCAGGTTGAGAATTCATAACCTTTTACACTCTCATTAATTGTTGGAGCATTGGGTAGCAGCGGAGACCGTGTTTTGCTCGCCACCCCTAATACCTTTAGCTTTCCAGCGCGAATATGGGGGAGTACAACCGATAAAGCGCTGATCATCACTGGTACTTGGCCAGCCATGACGTCAGTGACTGCGGCGGCAGCTCCACGATAAGGAATATGAACGATTGGAGCGCCAGTGTATTGGCGGAAGATTTCCATGCCAATATGTTGCGGTGAACCATTGCCCCCAGAGGCATAGTCAATCTTGCCAGGCTTTTCTTTAGCAATGCGCACGAGGTCCGCTGCAGTATTCCCAGGAAATGTTGGGTTGGCAACCAGCACAAAAGTGATCGCCGCCACTTCAGATATTGGAGTAAAACTTTGAATCGGATCGTAATCAATCTTTTTATATAGATTAGGTAACATCGTTAGGATGCTGTCATTAAAAGCACCCAAGACATAACCATCAGCAGGGCTTTGTGCAACCTTAGCTGCACCAATTAATCCCGCGCCTCCTGGAATATTTTCGATTGTGATTGCTTGACCCAGGCTTTCACCCATTTTTTGGGCAATTGGGCGCATCAAGATGTCAACGCCACTGCCTGCTTGAAGCGGCATAATGATTTGAATGGTTCGGTTAGGATAGCTGCTTTGCGAGCTGGCTGATGTTGCCCAAAACATTGCGCAGATTGAAATGAAAAAACTAATAAACGCTGATTTAAATTGCATATTGTCTCGACCTATTAATTGACGGAGCATTCTGTCGATGCTTCTATGGCATATCTTAGCGCAAGAGAAAAGCGTCCATAGGCGTTTTTCATATATAGGAGTAAGCTTGAGCCAACTTTAGCTCCAGAATGGGTATTCAAATGGTTGGTAAAAATCGAGCAATCTCATTCATCTCAATATATTCAATCTTATTGAGTGCGTTATTTGTCTCAGGGGTCTCAATTGCACAATCAGCTGACTCACAGCCGGTATTCCAAAAAAGCGTCTCTAATCTGCGTAACCAGCGGTATTGCGAGGTTTTAGTTGGTAAGCGTGAATGGCTCAAACTGGAGGTTAGGGTATTTAATACTCAAGGCCTTAATCTTTGTCCCGAGTCACAGTGGAAGATCTTGGACAAGGAATCTATTACCAAGACTTTTGACGCCTCATTCGTTCTATTAAATGGACCACGCTATTGGACGATGGATGAAATTCAGGCTGCTGGTAGCACGATAAATGATGTGAAGGAATCTTTTGGCGGCATTGAGATGAATTTGCGAGCCACAGTACGGTTGAGTTTGCTTAAGCAATTTATGGGTAGCAAGAAGTACACCCCAAATGAAATCAATCGCACCACTAATTTTATTTACAGAGCCGGTAGTGCTGTTTACGAACTTACCTCTCCCGGGGGAGATGTATATGTAATGCAGTCATATTCACAAATTGTGAATCCTTCGCTCAATATGAAAGACCTACCAGTATTAAGCGAGCAATTGAAACTACCCGCTGGCTGGACATATAGAAGCCGCGTGCTCGATCAAGATCTCTCTTTGATAGCTAACGGTGTTGCCTATGTGCTGCAAGACAACTTATCCAATAGCTACCAGCGTAGATAGACTTTTAAAAGTTTATTGAAGAAGCGTTTGCGTTCGCAGTAAGTCTGCATTAAAAGATTCGTAGGGAAATAGCTGATTAGGGAACTCTAGAGCGAAGATCACATAAAGCGCAAATCCCATCAGACCCAGGTAAAGAGCGGTTAAAAACCAATCTTCTTCTTTTTTAACCGCCATGGCATAACCGCTTAAAAGAGCGCCAATCGATAGCAAGGAAAATAAGAAGCGCTCAAGAATGGGTGGGGGATGATGTCTAGCATTCAACATGCCAGCACGTAAAACTTCATTGAGGTGATCTGTTTGAGGTCTTAAGATCTTGTCGGCTAACTCTCTATTACCAATTGGGGCGCGAGGAATACTCAGCATCATTAATTCATTAAACCCATTTAATTTACTGCCTAGGCGAGCAATATTTGCATTGAGGTCAGCGAATGTATTGATCTCTTTATATATCTCAAGACGATCTGTCAGAATTTCTTTAAGAGAGTTTCGTACCTCAATCTGATCTTTTGGACCGAGGTATTTGCTGGATTGGTAAATTTGGGTAATGGCATCGGCTTGGGCACGCATGAGGCTAATGCGTTGATCAAAATGCTCATTTGCCCCCGAGAATGTAAAGCCAAGAACCAGTGCCGATAATCCAAAGATAGCGGATGCCAAGGAATCTCGAACAATGACCTGATTGGAGGTGCGAAGACGGTATTTTCCAAAAGACCAGCCTATCAATAAGAATATCAAGATGGAGATGAAAAATATGAAGGGCGCATATTTAACAATATTTAGGTGATTCCCAATGAAATTCGGCATAGCAAGCTCTCGTAAGGTGGTGGGGCTTAATTTTGGAGTTTGTTTAGTGTAATAAAAACCGCCCAAAGGCGGTCATTTATTTAATGATGGTGCTAGTTACTTGAAGCTCGTAAGGGTTGATAAAATCTCGCTAGATGCCCAAAACTTTTGTACCCCCTCAATTTCACCCTAAATATCGCCCTGATATTGACGGATTACGAGCTATAGCCGTTCTTGCCGTTCTGGCTTTTCATGCATTCCCGGAGATGGTCAGGGGTGGATTTATCGGGGTCGACATTTTTTTTGTGATCTCTGGATATCTCATTTCCACAATTATTTTTCATGGTCTAGACAACAATCTTTTCAGTTTCTCTGGGTTTTATGTGCGTCGCATTAAACGTATTTTTCCAGCGCTCATTCTTGTCCTGATCGCCTCCTTTGTATTTGGCTGGTTTGTATTAATTGCTGATGAGTACATGCAGTTGGGTAAGCATATGGCTGCTGGCGCTGGGTTTGTATCTAATTTAGTTTTGTGGAATGAAGCTGGCTATTTTGATGCAGCGGCCGATACCAAGCCATTACTTCATTTATGGAGCTTGGGGATTGAAGAGCAGTTTTATATTGTGTGGCCAATATTGCTATGGATTTCATGGAGATGTAAGTTCAACCTTCTCTTCATTGCCATCATGATGGCTTTAGCCTCTTTTGCTCTTAATGTGTATGGCATTAATCAGGATGCAGTTGCAACTTTTTATTCTCCGCAAACACGTTTCTGGGAGTTATTAAGTGGGAGCTTATTGGCGTGGATAGCCTTATATAAAAGAGCTTGGCTCGGCAATGCTGAAAAGAAGATTGACGCTTCTCTTGCTTCATTAAAGTCGTCAAATATCCTATCAATTATTGGGTTTTGTATGCTTGCCTATGGATTGTGGAGTATTAATAAGGATATAAGTTTTCCAGGATGGTGGGCTTTAATACCGGTGATGGGTACTGTATTGATTATTGCCGCTGGTTCTGAGGCCATCATCAATCGCTTGGTTTTATCAAATCCATTGATAGTTTGGTTTGGGGTAATCAGTTTCCCGCTGTACTTATGGCATTGGCCTTTACTGTCGTTTGCTAGGATTATTGAGGGTGCGGTCCCAAGTCTTGGCATAAGAATCGGGGCTTGTTTACTTGCTGTATTGCTTGCATGGGTCACATTCAAGTTAGTTGAGAGTCCTATTCGCTTTGGAAAAAATACTAAAGCTAGTGTTGTAATTCTCCTCTCTCTGATGACGATTGTTGGTTATATTGGCTTTAATACTTATGTTCGTAATGGCTTAAGCTTTAGAAATGCCGATAAAGTAAATACCAATAGAGTCCCCTGGTACAGAGGAAAAGAAGATTGGTTATTTTTAGGCGTTGCAGACAATGCGATGGCTAAGCTTAAGCTTTCCGTTATCCCATTTGAGGGTGAGGTAGAGGCTACCAGCAAAGCTTTTTCTGAGATTGCTCAAAAAGCAGCACAATTTAATACCCAGCTTGTTTTAATTGTTGGTCCGGATAAATCAAGCATTTACCCTGAATATTTGCCAGACGATTTGGTGCCATCAACAAAAAAATATAGCAGCTTCTTTTTGGATGAGCTAAAAAAGATCCCTCATCTAGTTGTATGTGATCCGACGGATGATTTGCTTCGACTGAAAAACTCGGAAGGCATTCTTTATCCGAGAACCGATACTCACTGGAACAATAAAGGCTCCTTCTTAACCTATTCTGAATGCTCAAGGCGTCTTAATTTGCCCATTCCAGAGGTCGAATTTCGACAGGGGGCCCTTTACAAGGGTGATCTGATTAGCACTTACAAGATAGAAAACTTCCCACTCCATCCTGGAGATAGCTGGGATGTTGTTTGGAAAAATCAACCAGCCTTAAGCGAAAAAGAAATTAAGGATGAGCAAAAAACAGCATTTGGTTCTACCGTAGTTGTAAGCAATGCCAATCCTTTATCAAGTAAGTATGTTTGGGTAGTCGGCGATTCATTTACCAGCGCATTAAGACAGTATTTGAATGCGACCTTTAAAGAGGTTCGCTATGTCGGACACTGGAGTGAAAAGTTAAAAGAATTACCCGCAGACCTTGAGAAGGCAGACAGAAAGCCTGACATGATCGTCATTGTCAGGGTTGAGCGCTCGTTTTAACGCTGGTGGTTTAAATAATATTGAGGTTAAAACCTTTTTTGTCTTAGATTTGAATCGCCCTGACGCACTCTCAGGAATGTTTTTTATAAAGATTCCATTCAGATACCCCTTTTTAGATCTTTCTAAATAGATTTTGAATGCATCTTCATAGATAGATGCGGATTAGAATGGGGCAATATACAAACCATTATGGTGGTTTTTGCTGGATTTTGCGGACAAAAGTAAGGGCTATGAGCACATTTGAAGTAGCAAAAGAATATTTTTTAGAGGGCTGCAAATTTTTAGAGGCCGAAGAATTTTCGCAAGCAGAATATCAGTTCAAAAAATCACTTGAGCTTATGCCTGATAGGTCGTCAACATTGACAAATTTATCAGCTACACAGTTAAAGTTAAAAAAATATTTTGAAGCCAAAGATGCTGCAGAAAAAGCGATTTCAATTGATGCCGGTAATAGCGAGGCATATTTGAACTTGGGCCTTATAGAAAAAGAATTTAGACGGTTCACTAATTCCGCTAATTTTTTTGATAAAGCCCTTGCTTTAAGATCCGACTATGCTGAAGCTTGGTCGAACAAAGGCAATGTATTAAATGAGCTTAAGCGCTATGACGAGGCAATGGCTCACTTCGATAAAGCTCTTAGCCTGAAGCCTGAATATGCTGAAGCTTGGTCGAACAAAGGCAATGTATTAAATGAGCTTAAGCGCTATGACGAGGCTATTACTCACTTCGATAAAGCTCTTAGCCTGAAGCCTGACTATGCTGAGGCTTGGTCGAACAAAGGCAATGTATTAAATGAGCTTAAGCGCTATGACGAGGCCATGGCCCACTTCGATAAAGCTCTTAGCCTGAAGCCTGACTATGCTGAGGCTTGGTCGAACAAAGGCAATGTATTAAATGAGCTTAAGCGCTATGACGAGGCAATGGCTCACTTCGATAAAGCCCTTGCTATAAGACCTGACTATGCTGAGGCTTGGTCCAATAAGGGGATGACCTTGTCTGAGCTTAAGCGCTATGACGAGGCTATTACTCACTTCGATAAAGCCCTTGCTATAAGACCTGACTATGCTGAGGCTTGGTCTAATAAGGCCTTGCTTAATTTATTTCTCAAGAAGTATGGGGCTGGGTGGGAGGACTACGACTGGAGGTTAAAGACAAGAGACTTTCAATTGAAGTTGGCAATTGAGGGCTTGGCATTATGGAATGGATCCAACAGTAAGCGGCTACTCATTTTTTCTGAGCAAGGTGTTGGCGATATTATTTTTTATGCATCTTTGCTAAGAATTGCTAAAAATAAAGTAGAAAATATTACGCTTTATACCGATGCAAGATTATTGCCAATTTTATCTAGATCTTTTCCCGAATTTAAATTTGTCGATAATAGATTGCCATTAGATGCCAGCTTATATGATGCGCAGATTCCACTAGGTAGCCTCCCCATCATTCTAAAAATAAATCCTGATATGGATGGTCGAAGCGTCCCTTATCTTGCGGATGATCCTTTGTTAACAACGGATATCAAAAATAAATTTAGCCTTAAAAAACAATTTAAGTGCGGTGTGGCATGGAGAAGTAATAACGAAAAGATTGGAAAGAATAAAAGTATCTTGCTTTCAGACTTAAATGAGATTTTTCAAGCTGAGGGCTGTGAATTTATAAATTTGCAGTATGGCGATACTCAGGAAGAAATCCAGAATTTAGAAAAGAATTTTGGTACTAAATTGACAAGTATTGAAGGTATTGATTTATTTAAGAATATAGATGGATTGCTTTCCATTATTCAAGCATGCGACCTTATAGTTACTACCAGCAATGTAACCGCACATTTGGCTGGGGCCCTGGGTAAGACAACTTTTTTATTGGTACCATACTCAGCTGGGCGAATTTGGTATTGGCATGAAGAAGCAATTAGTAGCTGGTATCCAAGTGTCACTTTGCACTCTCAAGGCCAAAATTTCGAATGGAATGGCGCTATTAACAACATAGCTTCTAAACTAAAAAATGAAATCTATAAATAAAATCAACCTAGTGGTTGGCTTTGATCAGCGAGAAGCCGTTGCGTACCATGTTTTTTGTCAAACCATTATTGACCGCGCTACTATGCCCGTTCAATTTCTTCCGCTGGCAGAAAACACACTAGACAAATACAGAGAAGTGCATACGGATGGTAGTAACACGTTTGTTTATTCAAGATTTTTGACGCCTTATTTGATGAACTTTTCTGGCTGGGCAATCTTTGCAGATGGAGACATGGTGTGCCAGGCTGACATTGCTGAGTTGTGGGCGCTGCGAGATGAAAATAAGGCTGTTCAAGTAGTGCGACATGAATACAAAACTAAAGCTATTAAAAAATATCTAGGCAATAAAAATGTAGATTACCCAAGGAAAAATTGGTCTAGCTTAATTTTGTGGAATTGTGGGCATCCAGACAATAGTGTTCTCACCCCAGAATTTGTCCAAAGTCAGCCTGGATCCTACTTACATCGATTTTCTTGGCTTAACGATGATTTGATTGGTGGTCTGGATGCGGAATGGAACTGGCTTGCAATTGAATACCCAGACAATCCTAATGCAAAGCTAATTCATTACACATTGGGCACTCCATGCTTTAAGGATTACGCAAACGAGTCTATGTCTGATGTATGGAAGAAAAATTATTTGCGGGTTAACGAGGGCTTTGATTAATAAGGTAAGCCTTACAGGGTAATCCGAATATACGAATTCGGATTCCAAACGTAGCGGATTAACACGTCAGAAATGTGGCCATCTTCAATCCCGATGGGGGGATGGAAGATGGTTCCGACACTCTATTTCTGCCTCAAGACTTACTGCTTGAGGCTGCTAAACATCACTCAACAGCCTTAACCATCTCTTCGACAACTTTCTTCGCATCACCGAAGACCATCATGGTTTTATCCATGTAGAAGAGTTCGTTATCCAAGCCGGCATAACCAGCTGCCATAGAGCGCTTGTTCACAATAATAGTTTTGGCTTTGAATGCCTCCAAAATTGGCATGCCAAAGATTGGACTACCTGGAGTGCGTGCTGCTGGGTTAACAACGTCGTTCGCACCAAGCACCAATACTACGTCTGCCTGACCAAAGTCGCTGTTGATGTCTTCCATCTCAAATACTTGATCGTATGGAACTTCAGCTTCGGCCAAGAGTACGTTCATGTGACCAGGCATACGTCCAGCAACTGGGTGAATAGCGTATTTCACAGTAACGCCATGGTGAGTTAGCTTTTCAGTTAATTCTTTGAGGGCGTGTTGAGCGCGAGCCACTGCTAAGCCATAGCCAGGAACGATGATTACAGTGTCCGCATTTTCCATAAGGAAAGCTGCATCTTCAGGTGAGCCAGTCTTGTAGTTCTTGGGACCGCCATCATCAGCACCGCCTGCAGCAGCTTCAGCACCAAAGCCGCCAAGCAATACAGCTAGAATAGAGCGGTTCATCGCCTTACACATGATGTAAGAAAGAATTGCACCTGATGAGCCAACGCAAGCACCAGCAATAATTAATACTGGGTTGTTCAATGTGAAACCAATACCGGCAGCAGCCCAACCAGAGTAGCTATTCAGCATTGATACAACCACTGGCATATCAGCACCACCAATAGGGATGATCAAGGTCACGCCCAATACCAAGGCAATGGCACACATCGCCAAGAAGGCTGCGTGGCTATCACCCATGTAATATGCAACGCCAGCGCCCACCATCGAAACTGCTAAGACTAAGTTCAGCAAGTGTTGACCAGTAAAGCTCACTGGTTTGCCGCTGACCTTGCCGGACAATTTTCCGAAAGCAATAACAGATGCAGTGAAGGTGATGGCGCCAATGAAAGCACCAATAAAGAGTTCAATCTTCTGCGCGCCAGTATGGTCATGAGCTGGATTAAATACAGCAGCAATCGCAATTAATACGGCTGACAAACCTACAAAGGAGTGCATCAGAGCAACCAACTCAGGCATCTTAGTCATTTGTACACGCTTAGCAGCAAGCGTACCAATGATGGCGCCACCTACGATCGCAACGCCAATCAATGAGATGACTGGTTTGAAATCAGGAACAAAGAAGGTGGTGATGACTGCTAACAACATACCAATCATGCCAAAGGTGTTGCCTTGACGTGAAGTGGTTGGTGAGGATAAGCCGCGCAAAGCGAGGATGAACAACACCGATGAAATGAGATAGGAAATAGCGGTTATGTTTGACATAGTTTTGGTCTCTATATGGGTCTTGTTCTAGGTTTATTTGGTTCCAGCCGCATCAGCTTTAGGGGCTTTTTTCTTGAACATTTCAAGCATGCGACGGGTGACCATAAAGCCACCAAAAATATTGATCGAGGCGAGGAATACGGCAACCGCACCAATAATGCTAGTCAGGGTGATTTCATCGCCACCGATAACTTCAGTTTGGAGCAATGCGCCAACGATGATGATGCCGGAGATCGCATTAGTTACTGCCATTAAAGGCGTGTGCAATGCTGGGGTCACGTTCCAAACTACGTGATAGCCAACAAAAATGGCCAACACAAATACGGTAATGTTTTGAACGGTGAGGATGCTTTGAAAGGCAGCGAGATCCATAGTGTTTCCTTAGTATTTTTACTATTAGTTTTTGCGGATGGCTTGACCATCACGACACATTAAGCAAGCAGTAACGATGTCATCATCACTTGGGATAACCAGCTTGGCATCTTTATCCACGATGAGTTTCATGAAATCGAGCAGGTTGCGTGAATAGAGCGCGGAAGCATCTGCTGCGACCATGCTGGCTAAATTGGTATAGCCAACAATCTTTACGCCATTCACATCAACTACTTTATCTGCTTGCGTTAGCGGGCAGTTGCCTGAGCCGTTATCACCTTTGCCTGCAGCTAAGTCGATCACGATTGAGCCTGGTTTCATATTGGCAACAGTATCGCTATGCAAAAGCACAGGCGGCTTACGCCCTGGAATTAATGCAGTAGTAATGACGATGTCAGCTTGTTGTGCGCGCTCAGCAACTAAAGCTGCTTGACGCTTCATCCAGGCTTCAGGCATTGGGCGGGCATAACCACCAACACCTTTGGCAATCTCACGTTCTTCATCAGTTTCATAAGGAACGTCAACAAACTTGGCGCCTAATGATTCGATTTGTTCTTTAGCGGCAGGGCGCACATCAGAGGCTTCGATAACTGCACCAAGACGCTTTGCGGTAGCGATGGCTTGTAAGCCAGCAACACCAGCGCCTAAGATGAGTACGCGAGCTGCTTTCACAGTTCCTGCAGCAGTCATCAACATTGGCATAAAGCGTTGATATTCGTTCGCGGCAACCATCACTGCTTTATATCCAGCAATGTTTGCTTGAGAAGATAAAACGTCCATGCTTTGTGCGCGTGTTGTGCGTGGCGCAGCCTCTAAGGAGAATGCGGTAACGCCTTGCGCTGCCATTGCGGCAATCATGTCGTTATCAAATGGATCAAGCATGCCCAAAAGCACGGCGCCAGATTTAATTTGCTTGAGTTCAGCCCCTTCAGGTGCGCGCACCTTGAGAACAATCTCAGAGCCAAATGCATCTGCGGCACTACCGATAGTTGCGCCGACAGCTTCGTACGCAGAGTCAGGTTGACTGGCTTTTAATCCGGCATCTTTTTGAATAACGACGGTATGACCTTGGCCGATGAGCTTCTTAACGGTTTCTGGTGTGGCGGCAACTCGAGTTTCCCCGGGCCTTGTTTCCAGTGGTACTCCTATGCGCATGGCATGTCTCCAAAAGCAAAATTTATAAAAAATCTATTTTAGTTAAATAGGGCTAATTGCGCCCATTTACTTACCCTTTAGTCCTCTTGCTTGGTTTTTGCCCAAAATCCTGTGAAATTAGGCTAAGACTTCTACAATATGGTCTGCAAGCTTATATTGAATTTTCGCATTTTTTGATGATCCCGCTCAATTCTTCCTCAATCCCGCCCTCCCAGCCTAAGAAAGTCGTTATTGGCATGTCTGGAGGGGTAGATTCGTCGGTTGCTGCCTGGATGCTCAAGGAGCAAGGCTTTGAAGTTATTGGCCTTTTCATGAAAAATTGGGAGGATGACGACAACGATGAGTACTGCTCAGCTCGTCAGGATTGGCTTGATGTGGTTTCGGTAGCCGATATGATCGGAATTGACGTTGAAGCAGTCAATTTTGCCGCCGAATACCGTGAGCGTGTATTTGCTGATTTCTTGCGGGAATACGCTGCAGGGCGAACACCAAATCCTGATGTTTTATGTAACGCTGAGATTAAGTTCAAAGCTTTCTTAGATCACGCCATGAGTTTGGGTGCCGATGCTATTGCAACAGGTCACTATGCGCGCGTTCGTCATGAAGGTGGAAAAGTACAGTTATTAAAAGCAGTTGATGCAAGTAAAGATCAAAGTTACTTCTTGCACCGCTTAACGCAGCAACAATTGGCAAATGTAATGTTTCCACTCGGAGAAATTCCAAAGACCGAAGTGAGAAAAATTGCCGAGCAAATTGGTTTACACAATGCTAAAAAGAAAGACTCAACTGGAATTTGTTTTATTGGCGAACGTCCTTTTAGAGAATTCTTGAATCGTTATTTACCACGCGTACCAGGTCCGATTAAGACGCCAGAGGGTAAGACAGTGGGTGAGCACATGGGCTTAGCGTTCTTTACCTTGGGTCAACGCAAAGGTATAGGTTTAGGTGGCAGCCAAGATGGCAATGGTGATGCTTGGTATGTAGCGCGTAAGGATGTTCCGAACAACACGCTGTATGTGGCGCAAGGCCACGAACACCCGTGGCTATTGGCTAACAAGCTTGCTGCTATGGACGCAAGTTGGGTTGCTGGTGTGGCACCAACACCTGGAAACTATTCAGCGAAGACGCGCTATCGTCAGGCAGACTCTGCATGTACTCTAAGATCTGGCGAAGAGGCTCTGTGTTTTGACTTGAGCTTTCCAGATGCGCAGTGGGCTGTAACTCCGGGACAATCTGCTGTTCTCTATGACGGAGATATTTGTTTGGGTGGCGGAATTATTTCTGCGTAACTTTCATCAGCAAATAGCAGATGCAAAAATGCCAATCAGTTTGATTGGCATTTTTTATTTAGACAGTTGGTTAATTAATATTCATTAAGCTGCTGGCGGTTCGGTTTCAATAAAAGAAGGTCGCTGTAATAATTTTTGATACAGACGATCTAAATTTGGATATTGCGTTTGCCATTTCACCTCTGGAAAGCGAAACAGTAAATATCCAATGGCGCAACCGACAGCGATATCTGCCAAAGTCATTTGATTGCCATGACACCAAGCATTACCACCAAGTTGTTCGGACATTTGACGAAGGGCGGCATCGATTTTGCCCATTTGGCGGTCATACCAGGTTTGGCTTTGTTGTTCTGCTGGGCGCAAAGTCCGCTCTAAACGAGCCAGAATGCCAGCATCCATAATTCCATCTGCTAGCGCTTCCCAGGTTTTTACAGCAGCACGCTCGCGGTTATCGGCTGGAATGAGCTTGCTTACTGGGCTTAGGCCATCAGCATATTCGGCGATGACGCGAGAGTCATAAATGGCCTCTCCATCATCAGCAATTAGGCATGGGACCTTCCCAAGTGGGTTTATAGAGCCGATTTTGGTGTCTGCGGCCCAGACATTCTCCAATTCGAGGTCTACATCGACCTTTTTCTCGTTAAAAACAATGCGTACTTTACGTACATAGGGGCTGGTGAGGGATCCGATTAGTTTCATGGGCTCAAGTATAGCTATCCTATTTGGGCTTTGCTGTGCGCCGGAACGCATTAAAATCAGGTTTTATTGACATATTCAATGCAAAGGCAATATTCGTGAGTCAGCCGCTTTCAACCCTTAATGCCCTTTCACCTCTAGACGGCCGTTATGCCGGAAAGCTAGATGCTTTGCGTCCTTGGCTTTCCGAAGCTGCGTTCATGCGCCAACGTGTTTTTGTGGAAATTCATTGGCTCTTGGCTTTGGCTGCTGCTGGTCTTCCTGATGTGCCAACAATTAATGCTGCTGACGAAGCTTTTTTGCTTTCGTTGCCTGAAAACTTTTCCGATGCCGATGCTCAGCGCATTAAAGATATCGAAGCGGTAACCAACCATGACGTAAAAGCGGTTGAGTATTTCTTGAAAGAAAAAGTAGCGGGTCGCCCTGATTTATTAAAAGCAAGTGAGTTCATTCACTTTGCATGCACATCAGAAGACATTAACAATACTTCTCATGGCTTGATGTTACGTGGTGCTCGCGATGAAGTGCTGCTGCCACAACTTCGCAAGGTTCTTTCTGTTCTCACTGATTTAGCGCTTGAGCACGCCAAGGTACCCTTACTGTCTCGTACGCATGGACAGCCTGCATCGCCAAGTACCTTAGGTAAGGAGATTGCTAATATCGCCAAGCGTTTAGAGCGTGCAATTGACTCTATCGCTGCAGCCCCATTGCTGGGCAAGATGAACGGTGCAGTTGGTAATTACAACGCTCACATGTCTGCTTACCCTGATTTTGACTGGGAAAATTTCTCCAAGAACGTGGTTGAGAAACGTCTTGGTTTAACTTTCAATCCTTACACTATTCAAATTGAGCCGCATGATGGGATGGCGCAGCTCTTTGATGCTATTGCTCGTGCTAATACGATTCTTTTGGATATGGACCGCGACTTCTGGGCTTACATCTCTGTTGGATATTTCAAGCAGCGCACTAAAGCGGGCGAGATTGGCTCTTCTACTATGCCGCATAAAGTTAACCCAATTGACTTTGAAAACTCTGAAGGTAATTTGGGTGTGGCTAATGCATTGCTTCGCCATCTCGCTGAAAAATTACCGATCTCACGTTGGCAGCGTGACCTCACTGATTCCACCGTGTTGCGTAATCTAGGCCCTGCATTTGGTCACAGCGTACTGGCCTATGACAGCGCCTTGCGCGGCCTTAGCAAATTAGAGGTGAATCTTGCAGCGATTGCTGCTGACTTAGATGCATGCTGGGAAGTATTGGCTGAGCCAGTACAAACAGTGATGCGTCGCTATGGCATTGAGAATCCATACGAGCAGCTAAAAGAATTGACTCGCGGCAAGGGCATCAATCAAGCGGATCTGCAAACCTTTATTCGTGGCTTGAAGATTCCTGATGATGCAAAGGCACGCTTGTTGGAGATGACCCCATCTTCTTACTTGGGTAAGGCGGTTGAGTTGACCGAACGTCTCAAAAAGTGAGTTTGACTACCAATTCAGAGTACGGGGCACGTCCCCGAATCTGGTTTGCTGCTTACCAATTGCTGTGGCATCTATTGTTGCCATTGGCATTCATCCGCTTAGCTTGGCGTGCTCGACATGCTTTTTCGTATCTACACCACATTCCTGAGCGCTTGGGTTTTGGCTATAGCAAGCCTGTAACTCAGCAAGATATTTGGATTCATGCGGTCTCAGTAGGAGAAACTCGCGCAGCTCAGCCTTTGATTGAAGCCTATTTGGCTAAGGGCGAGGCTATTTTGCTAACCCATATGACTTTGAATGGTCGTCGCACTGGTAAACAGTTATTTGCCAAAGAGATTGCCTCTGGAAAAATTCGACAAGTTTATTTGCCATATGACATTTGTTGGGCTGTTGAGCATTTCTTAAAAACATTTAAACCGAAGTTAGGTCTCTTTATGGAGACCGAAGCATGGCCAACCGTAGTCTTTCGCTGCAAAGAGATTGGGCTACCCCTGTTTCTAGTGAATGCTCGTTTATCAGAGCGCAGCGCCCGTCGCGTTAATCGATTTGGTAAAGCCGGACGTGCTTTATTTCAGGCTTTTGCCGGCATCTTGGCGCAGACTGAATTTGATGCCGGACGTTACCGAAGCTTAGGCGTTCAGAATGTGCAGATTGTGGGTAATCTCAAATTTGATGTGCCGCTTGATGCTGTTCTTGTGGAGCAAGGAAAAGCTTGGCAGCAAGACTTACATGCAAGTAATCGCTTGATGGTGTGCGCCGCAAGTACCCGTGATGGCGAGGAGGTCATCATTCTGAAGGCTTGGAAAGATTTGCTGTTAAGTAATGCATTTTCCACCCCTCCTTTGCTGTGTTTGGTGCCTCGCCATCCAGAGCGATTCGCAGAGGTGGCAGATCAGATCAGTGTTGCTGGTTTCAGCTTTCGCCGGCGTAGTGAATGGTCTGGCGTTCCAAGTGAGTGCGCTGGTTTGGATATTATTTTGGGTGACTCTATGGGTGAGATGCCGATGTATTACAGCGCATCTAACTTGGTTCTGATGGGAGGTAGCCTGCTACCCTTTGGAGGCCAGAATCTGATCGAGGCTTGTGCTGCAGGGTGCCCTGTTTTATTAGGTGAACACACTTATAACTTTCAGCAAGCAACCTTGGATGCCCTAGATATTGGCGCAGCAAAACGAATTCAGGGTGAACTGCTGTTGACCGAACCGATTGCCTTGATGGAATCTTTAAAAGAGCTACTCTCACATACTGGGGAGCTTAGAAAAATGAGCGAGGCAGCAAAGACCTACTCAGTAAAACACCAAGGCGCAACTAAAAGAATATTAGCTGCCCTTGATCAGCAAACTACTCGCTAATTTAAACCGTTGCCCCGTAGTTAGGGTCGTCTTTGCGAGCTTCGTCATCAGGCTTTTTGTCACCCTTGACTAAATCTTCACGAGTAACACCAAGCCACATGGCTAATGCCGCAGCCACGAACACTGAAGAGTAAATACCAAACAAAATACCAATAGTCAGTGCTAAGGCGAAATAGAAGAGGGTTGGGCCGCCGAAAATGAGCATTGCTAAAACCATCATCTCAGTACTGCCGTGAGTAATTACGGTGCGGCTAATGGTGCTGGTGATTGCGTTATCAATGATTTCACGGGTATTCATCTTGCGATACTTGCGGAAGTTTTCGCGAATACGGTCAAAGATCACCACGGATTCATTGACGGAGTAGCCCAGAACTGCAAGGACTGCTGCCAATACAGAGAGTGAGAACTCCCATTGGAAAAATGCGAAGAAACCTAGAATGATCACGATGTCATGCAAGTTCGCGATGATGCCTGCAACTGCAAACTTCCACTCAAAGCGGAACGAGAGGTAAACCACGATGCCAATGATGACAAATAGCAATGCCATCAAACCATCCATGGCTAATTCACGTCCAACCTGTGGGCCGACAAATTCAACGCGCTGGAGCTTAGCACCAGTTGCGGCCGGATCAAGCACCTGCATCACTGCAGAACTTTGATCGGCCGAGGAAATCAGCTTGCCTTCAGCATCCTTTTGTAAAGGCAGACGAATCATTACATCGCGTGAGCTGCCAAAGTTCTGGATTTGGGTATCTGCGTAACCAAGCTTCTCAACCTTAGTGCGGATGGAGTCCAATGGCGCAGTCTGTGGATAGCTAACTTCCATCACCGTGCCACCAGTAAATTCGATGGAGAGGTGTAGGCCGTTATGCCAGAGGAAGAAGACTGCTGCTAAGAAGGTAATTAAGGAAATCGCATTAAGCACCAATGCATGGCGCATAAAGGGGATATCTTTTTTGATCCGGAAAAATTCCATGGCTTATTTCTCCTGTGGGCGCCAAACTTGGCCGATAGCGAGTTTTTGAATCTTCTTATGTCTGCCGTACCAGAGGTTAACAAGGCCACGTGAGAAGAAGACAGCCGAGAACATTGAAGTCAGAATGCCTAAGCAGTGAACTACTGCGAAGCCTTTAATCGGACCAGAACCAAACGCTAATAGTGCGAGACCAGCAATCAAAGTAGTCACGTTTGAATCCAAAATCGTCGCCCAAGCTTTATCGAAACCGACGGCAATGGCCGTTTGCGGTGCTGCGCCATTGCGTAACTCTTCACGAATACGTTCGTTAATCAATACGTTGGAGTCAATCGCCATACCGAGAGCTAAGGCCATCGCTGCGATACCTGGCAAGGTGAGCGTAGCCTGCAACATGGAGAGTACTGAGATCAGCAATAGCAAGTTGACTGCCAAGGCGACAACAGAGAAAGTGCCAAATAGTAAGTAGTACGCCACCATAAAAATAGAGATAGCAGTAAAACCAATCAGCAAGGACTTGAAACCCTTTTCAATATTTTCTGCGCCTAAGCTTGGTCCGATAGTGCGCTCTTCGATGATTTCCATTGGCGCTGCTAACGAGCCTGCGCGCAAGAGAAGCGCCAAGTCATTAGCGCTCTCAGTGGTGGGTTGACCTGTGATTTGGAACTTAGAGCCAAATTCACTTTGAATAGTGGCAATAGTGAGTACTTCGCCCTTGCCTTTTTCAAACAAGATCATACCCATTGGCTTGCCAATGTTTTCACGAGTTACTTCTTGCATGACGCGGCCGCCAGCAGCATCCAGCGAGATGTTTACGGCAGGACGTTGGTTTTGGTCAAAGCCAGCGCTGGCATCAGTAATGCGGTCACCACTGAAAATCACGGACTTTTTAAATACGCCTAATCGGTTTTCACCAAAGCGGAAGGTATCCATGCCTGGAGGAGGTATTTCACCCAAAGGAATTGCCGAGATAAGCGGGTCAGCTAAGCGAGCTTCGAGTGTGGCTGTGCGGCCAATAATGTCTTTCGCACGGGCCGTATCTTGAACGCCTGGTAATTGCACGACGATTCGCTCGGCACCTTGTTGCTGAATCACTGGCTCTTTAACAGCCAATTCGTTCACACGTTTATTTAAGGTGATGATGTTTTGTTTAACTGCGTTGTCTTGAATTTCTTTTAATGCGGTTGGCTTAAATTCACCAACCACTTTTGGCGAAAGACCAGTAGGCTTCACTTGCCAAATCAGCTCTGGTTGAGCAGTCATCAATACTGTACGGGCTGCTTCAGCGTCAGCTGTACTGCCAAAATTAATGGAGATGAAATCAGGGCCACGCTCAATACCTTGATGACGAATGCTCTTATCGCGCAATTGACTACGAATATCGGTTGCTAAAGAAGTAACCTTCTTCTGAACAGCACCCTTCATATCCACCTGCAATAGGAAGTACACGCCACCACGCAGGTCGAGACCTAAAGGCATTGGCAATGCATTCATTGCATTTAGCCATCCCGGGGTATTGGAAAGTAAATTTAATGCAACGGTGTAGTTAGGATCATTTTGATCAACGTTCAATTTTTGCTGCAAAAGATCGCGAGCGCGTAATTGAATGTCCGTATTATCAAAACGAACTTTGATGGAGCCTACATTGCCGGCAACTTCAAAGAAAATGCCGGTGTTATTAATGTTGGCCTCAGTCAGAATTTTTTCGACACGAGACTGCGTTGCCAAATCAACCTTAATGGTTGGTTTGGCAGACGAGACTTGAACCGCTGGAGCCTCACCATAGAAATTGGGTAATGAATATAGTCCGCCGATTAGTAATGCAACGGCGATGACTAGATATTTCCAGAGAGGGTAGCGATTCATATTGAGATACTTTTAGTAAGACGTATTAAGCAAATGCGTTAAGCAGACTTCAGTGTGCCTTTTGGCAATACCGTTGTGATAGCGCCTTTTTGCAGCTGTACTTCAGTGCCTGCAGAAATTTCAACGGTAACCACTTGATCTTTGAGCGCTGTTACTTTGCCCATGATGCCGCCAACCGTAACCACTTCATCGCCAACGCCTAATGACTCAAGCATTGCTTTAGTTTCTTTTTGACGCTTCATTTGTGGGCGAATCATGATGAAATACAACACTGCAAACATCAGAACCAAAGGAAGGAAGCTCATCAAGCCACCAGAATCTGCGCCCGCTGCAGGAGCTTGGGCAAAAGCGTTACTAATCCACATACAAAACCTCCGTTAATTACCAATTAAAAACTGCCTTGTTTTTCGGCCTGTAAACCTGAGGCCGTAACCCGCAATTCTAAACTGTGTGGGGCTTTGAAGGTGATTTGCAGGGGGTTTTGCCTCCTGTAGGGCTATTAGTCCTGTCCAGGCTCAACACCACGTTGGCGATTGCTATGAAATTCCTCGCGATAAGCGCTAAAGCGGTCCTTGCTGAGGGATTCGCGAACCTCGGACATGAGCTGGAGGTAATAGGACAGGTTGTGGATGGTATTGAGTTGGGATCCTAGGATCTCATTCGCCTTTTGGAGGTGATTTAAGTAGGATCTGGTGAAGTTTTGGCAGGTATAGCAGGCACACGTAGGGTCAACAGGGCGATCATCGTCCTTGTACCCAGAATTGCGTAGCTTGAGGTCACCAAAGCGGGTAAAGAGCCAGCCATTACGGGCATTTCGGGTAGGCATGACGCAATCAAACATGTCGATGCCTAAACTGACGCCCAAAATGAGATCTTCTGGAGTGCCTACCCCCATCAAATAGTGGGGCATGTGTTCTGGCAGTTTTGGGGCTGTGAAATTCAGGATCCGCTCAAACTCAGGTTTTGGTTCGCCAACAGACAACCCGCCAATAGCAATGCCATCAAAACCCTGTTGACTAACGGCATCTAAAGAAAATTCTCGGAGATTCTCAAACATGCCACCTTGAACAATGCCAAAGAGACCGTTACCAGTCTCCAGTTCGCGAAAACGCTTGAGTGAGCGATCACCCCAGCGAAGTGACATCTCTAGAGAAGCGCGCGCTGTTTTTTCAGAAGTTGGTTGTCCCTTAATTTCATAGGGAGTACATTCATCAAACTGCATGGCGATATCGCTATTGAGCACCGCCTGAATTTCCATCGATACTTCTGGTGACATAAATAGTTTGTCACCGTTAATGGGTGATGCAAAGGTCACCCCCTCTTCAGAGATCTTGCGAAGAGCGCCTAGGCTAAATACTTGAAAGCCACCCGAGTCAGTAAGAATGGGCTTATCCCACCCCATAAAGCGATGCAAGCCACCATGCTTCTTAACGACATCCAATCCAGGCCTTAACCAGAGATGAAAAGTATTTCCTAAAATAATTTGCGCCTTGGCTTCATTGAGATCGCGTGGTGTCATGGCTTTCACGGTGCCATAAGTTCCCACCGGCATGAAGATCGGCGTTTGCACGCTGCCGTGCGGGAGATCAAGTTGACCAAGGCGGGCAGGGCTTTGTGAGTCACGCGCCAGGATGTTGAAGTGAACGGGTTTGGTCATAGCTTTGTATTCTCAAGTCGGCAAAGAAACATCGCATCTCCATAACTGAAGAAACGATACTTCTGATGAATGGCATGTTGATAAGCGGCGCGAATGTTTTCCATTCCCGCAAATGCGCTCACCAGCATCAATAAGGTAGATTTTGGCAGATGAAAGTTTGTTAACAAACAGTCTACCGTTTTAAATTGATAGCCTGGGGTGATAAAGAGATTCGTTTCGCCACTGCTTTGCCCGCTAGCTGCTTGACTCTCTAGGGCGCGTAGGCTGGTGGTGCCTACTGCAATCACTCTGCCACCATTTTTCTTGGTGGCTTCTATTGCTTGCAAGGTTTCATTGGGAATAGAAAACCACTCGTAATGCATCTTGTGTTTTGAAAGATCTTCTTCGCGTACTGGGGTGAATGTTCCGGCACCGACATGTAGGGTAACTGTTGCTTGAGTGACACCTAACCCTTTTAGCTTTTGCAAAATAGCTTCATCAAAATGCAGGCCAGCCGTAGGGGCTGCTACTGCACCTGGATTTTTGGCGACGACTGTTTGGTAGCGTTGTGCATCCTCTCCATCGGGTTGATGTTCGATGTAAGGGGGTAGCGGGAGTTCACCAAAGCGCTCAAGTAATGAAAAGACATTTTCAGGAAAGCGCACCTCGTAAAAACGTCCGTCATATCCAATCATTTCTACAGGAAAGGTTTCGCCAGCCTGATTGTGAATATGAACAGTGGTTCCAGTTTTTGGTACCTTAGAGGCTCTAATTTGTACCCAAGCCTGTTTTTCGCCACTAATGCGCTCAATCAGTAGCTCAACATTCCCACCGGTTTCCTTTTTGCCATGCAAACGCGCAGGAATAACCTTGGTGTCATTAAAGACCAATAAGTCCCCTGGCTGAACAATGCTCAGAATGTCCTTAAACTGTCGATCTACCAATTGGACGTGATTTGGCCCATCAGCCTTGACCTCTAAGAGGCGGCTATCGGTTCTATTCGCCAAAGGATGCTGGGCGATTAGTTCGGCAGGAAGTTCGTAATTGAAGTCGGAAAGTTGCATAGCATTACCATCAGGTATTAGATTTTAACGATGACTACTAAACAAGCGCCAAGCACACTCCAAAAGATGGGTTTAGACAGCCCTATGGCCCTTGCTTTGCACTTACCATCCCGCTATGAGGATGAGACTGAGTTGTTAACCATCGAGGAGGCCATTGCTCAGGGTCGATTTAACTCAGCCCAGACCCAGGGTGTAGTCATCCGTAATCAGGTCTTATTTCGGCCGAGAAGACAAATGGTCGTCACCATTGAGGATGAGACTGAAACCTTAAACCTCCGCTTTCTGAATTTCTATCCAAGCCAGCAAAAGCAGATGGCGGTCGGGGTCAATATTCGAGTACGCGGTGAAGTGCGAGAAGGTTTTCAGGGTCCAGAAATGGTGCACCCGACTGTGCGAGCTTTAGCGCCAGATGCTCCACTGCCAGCTAGTCTGACTCCAGTCTATCCAGCCAGCGTTGGCGTATCACAAACCATTATTCGTAAAGCAGTGACAAAAGCTTTGCATGACCCCAGTCTGCAAGATAGCTTGGCGGAGTTCTTGCCTAAAAAATTGATAGCGGAGTTATTGCCGAGTAATGACTGGCCAAATTTACAAGCAGCCATTACTTATCTGCATCAACCGCCTGCTGACGCTAATACCCAATCACTACTAGAGCGCACTCATCCTGCGTGGCGCAGAGTGCAATTTGAGGAGTTGTTAGCGCAACAAATTTCTTTAAAGAGAGCGCATGCAATTCGTCGTGAGCGACATGCGCCAAGCTTTGCAAGAATGAGTGATGGGAGTAGGGATAAAAATAAAACGTCCAGTTTTGAAGATGGCTTGCTGAAAGTCCTACCCTTTAAATTAACAAGTGCACAAGAGCGTGTTTGGTCAGAAATTAGTAATGACCTCTCTAAATCTTTTCCGATGAACCGCCTTCTGCAGGGGGATGTGGGTAGTGGCAAGACTGTAGTGGCTGCCTTGGCTGCCGCCCGAGTAATGGATCACGGTTATCAAGCGGCCATCATGGCGCCTACCGAGATCTTGGCCGAGCAGCACTATCTCAAAATGAAAGAGTGGTTCGAGCCTTTAGGAGTAAAAATCGCCTGGCTATCTGGTAGCTTAAAAGTCAAAGAAAAAAGACTGGCACAAGAGGTGATTGAGAATGGCCAAGCCCAACTTATTATTGGTACGCATGCTTTGATTCAGGAGAGCGTCAGTTTTGCTAGGTTAGGTCTCGCAGTCATTGATGAGCAACATCGCTTTGGCGTTAGGCAGCGACTTGAGATTCAGCAACGTGTTGGCTCGGAATTGTTTTACTGTCATCAGTTGATGATGTCAGCTACGCCTATTCCTCGAACATTGGCGATGACTTATTACGCTGACTTGGATGTTTCTGTCATTGATGAGTTACCCCCAGGGCGTAAACCGATTGCCACTAAAGTAGTGAAAGCCAGTCGCCGTGATGAGGTGATTGGTGGTTTGCAAAGTTGGCTATCAAAAGGGTTGCAGGCTTACTGGGTTTGTCCCTTGATTGAAGAGTCTGAGGCACTTCAGCTGCAAACCGCAGTCGAGAGTTTTGAGCAGCTCACACAAGCGCTGCCCGACTTTAAGGTCGGATTGGTGCATGGCAGACTCAAGGCAGAAGAAAAAGCGGCTGTCATGGCTGCCTTTAAAGCAAACGAGATCCAGCTCCTAGTTGCCACCACGGTGATTGAGGTTGGTGTCGATGTACCCAATGCAGCGCTGATGGTGATCGAGCACGCTGAGCGCTTTGGATATGCCCAGATTCATCAACTGCGAGGGCGGGTAGGCAGAGGCTCTGCAGATTCGGTGTGTATTTTGATGTATGCCGAACCTCTCTCAATGGCTGCTAAGGAACGTTTGCAAACCTTACGTGAGACTTCAGATGGGTTTGTGATTGCTGAACGCGATTTATCTCTACGTGGTCCTGGCGAATTACTTGGCGCCAAGCAATCTGGTGATGCTATGTTGCGCTTTGTTGATCTACAGCGAGACGCTTGGTTGATTGAGCTTGCTCAACAGGCGGCTGATCGATTGCTCGTCGAGCATGCAGATCTGGTAGAGCGCCATTTGGAACGTTGGCTTGGATCTCGTGCGGAGTTTCTAAAAGCTTGATAATCACATCATGAGTTTAAAAGAGCGCTTTATTGCTTACGGGTATTTAATTAGGTTAGATAAACCTATTGGCACGCTGTTGCTTTTGTGGCCGACACTTTGGGCGCTGTGGTTGGCAAGTAGTGGGGTGCCTGATTTATCTATTTTGCTGATATTTGTCGCAGGTACGTTTTTGATGCGCAGCGCTGGATGTGCAATCAATGACTATGCTGATCGTGACTTTGATCGTCATGTCAAAAGAACGCAAGGTCGTCCAGTAACGAGTGGAAAGATTTCGGGTAAGGAGGCAGTGGCAGTTGCTGGTGTACTGGCTTTCATGGCTTTTTTACTGATCCAGCCCTTGAACGCATTTACAAAGCAACTGTCAGTACTTGCTCTGCTAGTAGCGTTTATCTACCCATTCACCAAACGCTTTTTTGCAATGCCCCAAGCAGTCCTGGGCATTGCTTTTGGCTTTGGCATCCCCATGGCATACGCGGCGATTCTGGATTTTGTTCCCCTAGAGGCTTGGTGCTTATTTATTGGCAATATCTTTTGGGCAATAGCCTATGACACTGCTTATGCCATGGTCGACCGCGATGATGATCGTCGCCTAGGTCTGAGAACTTCGGCGATTACTTTCGGTCAATACGATGTCGTTGCTATTGCAATAAGCTATGGGATGCTTTTTCTGAGTCAGTTATGGGTGGCGCAGTTAGCTAACTTAAGTAATTATTTTTTGTTGGGCTGGTTCGCAGCATTAGCTTGCGCAATCTACCACCTCAAGTTGGTGTCTACTCGTAATAGAGATAGTTGCTTTAAGGCTTTTCGCCACAACAACTGGCTAGGCGGGTTTTTATTTCTTGGGATTGTATTGGGGCTAGCAGTTCACTAGACAACCGACCGCTTAACTCTTGCCGAGTTCATCACCCATAGCTTTACCACGTTGGCTTGCTGCATCAATTGCTTTTTCTAGGATCTCATGCCAACCCTGCTGCTTCATGACATCTAATGCAGCTGCAGTTGTGCCGCCCTTCGAGGTCACTCTTTCACGTAAGACACCAGCATGCTCATCGGAATTGTGGGCTAGCTGTGTAGCACCTTCAAGTGTTGCATAGGCCAGTTTGCGTGCTGTCGCTGTATCAAGCCCCAGTTTCTCGCCAGCAGACTGCATTGCCTCAAGAAATGCAAAGACATAAGCAGGGCCGCTACCTGAAACGGCAGTGACTGCATCCATGAGTTTTTCTTCTTGAACCCAAACTGCTTGACCCACAGCATGACAAATCGTTTCAGCTAATGCGCGGTCTGATTGATTCACAGCAGTATCTGCAAAGAGACCAGTAATACCTTTGCCAATTAAGGCTGGTGTATTTGGCATGGCACGTACACAGCGTGTGTGATCCAACCAGCGGCTCATGTCTTTTAAGCGAATGCCAGCAGCGATGCTCAGAATGAGTGGGCCAGGTGCAGTGGCGTGTTTGAGCTTGGCTGCCAAGCCTTTGGCAACAACATTAAAGTCTTGCGGCTTAATTGCCATGACAACAACATTATTTTTAGAGAAGTCAAAAGCGATTTGCTCTAGTGCGGCAATACCTTGCACGCCAAAATCTTCATGTAACTTTAGGGCGGTTGCAGCGTTCGCCTCTACAACTGAAATTTGACTGGGTTCAAATCCGTTAGCAAGTAGGCCGCTGATCAGGGCGCGCCCCATATTGCCGCCGCCAATGAAAGTGATGTGGGCGTTGCTATTGTTTTGTGCGGTTTTATTTATGCTCATTTGCTAATCTTATCGCGCTTCCCAAAAATGGCGGTGCCAACACGAACAATAGTGCTACCTTCGGCAATTGCAGCCTCTAAATCATCTGACATCCCCATCGATAGAGTGTCAAAAAATTGGTATCCCAGTTCAGTGGCGTGCGCTACCTGAATTTTCTTAAAACAATCTTGTACGGCTGCAAAAGCCTGGCGTTGTTTGATGGGATCTGGATTGGGCGCAGGAATAGCCATCAATCCACGTAGAACCAGGTTTGGTAGAGAGGTGATGGTGTTGCAAAGCTCTTCGACTTCAGCGAAGGAAACCCCGCTTTTACTGTCTTCTTCACTCACATTGATTTGTGCGCAAACCATTAAAGGCGGTAAATCAGGAAATTCACCCCTTTGAGCTGATAGGCGTTCTGCAATTTTGAGGCGATCTACACTATGAACCCAGTCGAAGTGTTGCGCTACTTCTCTAGTTTTATTGCTTTGGAGTGGGCCGATAAAGTGCCATGTCAACCAAGGCTTTAACTTGGCTAACTTCTCAATTTTTTCTACTGCCTCTTGGACATAGTTTTCACCAAAGGCGGATTGACCTGAATGCATGGCTTCTTCAACCGCTGCAGCCGGGAAGGTTTTGCTAACCGCTAGAAGTTCAATTTCTTCAGGCTCACGTTTTGCTGCTAAAGCAGCAAGTTCAATTCGCTGTCTGACTTGCATCAGATTTACAACAATGGAATTCATGAGGCCTTAGAAGATTTGCTAACTAATTGATCTACGATTTCGATCCAATGCACCACTGGCGTGTCATCTTGCTGAAGGTGGGCTATGCAGCCAATATTTCCAGAAACAATAACCTCGGCGCCTGATTCCTCGCATGCTGCATTTAAGTGCGTTAACTTGTTTTTACGAAGTTGTTCAGAGAGTTCTGGTTGAGTCACCGAATAAGTGCCGGCAGATCCACAGCAAAGGTGGCTATCGGCGCATAAACGAACGCCAATACCGATGCTGGAAAGTAGTCCCTCAACCTTGCCGCGGACTTGTTGACCATGCTGAAGAGTGCAGGGTGGGTGATACACCACTCCTGGCTTAGGATCGGCTCCAACTAGTTGCACGAGTTCATTTTGTAATGACGGCAAAATCTCAGAAATATCCTTGGTCAAGTCTGAAATCTTCTTTGCTTTAGCGGCATAAGTAGGGTCATTCGCAAATAGATGGCCATAGTCTTTGACCATCACACCACAGCCTGATGCAGTCATCACAATAGCTTCGACACCACTTTCTACTAGGGGCCACCAAGCATCAATATTTTGCTTGGCATTATCTAAGCCACCGGCTTGATCATTCAGGTGATAACGCAAGGCTCCACAACAAGTGGCATTAGGCGCACTGATCAGCTGGATCTTGAGTGCGTTGAGTACGCGTGCTGTTGCTGAGTTGATATTTGGAAGCATGCCAGGTTGTACGCAACCTTCTAGCAAAACCATTTTGCGCTGATGCGCTGCAGTCGGCCTTGCGTGGGCATCGGTGGATTTGGCTAATGCTTTATTAATAGTCAGTGGAATCTTGCGTTTAATCCCACTAGGCATCAATGGACGCACTAGGCGACCTAAGGTCATTGCAGTATTAAATAAAGCCGGCTTAGTCAGACCTTCTTTCAGAGCCCATCGAGTTAAGCGCTGACCGATTGGACGCTCAGGTGTATTTTCTTCTGCCCACTTACGACCAATATCTATGAGGTTTCCGTATTGCACACCACTTGGGCAAGTGCTCTCGCAATTGCGACATGTTAAGCAGCGGTCTAAATGTAAGCGAGTCTTTTCGGTGGGCGATTGACCTTCAGCGATTTGCTTAATCAGATAGATGCGTCCACGTGGACCATCTAACTCATCACCCAGTATTTGGTAGGTGGGGCAAGTGGCTGTACAAAAACCGCAGTGAACACATTTGCCTAGAATGCGGGCTGCCTCGATACCTTCCGGTGTGTTGGCAAATTGAGGGGCGAGTTGAGTTTGCATAGAAATACTTATGGAAGACGTTTAGTGGCAAATACGCCAGCAGGATCAAAGGCCGATCTCAAGCGTTCTTGCACTGCTTCAAGGGCTTTAGAGTGGGCTTGCTCTGAGAGTAGGGTGAAGCGTTGATATGAAGAATCTACATTTGCACCTTGTCTAAAACGAGTTGCATGTCCACCATGAGAATTTGCCAGTGCTTTGATAGCTTTGAAAGTGGCTTCATCACCAGGTGCTTTAA
The DNA here is from genome assembly GCF_018687355.1 of Polynucleobacter sp. VK25. Lineage (NCBI taxonomy): Bacteria > Pseudomonadati > Pseudomonadota > Betaproteobacteria > Burkholderiales > Burkholderiaceae > Polynucleobacter > Polynucleobacter sp. VK25. Next base: position 1,702,742 of record NZ_CP061288.1, on the reverse strand, counting down.
TCCAGCGTTGTTGACCATGCCACTCCAAAATGATTTCATCGTTAGCACCGTGTATGGCAATGGAGCCACAGGCAGCAGGTAGCGCTAAACGATATAGAGTTTGATCTGCGCCAAGATTTGCAAATGCAGAAACTTTTTGTTCGCGCAAATCATTCCAGAAATGTTCTGCAGTTTCTTCATTAATCTCCGCGGCATTTACTAGTGAGCTCATGAGGGGAATCGCAGCTTTAACCGCAGCTCCGGCTCCCGCGAGGCGGAAAGTTAACTCCCCGTCTCCGCCTTTAGCAGAACCAATCCAGCAGCTTGCGGAAAGTGGCAGTGGTTGACCAGCCCACTCATTAAGAACTTTAAGTGCTTTCTCTTGGGAAAGCTGGCAACGCAAGGTGGCTGTCGCTGCAGGTTTAGGCAGCACCTTGACTGAGGCTTCCAATAAAAGCGCAAGGGTTCCCAAAGAGCCAGGCAGTAAACGAGAAACGTCATATCCAGCTACGTTCTTCATTACCTTGCCGCCAAAGGAAAGGTCCTGACCTTTGCCGTCAAGGATACGCGCACCCAATACGAAGTCGCGGAAATTACCAACGGTGATGCGGCCTGGACCAGCAAGACCAGCAGCAATTGCACCACCAAAGGTTGCGTTCTCGCCAAAGTGTGGCGGCTCAAATGCAAGCACCTGATTTTTTGCTTTGAGAGCTGCTTCAATTTCTTTTAGCGGAGTGCCGGCACAAGCAGTGATCACCAATTCTTCTGGTTGGTATTCCAAGATCCCTGAGTAAGAGCGCGCATCAAGCTTTGTATAGCAATTGGAATTGCCATACCAAGATTTTGTGCCACCCCCTTCAATGGAGAGCGGGGTTTTATTCTTGGCTGCATTCAGAATTTGTTCGCGAAATGCATCAATGTGTAAATTGGAGTGACTCATTATTAAAAGCGCTCCAACTCAGGGTGAGGTAATTGGCCGCCGCTAATGCGCATGCGACCATATTCTGCACAACGACTCAAAGTTGGAATTGCTTTGTCTGGGTTAAGTAGTTTTTCTGGATCAAAAGCACTCTTCACGCCCCAGAAGGATTCGCGCTCACCTTCACCAAATTGCACGCACATCGAATTAATTTTTTCGATGCCAACGCCATGTTCACCGGTGATGGTTCCGCCAAGCTCTACACAAGCTTCTAAAATTTCAGTACCGAAGTCTTCAGCGCGATGCCACTCCTCTTGATCAGCGCCGTTAAATAGGATGAGTGGATGCATATTGCCATCACCCGCATGGAATACATTCAAGCAGCCAAGACCATACTTTGCTTCCATACCCTGAATACGTTTAAGCAAAGTGGCAATATGGCGACGCGGTATCGTGCCATCCATGCAGTAGTAGTCAGGTGCTAAGCGACCTGCAGCCGGGAATGCGTTCTTACGCCCACTCCAAAACTTCAAGCGCTCACTCTCATCTTTAGAAATCTGAATACCGCTTGCGCCGGCTTCTTCGAGCACCTTCGTCATGCGCTCGATTTCTTCAGCAACTTCTTCTGGCGTGCCATCAGATTCGCAGAGCAAAATCGCTTCAGCATCTAAGTCATAACCAGCATGTACAAACTCTTCTACAGCGCGCGTGGTGGCTTTATCCATCATCTCTAAGCCAGCAGGAATAATGCCAGCAGCAATAATGGCAGCAACAGCGTTACCACCTTTTTCGATGTCGTCAAAACTCGCCATAATCACGCGAGCTAATTTTGGTTTAGCAACCAATTTAACGGTGACTTCAGTAACTACCGCGAGCATGCCTTCACTACCCATCATGATTGCTAGTAAGTCCAGGCCAGGTGCATCTGGTGCTAAGCCACCAAATTCAACAATCTCACCGTTCATGAGTATTCCACGAACACGCAAAACGTTGTGCAAGGTTAGGCCGTATTTAAGGCAGTGCACACCACCGGAGTTTTCATTGACGTTGCCACCGATAGAGCAGGCAATTTGAGAGGATGGATCTGGCGCGTAATACAAACCCAGATGAGCAACAGCTTCAGAGATTGCGAGATTGCGCACGCCAGGCTGAACTACTGCGGTGCGAGTGAATGGATCAATGCTGATAATTTTCTTAAGCTTGGCTAGTGACAATACCAATCCCTGAGAAAGAGGCATCGCACCACCAGAAAGTCCTGTGCCCGATCCACGGGGCACAACCGGAATTTGCATCGCATAGCAAATCTTCAAAATTTGAGCCACTTGCTCTTCAGTTTCCGGTAAAGCCACCGCCAAAGGCATCCGTCGATAAGCAGCCAAACCATCGCATTCATATGGAATAGTGTCTTCTGGCTCCCATAAGAGGGCATATTCCGGCAGGATTGGGCGTAAGGCCGAAACCAATTTGGACTGAAGGGCGCTAATAGCGGCTAATTCGGGGGGTGGGGTCACCATATTCATAGGAATCATTTTAGCCATTTACCTATAATTAAGCTTATGGGAAATCGACTATCAAAAATCGCCACTAGAACCGGGGATGCAGGAATGACGGGCTTAGGTGACGGAAGTCGCGTAGAGAAGGATCACCTGCGTATCTGCGCTATGGGTGATATCGATGAGTTGAACTCGGAAATTGGGGTTTTGATGACCGAGGAGATCCCGGAAGGCATTTCTACTGAATTGGATGAGCTTTTTCTGCAGGTGCAGCACGATTTATTTGATTTAGGCGGTGAGCTTTGCATCCCAAATTACAAACTCCTCAATCCTGAGCATGTAGCTCAGTTAGATGTTTGGCTCGAGAAATACAACCAACAATTACCGCCTTTAACGGAGTTTATTTTGCCAGGTGGCACTCGTGCTGCTGCACAAGCACACGTTTGTCGTACTGTTTGCCGCAGAGCAGAGCGCTCCATTGTTCGCTTGGGTTGGGAAGAGCCTTTATATGATTCTCCTCGTCAATACGTCAATCGTTTGTCTGACTTACTCTTTGTACTTGCCCGTATTCTGAATCGTGCAGCCGGTGGTTCTGACGTACTTTGGAAGCACGAAAAAAAAGAGGCTAAATAAATTAGCCTCTTTTAGTTGCATTACTTCAAGCTCAGATTTTAGTAATCCGAATTACTTTTTCTTGCTTCTACGATTCTTAACGGCAGTAGCAAGACGCTCTAGCACTTTGACAGAGTCATCCCAGTTAATACAAGCATCGGTAATACTCTTACCGTACTCTAACTTACTTGGATCATCTTTTCCAGGTGTAAATTTCTGAGCACCATCATTCAAATGGCTCTCTACCATCACACCAAAAATCTGATGTGAGCCAGTTTCAATCTGCTGTGCTACATCATCTGCAACTACGATTTGACGCTCATGCTTTTTGCTTGAGTTGGCATGCGAAAGGTCAACCATCAAACTGGCTGGAAGCTTGGCCGCTTCTAGTTCAGAGCAGGCTGCCTGGACGTATTGGGCTTCATAGTTGGGCTCTTTGCCGCCGCGCAAAATCACGTGGCAATCTTTATTGCCTTTGGTTTCCACTACTGATACTTGACCATTCTTATGAACGGATAAGAAGTGATGTGGACGACCAGCTGCTTGAATAGCATCTGTAGCAATTTTGATATTGCCATCAGTACCATTCTTAAATCCTATAGGTGCAGATAAGCCGGAAGCGAGTTCGCGATGAACTTGGCTCTCGGTTGTGCGCGCACCAATTGCTCCCCAAGAAATGAGGTCAGCAATGTACTGCGGAGAAATCACATCCAAGAATTCGCTACCTGCTGGCATGCCAAGGCGGTTGATTTCCATCAGAACTTGACGCGCAAGGCGCAAGCCCTCTTCAATGCGATAGCTTTCATCTAGATACGGGTCGTTAATCAAACCCTTCCAGCCAACAGTAGTGCGCGGCTTTTCAAAATACACGCGCATCACAATTTCTAATTCACCAGCAAAGCGCGCACGCTCTGCCAAGAGGCGCTGACAATATTCCAGCGCTGCTTTTGGATCATGAATAGAGCAAGGTCCGATGATGACGAGTAAACGGTCATCTTTGCCATGAATAATGTCGCGGATCTTTTTGCGAGTTTTGCTAATCAGCGCTTCAGTTGGTGTTCCAGAAATAGGAAAGAAGCGGATTAAATGCTCTGGCGGAGGCAGAACAGAAATGTTATCAATGCGTTGATCGTCAGTATCCGAAGTCTTGTCGACGGCGGAGTACCAATTAGCGGGATTCGTATTTTGTTGGCTCATCCGGCTATTTTAAGCCGTAATTACCCGATCTCAGGCAGTCCCGCCCACAGTCAGGCTATCAATCCTCAAGGTGGGCTGCCCAACCCCAACCGGAACACTTTGCCCTTCCTTGCCACAAACCCCCACCCCACCATCTAATTTGAGGTCATTTCCGATCATAGAAACCTGTTTTAGGGATTCTGGACCGCTACCAATAATGGTGGCGCCTTTGACGGGATATTGAATTTTGCCGTTCTCAACCCAGTAGGCTTCTGAGGCAGAAAAAACAAATTTGCCGCTAGTAATGTCAACTTGGCCGCCGCCGAAATTGACTGCATATAGACCTCGTTTAATACTTGCCACAATTTCTTGCGGATCATCTTTGCCAGCCAACATGTAGGTATTAGTCATACGTGGCATTGGTAGTGAGGCAAAACTTTCGCGACGACCATTGCCAGTGAGAGGCATGTTCATCAATCGTGCGTTCAGGCTATCTTGGATATAACCCTTCAAGATGCCATCTTCAATCAAGGTGGTGCATTGTGTAGGTGTACCTTCATCATCAATATTGAGAGATCCTCTACGCCCAGACAAAGTTCCGTCATCAACAACGGTGACCCCTTTGGCAGCAACACGCTGACCAATACGACCGGCAAAAGCAGAAGAGCCTTTGCGATTAAAGTCACCCTCAAGACCATGGCCAACTGCCTCGTGCAATAAAACACCAGGCCAGCCTGGCCCCATTACTACGGTCATTGGGCCAGCAGGCGCCGGGCGGGACTCTAGATTTACCAGAGCTCCATCTACTGCCTCATCAACATAGCGATTGATGAGATCTGTATTGAAATAGAGGTAGTCATGACGTGCGCCACCCCCAGAAGATCCGGATTCACGACGACCATTTTGTTCGGCGATGACATGTACTGATACACGCACTAGCGGGCGTACATCAGCAGCTAATAAGCCGTCTGCGCGCACCACTAAAACAACATCAAACTCACCAGCTAGGCTTGCCATCACTTGAATGATGCGAGGGTCACGCGCTTTGGCGCGACGCTCAATACTTTCTAGCAGCGCAATTTTTTCTTTGGGCTGTAGGGAATCTAAGGGGTTGATGTCTGAGTAAAGCTTATTCGATACTGGATTGAATAATTTGTTGGCGACTGCTTGCTTGCCGCCCTCTGGACCGATGACGCGAGTTGCTTTTGCGGCTTTATTGAGGGCTTCTAAATTGATTTCATCTGAATAGGCGAAGGCCGTCTTATCGCCATAGATGGCGCGTACACCAACACCTTGATCAATATTGAAGCTGCCTGATTTAACAATGCCTTCCTCAAGACTCCAGCTTTCACTGCGTGTGTGTTGGAAGTAAAGGTCTGCATCATCAAGCCGATGGGTAAACATGTTGCCAAAGGTGTGATGTAGATCTTGCTCAGATAGTCCAGTTGGCTCGAGCAAAATAGATTTTGCTAATTTAATGAGGTCTGCTTGCTTTTTGGCTTTGGTCCAATTGGCGGGGAAAAGTGCTTCTGGTGCATTCATGTGATTCGGCAGGTCTTTCTTTAAAGCTTACGATGCGCAAGTGCGGGTAACTTAGAGCGTACCTCGTTTAATTTATCTTTGCATAAAACCCCTGAAATAAAGCCTTCTCCCTCAGGTAGGTTAGCCAAGATGCCACCCCATGGATCAATTAGCATGCTGTTACCCCAAGTGCGACGTTGATTTTGATGTTTTCCGCCCTGTGCAGAAGCAAGGACGTAGCATTGATTTTCAATCGCTCGGGCACGTAAGAGGATTTCCCAATGGTCTTTGCCAGTAGTGTAAGTAAATGCAGCGGGGATGATATGACAGTCAACTTGGCCCAGGGCGCGATAGAGCTCTGGAAAACGTAGGTCATAGCAAATACTCAAGCCAAATGTCCAATCATGCCCATTAATGGCAAGTTTTAAGAGGCCTGGTTTATTGCCGGCTTCAATTGTTTCCGATTCTTGATAGCGCTCAGTTGCGGTTTGAAAGCCAAATAAATGAATTTTGTCGTAACGAGAAATTACTTGACCAGCAGAATCAAAAACAAGAGTGGTGTTCAGTACTTTATTGGGATCTTTTGCTTCCAGTGGAATGGTGCCTGCCACCAAATATAAATTATTCTCTTTAGCAATTTGGGAGAGCTGCTCTTGAATAGGGCCATTTCCAATGCCTTCTCTGGCGCGAACTTTATCGGTATCTTTGAGGCCCATCAAGCAAAAGTACTCGGGTAGAACGGCTAACTGCGCACCATCTGCCGCTGCAGCGGCGATGAGCCTGCTCGCTGTAGATAGGTTCTCTTGTACATCGGGGGTAGAAACCATCTGAATCGAGGAAATCTTGAGTTCTGCACTGCTTGCTGATGTGCTCATGATGTATTAGTTAGGAGTTTTATTGGGGGTGCCGGAATTGCTCGGATTACTTTGTGGACCAGAACTGCTGCTTGGCTTAGTTTGCTCTTTCAGCAAATCCTTACTGCGGATCGTATCTAAAGTTTTAGCATCGATTGGTTGACCCCTTTGATCTAAAGGAATCACCTCAGGATTTTCCCAAGACCCCTGCACTAAATAGTCTGATTGAAAATTTCGATTGATTTGGCTCGTAATTAGGTACTGACCAACTAATGCGCCAAGCCCAACAATAGGGTTGATGACAAAGGCAGCGAGTGATCCAGCAGTTGCATCAATCGTTGGGAAGATAGTGACGCGTAAATCTTGTGTTTGTTTAGGGAGATTAATTTGCCCCGTCATGGCAACCCGAGCCTGATCTAAACCCATCGTGAATTGCTTGGTTTGTGCCACACCAGCATTAATGTCAAAAGAGGCATCAATGCTATTAAACGGAGTTCCTTTGGTAACAATATTTCCAAGGCTGCCCTTAAGATCAAACGTAGCGAATCTAAATAAGCTTTGTAAGCTGAGAACATCGAGCAATTTGGCGCCACTGGTATTGACTTCCAAAAGACGTCCTTTTTCAAGATTCATTGTTGCTTTGCCCGCTAAGGTCTCGTAGTTAGGGCTAAAAGGGGCGCCATCCCAATCTGCATTTACAGTGAGCTTGCCTTGGCCGCCTTCTACTGATTTTTGGTTGGTCCAATGTTCAATAATCTGACCAGCATCTTTAACCTCAAGATCGATATTTAAGTTTGTATGGGAAGGCGTACTTTGTGTACCTCCAGCCCAGCGGCCTGTGAGGGTTGAGCTGCCTTGAGGGTTATTGAATTGAATGGAATCAATATTAAGGACATTGCCAGTTGTTTTGGTTTTGATTTTTGCTTGGCCAAGTTGAGCCTTATTCCAATCAAAGTCATCAATAGTTAAATCAATGCTCGGTATAGATCCTGGCTCAATTTTGTTTTTACTGATTGGATTTTTTGAGCCCTGCTTTGTGGGTGTGGGTGTGGGTGTAATAACCACAGCTTCAGGAATCTTTAGACGTGCAAGCCGCCCACTAATCAGATCGCCGACTACAGACTGTGAAGATGGTTGGTATTGGATATTGCCAGCAATTTGAGGCGATCCCCTTAGGCGTAGTTGCCAAGCGGAATTTTTATTGGTAGCCGTTAAATTTAAGTCCTGCCAGATGCGGTCAAACAATGTTAATTGTTTTACTTGGGCGGCAATCTGAATGTTATTGAGAGTATTGGAGTTGGGCGCCGAATTTTTTCTAGTTTGCTGACTTAAAAAGTCTTGCCATAGGTCTAAGTTCAGCTCACTACTAACTAGGTTAAGCTGAAAACCTTGTTGTGGAGGAATGGCGGGAGTTCCAATGCCAACTGCGTGACGAAGGGTATCGTCAGCAGCTATCTCACCTTGAATATAGTAAACATCGCCAATCTTTCCATCCCAAGAGAGACGGCTTGAATTGGTTTTATTCTTTGCAAAGGTTTTGAGGGTAAGGTTACCCGACATCGCAGTACCAGCTTGTTTTTTCGCTGGCGCTGGAGCAGTACTGCCCCAATCACGCATATCAATCTTTAGCTTGGTTTCGCTATTGCCTTTACTGAAGTTAATGGTGCCGTCGTATCTAGCTAATCCGCTGAGTGCTTGCAATATCGGAAATGCTTGTACGGCGGTATCGTTTGAGAAGTAATCCCTGATAAATTTTGCGGACACATCTCCCGAGATGTCATAGCTTTGGGCGCCTTGCTTAGATTGCGCACTTGAAATCTTAATAGCTCCACCCAGGAAATTAGCGGTGATGTCTTCAAATTCTGGATTAACTTCAGTAATCCGAATTTTTCCTTTGAGGTTTTCAAATGGCGGCAATTCAGCCCACTGAACCCTATTACCAGGAAAGCTTAACTGTATGTCTGTGCTGGTATCCCCGCTACCAGTCAGAGGAATTTTTAAGTCTAGATTTACGTTGGTAGACCCTGTTATTTTTAGATTGCGCTCAAGCTCAATTTGTTTCTTGCCGACAGGTGATGCAAATAAATACTCCAATAATTGTGGGGCATCACCTTGCGCCCCTCCATTGACAGTGAGAAGTAATTGTTTTGCGCTGATACTAGGGATTTCCGCATGAAAGTTGCTAAGAGTAACTTGTTTGTAATTTGCTTGAGCAATGTCTACTGTAAAGTTTTCGTTCCGCACATTAATAACGCCATTGACGTTATTAAATGCAGACCAGATACCTTGGGCGGGTGATGAGGTAGGTACAGGGCTGAAGGTAGCGCCAGCGATAGGGAGGCTGAGTGTGAACTCTCCTGCACCTGTTTTGGGGAATGGCACCCCATTAGGATCGCCCTTAATATGAAGATTCCCTTTTTTAATCAGGCCCGCATCAAACGCTTTGCTTAAATAGGTTTTAGCATCGCTTCCCATGCCAACCGGCAAATATCGGTAAGCAGTTTTTAGATTGGCTTGTGCAAAGTCCATATCTAGAGTCATGTAGTCTGGCTTTTTATCCTCGCCAATCATGTAGCTTAGATTGAGTGTTGTTGAAATCTCCGGATTGCTAAGCTCTAACTGCTTTGCATTAACAACCCAGTTCCCTTTTTGCTTTGACCAGGATATTTGACCATTGGCTTGATCCAGCTTAATTTTGGGGTCAACCAATAAATCATTTACCTCAAGCTCAAGGTCGTTTGATTTAATGGAGAAGCTGCCCTTGTTTTGGTCTGCAGTCAGGAAGCCTGAAAGCTTTGTCACCGATGGCATCGATTTATTAATGCCAACAAAACTTAAATCGATGAGCTTTCCGCTCACAGTGAAATCTAACTTATTCGACTTAAACCATCCCCCAGGAATATTGAGGGCTGATAAGGGTGAGTTACTTTCTGACCATTTGATATCGAGATCTTGTAGTTCGCCATCTGCTTTGGAGGCCTTAATCCATTGGTGAACTTTTTTTGATAAGGGTAGATTCAGTGCAAATAAAGCAACATCTTCCACCAGAATCTTTGGAGATGAAAATCCAAACTCTTTTATTTCACCATCGCCAGATGGGGGCCTCCAGCGAAAGGTCATTGGACTTAAATTTTCTAACGGGGCAGATTTGGGGCTATCAATATCGCGCCAAGCAAATGTCTTGGTTGTAACAGAGATCAATCCACCATCAGTTTCTTGAGTTAGGTTGGTTTCTAATCTTCCAAGTGCAATAGCATCTTCATTTTTAGATAGTTGAATAGTGAGGTTGTCTGCAGTTAAATAAATTTCCCCGCCATCAGGATTGCCATTATCAATTTTTAGTTTTCCATTGGAATTCAGGATTCCCTCAAGGGTATTGAGTGGTAAGGAAAAGTCGCTGGACATTTGACTCAGCTGGAGTTCATTAAGTTTCCAGGATACGGTTCCAATCCAATCGCGCCAATTACCAGCTTGACCGCCGATGTGATGAACTAAATCAATATCAAGTGTAAGCGGGCCTTTAGTCCAAGGCGTGGTCGCACTCAGTGAGCCTTCATGGCTGCGAATGCCATTGCTAAGGGAAAGGCTCTCGATCCCGATTGAGGTGATAGCCTTCTTCTTGAGCTGATCGTCCCAATAAAGTTTGACATCGCTAATGCGAATTTCATTTTGAGCAAATAGCCAGTTCTCTGCAGAATAGTCATTCGCTTTTCCATCAATCGAAATGCCAGCAATAGTAATGACACCCTTACTGTTGCGTTGAGCATGAATTTCAGCGCCCTCAATATTGATCTCATGAAAATACGGTGCAAGGTGATAAAAAGAGGCCCAACTGAGCTGCCCATATATTTTTTGAACCAACAAGAGTGGTTTTAATTTGTCCGGCCCGTTGAAGCGCAAACCTTCAATTTCGAAATTGGGTCTAATGCCTGTCCATGACACCTGTAGGGAGTCCATCGACACTTCAGCGCCAATGCGAGCACTTATCAGTCTTTCAACTGAGGCCTTGGATTTCTCAATTTGTGGCCAAAGAACAAAACGCACGCCAACATGCCCGAGAACAAAAAGGGCTAATGTAACCCCAGCCAAAATGAGGGCACGCTTACGCCAAGCTCGACTCGAGCCTTGAGGATGTTTAGCAAGCACGCTCTTGAGGCGAGGCGGAATAATGTTTTGCAGCATGACCCCTATTATCCGTCACCCCGAGTTTGAGCGCCAAGCTTCTGGTGGTAGTTTTCAGGGTCGGATTAAGATGGTGGGATGGATGATTTTCCCCAGCAAATCGATTTTTTAGAGCGGCATTCGACTTATGCGCGACGCTGGCTCAATGCACACCCTGAATGGCTTGAGTGGCTCCGCATTCAGGGGCAGAAAAAGGTCGATTTACAGGGTATTAGGCGTTTATTAGATGAGTGTCAGATTGGTTTGTCGTTCATTGAGCATGATGAGGTCGAATGGATGGCCAACTTACGCTTGGCTCGGCAGCGTTTGATGTTGTGGGTGGCATTTCGGGATTTAAATGGCAGGGCTGACTTACAGGAGGTGACTCATGCGCTGAGTCATTTTGCTGAATTAGCAGTCTCTTCGTCAATTGCCTATATTCGAGAAGATCTCAAAAATCGTTTTGGCCTGCCATGGAGTAATTCGACACAATCTGAGATGCCCCTCATGGTTGTCGGGATGGGCAAATTAGGCGGTTTCGAGCTCAACCTTTCATCTGATATCGATTTGATATTTTTATACGAGCATGAGGGTGAGACGACTGGTGGCCCAAAAAGCTTATCCAATCAAGAGTGGTTTACTCGAATGGGCAAGCGATTGATAAAGCTTCTTGCCGAGCATGATGCCAATGGATTTGTATTTCGAGTGGATATGCGCCTTCGTCCTAACGGGGATTCAGGACCATTGGTTTGTAGTTTGGATATGTTGGAAGAATACTTGCTGGTGCAGGGCAGGGAGTGGGAGCGCTATGCCTGGATTAAAGGTAGGTTAATTGCACCTCTTTCAGAATCTCCAGATTTTGCCCATTGTCAAAAAGAGCTTGATCAACTCATTCGACCTTTTGTGTATCGCAGACATTTAGATTATGGAGTTATCGCCTCGATTCGTGATTTGCATGCGCAAATTCAAGCAGAGGCAGAAAAGCGATCTTCGGGTCATCAAGGGCGATCACGCGATATTAAATTAGGGCGTGGTGGCATTCGAGAGATTGAGTTTTTAGCGCAAATGTTCCAACTGATGCGAGGTGGTACGGACCCACGCTTTAGAGCACGCCCAAGCCTGGAGGTATTGGAGCTCATTAAGCGCTGCGGTATCTTGCCAACTCAAGAGGTGGAGGCATTACAAGCGGCTTATGTTTTCTTAAGGCGTTTAGAGCATCGCATTCAGGTATGGGATGACCAGCAAACTCACTATCTGCCCGATAGCGAGGATGCGCGTGCACGCTTAGCGGTTTCAATGCAAGGACAGGATGCGCAAGTAGATGCTTTTATAGCCGAATTAGAACGTCATCAAAATAACGTTGCTCGGCTTTTTGAAAAAGCATTTTTACTTGATGATGCTGCACGCCTTGAGATCGCTCCTTTGGTATTGGGCTGGACGCCTGACCAGCAATTTTTCCCTAAGTCCTGTGAGCGCTGGCAGGCGTGGATGGAAAGTCCAAAGCAAAAACTATTGCCTGAAAAGAGTCGTTTAATCTTTGATAACTTAATGTGCAAAGCGGCACAGAGTTTGCAGAGTGGTGGTTCTGCTACCGCACATGCTGATCAAACATTAATGCGTTTTTTTGATTTGCTTGAAGCCATTGCGAGGCGTAGCGCTTACCTTTCTATTTTGGCTGAATATCCCAAGGCACTTGCGAATGTGCTTGATTTGCTCAAGGCATCGCAATGGGGCGCTCAATATCTGACGCGTCACCCTCATTTGCTCGATCACTTATTAAATTCTCAAATCGAGAGGGCTTTGATCGAAGACCCAGAAGAATATTGGGCTGAAGTGAAAGCCAATCTTAATATGCGGCTTGATGACGTGATGGCTGAGGGCGACGGTTCTGAGCAGGCAATGGATATTTTGCGCGTTACACATCACAATGAAACCTTCATCACGCTGTTAACGGATCTAGGAATTGGCGTGCAACAAGGGCTGCCAGTAGAGCGTGTAAGTGACCATTTATCTACCCTGGCAGATTTGATTCTCCAGACTACCTATGAGCGAATATGGCCTGGAGTGGCTAAGAAATTTGAATTACCAGCACAAGCCAATCCACCATTTGCTGTGATTTCGTATGGCAAGTTGGGTGGCAAGGAATTAGGTTACGCCTCGGATCTCGACATCATCTTTTTGTTTCAAGCCCCAGAAGCCGATTATGCTGCTCAAGAAATTTATGCCCTGCTAGCAAAGCGAATGATTAATTGGTTAACTGCATTTACTGCAACTGGTAGCCTGTTTGAAATTGATACTCGGCTTCGACCCAATGGTTCTGCAGGCTTCTTAGTAACCAATGCCGATGCTTTTAAAAAATATCAACTTCGTCAGGGTGACAATGCTGCCTGGGTCTGGGAGCATCAAGCTCTTACGCGAGCACGCTTTTCAGCTGGCAATCCAGATGTAGGTGCATTTTTTGACTCGGTTCGTTCGGAGGTGTTAACTCAGCAGCGCAATATCGAACAGCTGCGCACCGAAATTTTAGAAATGCGTCGCAAGGTTCATGCTGGCCATCCTAATGGCAAGCTAGAGTTCGACTTAAAACATGATGCTGGTGGCATGGTGGATATTGAATTTATTGTTCAATTCCTGGTATTGGCCTATGCCCATCAATACTCACAGCTGATAGGCAATCTAGGTAATATTGCTTTATTGCATATTGCTGGTGATGTCGGTTTGATAGCTTCAGATGCAGCGCAATCCGTTGGTGATGCTTATCGTTTATTAAGAGCGCGTCAACATCGTTTACGTTTGGATGGCGCAGAAAAAACCCGCATCAATTTAGAGGGCGAACCTGAGCTAGTTGCTGCAAGAGATGCAGTACAGGCACTTTGGTTGGTAATATTTAAGGCGCCTTCAAATATTAGCTAGAAGGACCCGAGGTTCAAAACGATTACTTCAGTTTTGCTCTAGCAGTTCTCTGGCGTGCCGACGTGTGGTGTCAGTTATGGTCGCGCCACCAAGCATGCGGGCCACCTCTTCGACGCGTTCGGCCCTACCTAGGATTTGTACCTGCGATACGGTCTTGTCACCGCTTTGTGATTTGCTGACCTTAAGATGGTGATTGCCTTGAGCAGCTACCTGCGGTAAATGGGTTACACACAAGATTTGATGGGATTGACCCAATTGGTGCAATAGTTTGCCAACAGTTTCAGCAACCGCTCCACCAATACCCGCGTCGACTTCGTCAAAGATGAGGGTTGGTGTGAAGGAGGCTTTACTGGTGATGACGCTAATCGCTAAGCTAATCCTCGCCAGCTCACCTCCTGAGGCAACTTTTGCAAGTGAGCGAGGAGTGCTGCCGGCATGGCCTGCAACCAAGAATTCAATTTGCTCTAGACCGTGTGATCCACCTTCATTGAGAGGTGCTAATGTAATCTCCAAACGACCGCCTGCCATAGATAAATCTTGCATGGCGCTCGTTACTAAGTCACCTAGTTCTTTGGCAGCCTTGCTGCGTTTTTGAGAAAGTTGTTTTGCCAGTTTTAAATAAGCCGCTTCTTCTTGTTTGACTTGTTCGCGGAGTACTTCAATATTTTGTGAGGCCGTTAAAGCATCCAGTCGCTCTGATGTTGCCAAAAGAAGTTTAGGCAGATCATCAGTTTCGGTGCGGTACTTACGAGCAGCGCTGTGCAATGCTTGCATGCGTTCTTCAACTTGAGCAAGGCGAGCGGGATCTAGGTCAATCTTTTGAAGGTAGCGATTGAGCCCATGGATTGCTTCATCTAACTGAATATTGGCTGACTCGAGAGCTTGGCTGACCTCGCTGAGGGCCGGATCATGCTCGGCTAAGCCCCCCACACTGATGCTCACTTTTGAAAGTGTAGATTCAATAGAGTTGTCAGCATCGCTCAAAATTTCAATTGCTTCTTGGCAGCCACCAATCAGCTTTGCACCATTTGCTAGGCGGCCATGTTCACTTTGAATGCTGATCCATTCACCTTCTTGCGGAGAGAGCTCGGTGAGTTCTTCTAGTTGCCATTCAAGTCGCTCCCGTTCGCGCTCAACATCTTGACCAGCATTTTCTGCCTGCTCAAGACGACGGCGAGAATCGGCCAGTGTTTTAAATGCTTGTGCCACTTCTGTAGCAAGCGGTAGCAATCCAGCATGACGATCTAAAAGTTCGCGTTGAGCGCCACCCTTTAATAAGAGTTGGTGCGCATGTTGCCCATGAATATCAACTAATTGATCGCCAGCTTCACGTAATTGCGCTAGAGTCGCAACGCTGCCATTGATGAATGCTCGGCTGCGACCATTAGCCTCTACTGTTCTTTTCAGTAACAAACTTTGACCGTCATCCTCTAGTGGAAATCCTTGTGTATCAAGCCACTCACCAAAAGATTGTTGTAATTCAGATTCAATACGAAAGAGTGCGGAAATTTCTGCACGGTTACTACCCTCGCGTATCTGGCTACTATCAGCGCGTTCACCCAGAACTAAGCCGAGAGCATCGAGCAGGATGGATTTACCAGCACCAGTTTCTCCAGTAAGCACGGTAAAGCCGCTAGAGAAATCTAGCTCTAGCTGGTCAACAATGACAAAGTCACGGAGTGAGATGGTTTGAAGCATGTATTAGCGTAGCAAAAAACTCGACATCAGAATGTCGATGGATACTCATTCCAATGCAGCTTCTCGCGCAAGGTTTTGTAGTCACTGTGATTGCTCGGATGAAGCAGATCAATTGTTTTACTAGATTGGCGTACTTCAACCTTATCGCCGCTTTGTAAATTCGTTTGAGATTGCATATCAAAGTTGACGATCACTTCGCGACCATCCACTACTTCAATGATGGTGACGCTATCTTGCGGCAAAACAATTGGACGGTTAGAGAGCGAGTGCGGTGCAATTGGCGCCAATAAAATACCTGCCACATGCGGATGCAAAATTGGGCCGCCAGCAGAGAGTGCGTAAGCAGTCGAGCCAGTAGGCGTTGACACGATTAAGCCATCAGAGCGTTGGTTGTACATAAACGAGCCATTAACGTGTACTGCTAATTCAACCATTCCTGAGATGCCAGAACGATTCACAACTACATCGTTTAGGGCGAGTGCGCGATTAATTTCTTTGCCATTGCGAAGAACAACTGCATCCAATAATGTGCGTGTATCCGCTTCGTAATCACCGGCAATCATTTTTGGCAGGGTAGTGTGAACGGATTGGATCGGAATATCCGTCATATAGCCCAGTCGTCCCATATTGATCCCTACGAGTGGAACATTGCTACCCGCTAACTGTCGGGCGATGCCGAGCATCGTGCCATCTCCCCCGAGAACAACCACAAGATCAATTTCCCCGGCAAAGTCGCGTGCCGTTTTGGTTGGGTAGCCAGAAAGAGCTAGATGGGTGGCTGTATCAAACTCAATAAAGGCCTCACAACCCAGATCTGCAAGTAATTTAGCCAGGTCCTTGAGGTGCTCTTCAATGCCATCAGCTTGGTATTTACCGACAAGCGCAACTCGGCAAAATGCCTTTTTGCTGGAATTTGGGGATGGGCTTAACATATAACGATTAAACCATAGGCATAAAATCCCTTCCACCATGGATGAACGTTCCCGCGCCCTTTTAAAAACCCTCATCGAGCGCTATATCGAAGAGGGCCAGCCTATTGGCTCGCGAACGCTGTCTAGATTCTCTGGTTTGGACCTTTCCGCAGCCACCATACGCAATGTGATGGCTGATTTGGAGGATATGGGACTGGTTACCAGCCCTCACACATCTGCCGGACGCATTCCGACCCCCAGGGGCTATCGCCTGTTTGTGGACACCATGGTGACCGTGCGCCCCTTGGAGGCAATGGCTGCCCGGGAGGTTGAAAAAGGACTTTTGCCGGATTCCCCTCAAAGAGTGCTCAACTCAGCAGCACAGATTTTGTCAAACTTAACCCATTTTGCTGGGGTCGTCATGACGCCTAAGCGGGCCCAGGTGTTTAAGCATATTGAATTCTTGCGTTTGGGCGAAGGCAAGATTTTACTCATCATGGTTACTCCAGAGGGTGATGTACAGAACCGTATATTGCCCACAACACAAGATTACACACCGAGTCAGCTCATTGAGGCAGGTAATTTTATTAACGCCCAGTTTGCCGGAAAGAGTTTTGATCAAGTGCGTATGCATCTGAAATCCGATCTAGATAATTTGCGTGCGGATATTTCAGGATTGATGGCCCTGGCTTTGCAAAGTGGTGTTACTGATTACGATATGGGTCGTGGTGACATGGTGCTTTCTGGCGAGCGGCGCTTACTGAATGTTGGAGACTTAAGCTCCAACTTAGATAAGTTGCGCAAGATGTTCGATATGTTGGAGCAGAAATCTGTGCTGATGCAATTGCTCGATGTATCCAGTCATGCTGATGGTATTCAGATCTTTATTGGTGGTGAGAGTGACTTGTTACCTTATGAAGATTTGGCTGTGATCAGCGCCCCATATAGCGTAGACGGCCAGGTGGTAGGTACGCTTGGAGTCATTGGGCCAACGCGCATGGCATACGATCGAGTCATCCCTATTGTTGATATCACCTCAAAATTACTATCAGGCGCTTTAAGCTCCTAACCACAAGCCCAACTTTTTATATTTCAAACTCATTACTAGAGACAAAACATCTTGAATCAGAACCCGCATCTACGTGCATCTAAAACTGCTGTCCTGTTATTGAACTTAGGAACGCCATCTGCACCAACAGCAAAAGCAGTACGCGCCTACTTAAAAGAATTTCTCTCTGATCCACGCGTGGTAGAAATTCCGCGCATTATTTGGTGGTGTATTTTGAACGGCATTATTTTGCCCATTCGTAGCAGTGCTTCAGCAAAAAAATATGCCTCAATTTGGTTGCCAAAATTAGGCTCTCCTTTAATGCACTACTCACGTTTGCAAGCAAAAGAGTTGGGTGATAAATTTGCAGATGAGGGTCACACTGTCTTGGTCGATCTGGCGATGCGCTACGGCCAGCCATCCACACAATCTGCGCTGGAGAGCTTGAAGGCACAAGGCATGGAGCGTTTATTACTATTGCCTTTATATCCACAATATTCAGCTACCACTACAGCCTCTAGCTTTGATGAGGTTTTTCGTGTCTTGAGTACTTGGCGTGATCAGCCTGAGTTGCGTCTAGTGAAGCACTACCATGACAATCCGGCTTACATTTCTGCGTTGCGTGATCAAGTGTTATCAAGCTGGGATAAAGATGGACGTCCCGATTTTGACAAGGGTGATCGTTTAGTGATGTCCTTTCATGGCTTGCCAAAACGCAATTTAATGAAGGGTGATCCCTATCATTGTGAGTGCTTGAAAACCGGGCGTTTACTCGGGGAGTTGTTGGGCCTAATACCAGGCCAATACATTGTGACTTTCCAATCTCGCTTTGGTAAGGCTGAATGGTTAAAGCCATACACAGCCCCAACGATTGAAAAGTTAGCCAAAGAAGGTTGTCAGCGTATCGATATTTTTTGTCCAGGATTTCCGGCAGATTGCTTAGAGACACTCGAAGAGATTGCGATGGAAGCTCGTGAAATCTTCTTAGAGCATGGTGGCAAAGACTATCGTTATATTCCCTGCTTGAACAGCAACCCTAAGTGGATCGAGGCTCTCAGCGATATCGCTCACCATCATTTGCAGGGCTGGTCTTTGGGCGTGGAGTCTGAGGCGGAATTGGCGAAGCGTAACGAAAGGGCTGAGCAGGCCGAAAAAGTAAAGTCTTGAAATTGCATTAATTGACCCCATATTGCACAGTAATAGCCATCTTTATAGAAAAGTAAAATAGCGTCCATGACACAAGAAAATCAAAATCCATCACCAGACCAAGAGAATCCTGCGGTAGAGCCCGCTGCAGAAGCTGCAGCAGAAACTCCGGCGGTAAAAACGCCTGAACAGGAGATTGCTGAACTCAATCAAAAGATTGGTGAGTTGCAGGACAACTTTTTGCGTGCAAAAGCGGAGGGTGAAAACATTCGCCGCCGAGCTGCAGAAGACATTGCTAAGGCGCATAAGTTTGCAATTGAAAGCTTTGCTGAGCACTTGGTGCCGGTTACAGATAGTCTGTATGCAGCATTGAGTACAGATGCTGGTGATGCCAAAGCATTCAAAGAAGGTTTGGAAATCACCCTTAAGCAACTGCTCTCCGCCTTTGAAAAAGGCCGCATGACAGAAATTAACCCTGCTGTTGGGGATAAATTTGACCCCCATCACCACCAGGCTATCGCTTCGGTGCCCTCTGAGCAAGAGTCCAATACTGTGGTCTCGGTATTGCAGCGTGGCTATACCGTGGCCGACCGGGTCCTCAGACCTGCATTAGTGACGGTTAGCGCCCCAAAATAGGCGAGATAGGTGGGGTAAAACCCCAAAAACGGCATAAAAAAGGCAGATTTCTGCCTTTTTTGCTCTTTATCCCCTTGAAATCCCTTTTTTAGACCCCATTTACTGGGTATCGAAATATTTATCAGTACAACAAACAATTTAATTTTTTGGAGCAATTATGGGAAAGATTATCGGAATCGACTTAGGAACCACGAATTCATGTGTGTCAGTCGTTGAAAACAATGCACCTAAAGTTGTAGAGAACGCCGAAGGCGGTCGCACAACTCCATCGATCATCGCTTACGTTGAAGATGGTGAAGTATTGGTTGGTGCGCCAGCAAAACGTCAATCAGTGACGAATCCTAAAAATACTATCTACGCAGTGAAGCGTTTGATGGGTCGTAAATTTACAGATGCTGAAGTGCAAAAAGATATTAGCTTGATGCCGTACGAAATTGTTCAAGCAGACAATGGCGACGCTTGGGTATCAGCACGCGATAAAAAAATGGCGCCACAACAAGTGTCCGCTGAAATTCTGCGCAAGATGAAAAAAACTGCTGAAGACTATCTCGGTGAAGAAGTAATAGAAGCGGTGATTACTGTTCCTGCTTACTTTAATGACAGCCAGCGCCAAGCAACTAAAGATGCTGGCCGTATTGCTGGTTTGGATGTAAAGCGCATCATTAACGAGCCTACTGCTGCTGCATTGGCTTTCGGTCTAGACAAGCAAGACAAAGTAGACCGCAAGATCGCCGTGTATGACTTGGGCGGCGGTACATTCGACGTCTCCATCATTGAGATTGCAAACGTTGACGGTGAGAAGCAGTTTGAAGTGCTCTCTACCAACGGCGACACCTTCTTGGGTGGTGAAGACTTCGACCAACGCATCATTGACTGGATCATTGCTGAGTTCAAGAAAGAACAAGGCGTTGATTTGAGCAAAGACGTATTGGCCTTGCAACGTTTGAAAGATGCTGCTGAAAAAGCCAAGATTGAGTTGTCATCCGCACAACAAACAGAAATCAATTTGCCATACGTGACAGCTGACGCTAGCGGTCCTAAGCATTTGAACTTGAAGTTAACTCGTGCCAAGTTAGAGTCTTTGGTAGAAGAATTGATCAAGCGTACAGCTGGTCCTTGCTTAACTGCGATTAAAGACGCTGGCGTGAACGTGGCGGATATTGATGACGTGATTTTGGTCGGCGGTCAAACTCGTATGCCTGCAGTTCAAGACAAAGTAAAAGAAATCTTTGGTAAAGAGCCACGCAAAGACGTTAACCCAGATGAGGCTGTTGCCGTGGGCGCCGCAATTCAGGGTTCTGTATTGTCTGGCGATCGTAAAGACGTATTGCTCTTGGACGTTACCCCATTGTCATTGGGTATCGAGACTCTTGGTGGCGTCATGACCAAGATGATTCCGAAGAACACGACGATTCCTACTAAGCATTCACAGGTTTACTCTACTGCAGAAGATAACCAGCCTGCCGTTACCATTAAGTGCTTCCAAGGTGAGCGTGAGATGGCTGCTGCAAATAAATTGCTCGGTGAATTTAACCTCGAAGGCATTGCTCCAGCACAACGTGGTATGCCACAAATTGAAGTGACTTTTGATATTGATGCTAACGGTATTTTGCATGTAACAGCAAAAGACAAAACTACTGGCAAAGAGAACAAAATCACCATCAAGGCAAACTCTGGCCTGACTGAAGAAGAAATTCAACGCATGGTGAAAGATGCTGAAGCCAATGCTGCTGAAGACAAGAAAGCGCTTGAGCTGGTAACAGCACGCAATACCGCTGATGCTTTGGCTCACTCAACCAAGAAAGCCTTGGAAGAGCACGGTGCTAGCTTAGAGGCCTCTGAAAAAGAAGCCATTGAAGCAGCCTTGAAAGATTTGGACGAAGCAATCAAAGGTAGTGATAAAGAAGCCATTGAAGTGAAGACTGAAGCTTTGGGCAAGGCAAGTCAGAGGCTGGGCGAAAAAGTCATGGCTGCTGAACAGGCTAAGGCTGGCGGCGCTGCTGCTGGCGCGGCTCCTGGTGGTGCAGCCCCTGGTGCTGCTCCTGATGCAGATGTCGTTGATGCTGATTTTAAAGAGGTTGATGACAAGAAGTAATTCTGAAATCAGACATTCATTAACGTAGTTTTGATGTACTTAAATAACAAGTCGGCCCCGTGCCGACTTGTGCCATTCAGGTTGTTGAGAGGAATAGGCCGTGCCTAAAAGTAAACGCGATTTTTATGAAGTGCTTGGTGTAGCAAAGAGTGCCAGTGATGACGAGCTGAAAAAAGCTTATCGCAAGATGGCGATGAAACACCACCCTGATCGCAATCCCGATAGTAAAACGGCTGAAGCTCAATTTAAAGAAGTTAAAGAAGCTTATGAAACTCTAACCGATCCCAATAAACGTGCGGCTTATGACCAATATGGTCACGCTGGCGTTGATCCATCCATGGGTGGCGGCTTTGGTGGCGGCGGTTTCGGTGGCGGTGGATTTTCTGATGCATTTGGCGACATCTTCGGCGACATTTTTGGGCAAGGCGGCGGTCGTCACTCTGGACCACAGGTCTATAAAGGCGCTGACCTACGCTACAACATGGACATCACCCTTGAGCAAGCTGCGGAAGGCTATACAACTCAAATCCGTGTGCCAAGCTGGAGTAATTGCAAACCTTGTCATGGCACTGGTGCAGAACCAGGATCTAAGGCTGAGACATGTACCACTTGTAATGGTCATGGCCAAGTGCGTGTGCAGCAAGGATTCTTCTCCATGCAACAAACTTGTCCAAAGTGCCGCGGTACTGGGGAGTACATTCCGAAGCCATGCAAGACTTGCCATGGCACTGGAAAACATAAAGAACAAAAAACACTTGAGATCAAAATACCAGCGGGTATTGATGATGGTATGCGCGTTCGTTCCGTTGGTAACGGCGAACCAGGAATCAATGGCGGTCCGTCAGGCGATCTCTATGTAGAGGTTCGTGTGAAGCCCCATAAAGTATTTGAACGTGATGGCAGTGACTTGCATGTGCAAATGCCGATCTCTTTTGCGACAGCAACTATTGGTGGTGAAATCGAAGTGCCAACACTCTCAGGGCGCGTTGAGTTTCCTATCCCGGAGGGCACTCAAACTGGTAAGACATTCCGCTTGCGCAATAAAGGTATCAAAGGCTTGCGCTCAACCTTGGTAGGCGATCTCTTTGTCCATGTTTTGGTAGAAACGCCGATTAAGCTTACCGATGAGCAAAAGACATTGCTGCAGAAGTTTGACGACAGTCTTAAATCCGGCGGCGACAAACATAGTCCTCAACAAAAGGGTTGGTTTGACGGCGTAAAGAGCTTCTTTAGTTAGTAACTATTGGGTAGGCTAGCTGGCGATCAGCCAGCAAAGCCATACTCAGGTCCGGGAAACTTCCCAGACTTCACTTCTCGAACGTATGCCTTAACAGCTGCTTCTACTGAGTGGTGACCATCCATAAAGTTTTTGACAAACTTCGGTGCCTTGCCTGGGCTCATGCCCAACATATCTTGCAACACTAGAACCTGACCAGAACAATCTGGGCCAGCACCAATACCAATTGTTGGAATATGCAGTTCAGTAGTAATTTTTTCACCCAGTGAAGATGGAATTGCCTCTAACACCACCATTTGGGCGCCAGCATCCTGACATGCGAGCGCTTGCTCAAGCATGACGATTGCAGCATCTTTTGATTTACCTTGGACTTTGTAACCACCTAAGACATGAACGGATTGGGGTAATAAGCCCAAGTGCGCGCAAACAGGAACACTGCGCTCTACTAGGTGACGGATTACATCCACTTGCCAATCGCCTCCGCCTTCAAGCTTTACCATGTCGGCACCGACACGCATGAGGTGGGCTGCTGACTCTAATGCTTGAACAGGATCACCGTAGCTAGCAAAGGGAAGATCGGCAATCAGAAAAGCATGGGTATTGGCGCGTGCCACACATTCAGTGTGATACGCCATTTGCTCAATGGTCACTGACGTTGTGCTGGAATGTCCTTGAATCACATTGCCAAGTGAGTCGCCAACCAATATGGTTTCGACTCCACAGCGATTGAGAAGCGCTGACATGGTGGAATCATATGCAGTAAGCATAGAAATCTTTTCACCCTCAGCATGCATCGCGAGGAGCTTAGTAATTGTGATTGGCTTGTCGCCCTGTAAGTAACCCATGGCGAGAGTTTAATGAATTAATGAGCCGTTTGGCTATAAACGCCTTTTTCCCCGCAATTGCAGTTCCTACAGGCGAGTTTTTCAATTCTTTGGTCGGCAACATTGGGTAAATAGGCTTTAAGCTCGCCCCAGTTGGGTAGGAAGATATCGGGTGCAATTTCCAGAAGAGGTAGCAGCACAAATGAGCGCTCGATGATTTTGGGATGAGGAAGCATTAGCTCAGTTTCATTCTGAGTAACCCCTTCAAAAGAAAGGATGTCCAGGTCAAGAGTCCGAGGAGCATTTGCATATGGCCGCTCGCGTCCAAACTCTTGCTCAATGGCTTGGCAAACGTGGAGAAGACCATAAGGACTTAACTCAGTCTCCACTTCAATGACGGCGTTAATGTAATCGCCACCAGTAGCTTCAACCGGTGCGCTTTGATAAAAGCAGCTTTTTGCCAAAATTTGTAGTTCAGAGCGCAATGCCAAACAGACAATGGCATCAGTAATAAGCTGACGCGTGTCGCCGATGTTGCCGCCAAATCCGATATATGCCCGTGCCATAGGTTTCCAAACTAGAGATGAAACTACTTTACTGAAATTTCTCTAAGTTTGCTTAGCTCGCTGCACTTTCTGGGGGCACTACCGATTTTGGCTTTCTACGACGCCGTCTTTTTGCGGGGCTTTGACTGTTGCCAGACTCATTTTTGACGCTAGCCATGAGCTCGTCTTGCCCAGCGGGATCGGCTGCAATGAAATCTGTCCACCATTGACCAATTGTTGAATTGAGTTCCCCAGTGGCACAGCGAAGCAGCATAAAGTCATAACCCGCCCTAAAGCGAGGTGATTCGATCAGGCGGTAGGGGTAGCGACCTACACGCCTCTCAAAGCGAGGCTGCATGGACCAAATCTCGCGCATATCACTTTCAAAGCGACGTTGAATGGTCATGCCGCTGCTTTGAGTGGCGATCGTGTCATCCATTGCATCGTGCAAGGCAGGAATATTCGCCATGCCCTTTGCGGAATTCGCTTTCCAATTCTTCAGAAGATCGGGCCAAAGCAGGGTGGCAAATAAAAATCCTGCAGAAACACTTTTGCCAGATTGAATGCGGTCATCAGTATTGGCTAAAGCGAGCTTTACAAAATCATTTGCCCCTTTGGAATCCTCGCCTTTATCCAGAATATGGTCTAGCAACGGAAGTAGACCATGATGCAGGCCTGCATCTTTAAGTCCTTGGATGGCTTTCCAAGAATAGCCAGACATCAAGAGCTTCAGAATTTCATCAAACAGCCTGGCTGAAGGCACATCATTTAATAACTTACCCAGTTTTGCAATTGGCTCACGGGTGGCGCTGTCTAATTCAAAGCCTGTCTTGGCTGCGAAACGCACTGCCCTGAGCATGCGAACAGGATCTTCTCTGTAGCGTTTTGCTGGATCGCCAATCATGCGCAAAGTTTTCTTTTGCATGTCTGCCATTCCGCCGTGATAGTCGAGAACAGTCTCGGAGGAGGGATCGTAATACATTGCATTGATCGTGAAGTCGCGTCTTGCAGCATCTTCACCTTGCGAGCCCCAGACGTTATCGCGCAGGATCCGACCACTCTCAGCCACGTGATCTCCAGCGTTATCCAGTAGGGCTCTGAAGGTTGATACCTCGATGATTTCGGGGTGACCTTTGCCAAAGAAAGTGACGTGCACAATTTGAAAGCGGCGACCTATGAGGCGTGCTTTACGAAAGAGTCTTTGTACTTGATCCGGAGTGGCATTGGTTGCAACGTCAAAATCTTTTGGACCAATACCTAAGGCAAGATCCCTTACGGCACCACCAACGATGAATGCCTCATAGCCTGCTTGTTGCAATGTGTGCGTTACCTTCACTGCATTCTTAGAGAGCAGGTGCGGATCAATGCGGTGCGCTTTTTTGGGAATCCGTTTGGGGGCGCCAGTATTGTTCGCCTGAGTGTGCTTGACCATCGGGTCACGCCGCAAAATACGTTTGATAAATTTAGTGATCATGCAAACAATTCAAGAATGGGCCAGTTGCGCTGCTTGGCTTCGTTGCGAAGACGATCATCTGGATTAGTGGCAACAGGATGACTTACTTTTTCTAGCAAAGGAAGATCGTTCATCGAGTCGGAATAAAAATAACTGCAAGGCAGAGTATGTAGCGACAGTTTTTGGGATGCTAACCAGTCATGTAAATTCTGAATCTTACCTTCACGAAAATTCGGAATGCCTTTGACTTCACCAGTGTAGTTGCCTAATGTCTGGTTATCTGCGGTGGCTGGTTCTGTGGCAATCAGGTGCTCGATGCCAAAACTCTCAACGATAGGGCGCGTCACAAAGCTATTAGTAGCGGTAATCACACAGCAAAGATCTCCGGCGTCTTGATGTCGCTTAACAAGATCAAGTGCCTCTTGTCGGAGTTGGCCCTTGATCACTTCTTTCATAAAAGCATCGTGCCACTCTTTAAGTTGGGCGCGTGAATGCTCAGAAAGAGGTTTTAAGGCAAAACGCAGAAACTCATGAATATCTAGCTTGCCATCTTTGTAATCTTGATAAAAACGCTCATTTTGTCGCGCATAGTATTCACTATCCACAACACCAATACGCGCCAAAAACTGACCCCATTCGTAATCGCTATCGCAGGGTAAAAGAGTGTGGTCTAAATCGAAAAGGGCTAACTGAGTCACGAATGAAGTATTTAAAAAATTATTTAGGCTGCAAGAGCTCGCGCACAAGAGGTAAGGTTACAGCACGTTTTGTTTCAAGGGAGTAAGCATCTAAAGCATCCATCAAGGCCATCAGACTGGGCATATCCCGGTAAAAACGACTTAATAACCAAGGCAGCACATCGGGAGATAAAACGAGTCCCCGGGCTTTAGCCGCTTCCTCTAATGCCTGTATTTTCTCATCATCATCCAAAAGCTGGGTCTGAAAGATCAAACCCCAGCCCAGTCGGGTTCGCAGGTCTTCCCGTAGCTTCAAATTCGCTGGCGCAGCATTGCCCGCCATAAAAACATGAATGGCTTTGCTTGCTTGAACAGTATTGAGAATGCGAAAAAGTGAGCCCACAAGACGATCATCTAAGTGATCAACGTCATCGACGGTAATCACGGAGACATTTTTGCTCTCGGCTAAGGCGCCCATTTTTTCTTCTAGACGCACCCATGTAGTTGGCTCGGACGGACCTAGTGCAATGTGCTCTAGCCCAACATCTTTTGCTGCATTACCAATTGCTTCCAACAAGTGGGTGCGCCCAGAACCTTCGGGCCCCCACCAATAAATCCAACGTTGATTTAATGGATTGGAAAGTACTTCAGAATTTAGCTTGCCCCAAGATTGCTCTATATCTTGCAGGGCAGAAATTAATGCAAGATCTTTTCCAGGGAGGTAGTTTTCTAAACTAGCTTTGGGTGAGTGGCTGATATCTAGCGCAAATTGTTTTGGAAGCGAGGGTGTATTCATTACTACAAATTTATTTTTGGTACCAAGAGCTTTGCGTGTAGAGAGACCACAGATACTTCACGAGGACTAAGCTGACAGCGCTAATTGGCAATGCCAGCAAGACGCCAAAGAAGCCAAATAACTTGCCAAATAAAAGCAATGCAAATAAGACGGCAACGGGGTGTAAGCCAATGCGCTCGCCCACCAGGCGGGGCGTCAAGAAGAAGCCCTCTAGGAATTGTCCAACCCCAAATAGAATGAGCACCAAAATAATGTCTGTGCCGGGACCAAATTGCAGTAGTGCTGATAAGGTAGCTAAGGTAAGACCTAAGGTGATGCCGATATAGGGGATCACAATCATCAGCGCAGTAAATACGCCGAGCGCTGCTGCACCCTTAACACCAATTAAGCTTAAGCCTGCGCTGTAATAAATGGCCATGATGGAGATCACAGTCAGCATGCCGCGCAAATATTGTGAAAGCAATCCATCGGTGTGCATTGCTAAATGGTGAACGGTTTCTTGTGCACGAATCGGAACGATACCTTTAACAAGTCCAAAGAAATGTTCCCAATCCATTAGCAGATAAAACATCACAAAAATAATTAACACCGCATTAACAAAGCCGGCGATGACTGAGCTTCCAGACATGAGGACGGTGTCAATCGTTGAGGTCATTAAGCTGTCGGCATTGTCATTAATGTGCGTCGTAATTTTTTGTGTGGCAGTTTCCTTGAGGGTTCCCCAGTCAAAATTAATATGAAATTCACTGAGTTTTGGGCCAAGCCAAGCCTGGGTATTGGCAATCCAATCTGGAAGCTGAGTTTTGATCAGGGGGATTTCATATTTGAGGAGGCTGACAAGAAGGCTCAGAATGAAGAAAACTAGGCAAATTCCCATCAACATGCTGAGGGCGGCAGCCAGCGCTCGAGGCAGGCGATGCCGCTCAAGCCACAGGCAAACAGGGCGTAGGGCATACGCCAGAATGAATGCGGTGAGAAAAGGGGTAAAAATTTCGGCCATCTTGCTTCAATCCTCTAGAATTCAATGATTCTACTGACGAAGTAGCATTTTTTACTAATATTCCGGCTCCGATATGACTTCTCCTACTAATTCTTCCTCTAAAGGCCTTTCCTACCGTGACGCTGGCGTCGATATCGACGCTGGGGACGATCTGGTAGACCGCATTAAGCCGTTGGCCAAAAAGACCATGCGCGAAGGCGTATTGGCCGGAATTGGTGGCTTTGGAGCCCTTTTTGAGGTGCCTAAGCGCTACAAAGAGCCAGTTTTGGTCTCGGGCACTGATGGTGTTGGTACTAAGCTCAGATTGGCTTTTGAGTGGAATCGTCACGAAACTATTGGTCAAGACTTGGTAGCCATGAGTGTGAATGACATTTTGGTCCAAGGTGCCGAACCCCTCTTTTTCTTGGATTACTTTGCTTGTGGCAAGTTAACGGTCGATACAGCAGCTACAGTTGTTGGCGGCATTGCTAAAGGCTGTGAATTATCTGGCTGCGCACTCATTGGTGGTGAGACTGCAGAAATGCCAGGTATGTACCCGCCAGGTGAGTATGATCTAGCTGGATTTGCAGTGGGCGCAGTTGAAAAATCCAAAATCATTACTGGCGCAACCATTGTTCCTGGCGATGCAGTCATCGCAATCGGTTCAAGCGGCGCACATTCCAATGGTTACTCACTAGTGCGTAAGATTATTGAACGTGCTGGGGCAAAGCCAAGCGATGATTTAGGTGGTCGCTCATTGGCTGATGTTGTGATGGCGCCAACGGAGATTTATGTGAAACCACTGTTGAAATTGATTTCTGAAATCAATGTAAAAGGTATGGCACATATCACTGGTGGCGGCTTGGTTGATAACGTGCCACGCGTGCTCCCAGAAAATACTCAAGCAGTTTTGCATCGCGATAGCTGGCAAATGCCAGAACTCTTCCGTTGGTTGCAAATGAAGGGTGGCGTTGCTGATGCAGAAATGGTGCGCGTATTTAACTGCGGTATTGGTATGGTGGTCATTGTGGCACCGGATCAAGTAGATATCGCGATCCAGTCATTATCTGCACAAGGTCTTAAAGCGTGGACAGTAGGTGAAGTGGTAGAGCGTCCAAAAGATGCGCCACAAACTATCGTCATTTAAGACAGTAGCTTCCAACTTATTTTTTTAAGTTGCTTTTGCAGTATTCCAGTGCTGCCTTCAACTCTTCTGGGTTGAAGGGGTCAAATGTCTTTCTCCCATCTATTGCACGCAACCATGTGAGTTGACGCTTACCAAGCTGGCGTGTGGCTGCCAACGCTTTGTAGCGCATCTCTTCAGCATCAATTTCCCCATTAAGAAATTCCCAGGCTTGGCGATAACCTACTGAACGAATGGCTGGTAGATCTGCGTGCAAACCAGTATTCGACCTTAGGGCTTTGACTTCATCCATAAATCCCGCAGCCAGCATTTCATCAAAGCGTTTTTCTAAATTGAGATGCAAGCGTTTGCGATCGCTTGGTTCAAGTGACACTAAATTAATCCACGGTGGAATGGCTGAGCCTTCTCTGCCATCTTCGCTAGGTGACTCAGCTAGCAGCGCTGACATGGGCTTGCCAGTGATTTCAAAAACCTCGAGGGCGCGTTGTACTCGTTGAGAGTCATTTGGTTTTAAGCGTACTGCAGTTTCAGGATCCACTTTGGCAAGCTTGTCATGCATGGCAGGCCAACCAAGAGCCTTACCTTCTTCATCTAGGCGTGCGCGAATTTCTGGATTGGCTGGCGGTAGGGAAGAAAGGCCGTGTGCCCAAGCGCGCCAATACAACATCGTGCCACCAACAACAACTGGAATATTTCCGCGATCCCGAATTTCTGTACAAAGACGTTTCGCATCCTTTGCAAAACGTGCTGCTGAATACACTTCCGTGGGGTCGATGATGTCAATCAGATGATGAATGACGGCGGCTTGTTCTGCTTTAGTTGGCTTAGCACTGCCGATATCTAAACCACGATAGACCAATGCAGAGTCCATGCTGATGAGCTCAATGGTTTGACCAATCGAATTTGCATACCCAGCCAAGGACATGGCGAGATGGGTTTTGCCTGCGCCGGTCGGCCCAACAATGCAAAGAGTCGGGATATCGTTTGGAGCATGCATAGGCTGAATGTAGGGTTCAGTTGGCATACCTGATTATAAGAGCCTGTTAATATCCGCAACAACCCATAAGTTAGAGAGCGATTCGATGGATACCCTTTTGCAAATTAGTGATTTATTGCTACATATTGATAAACATCTCGATGTCGTGATTCAGCAATACGGTCCTTGGGCTTATGGCTTGCTATTTGCGATTGTGTTTGCAGAGACAGGTTTAGTAGTTGCGCCATTCTTGCCTGGCGACTCCCTTTTGTTTATCGCTGGCGCTTATTGCGCCACTGAGCATTTCAATATCTGGACCTTATGTATTGGTTTGTTACTTGCCGCAGTAGGAGGCAATACCGTGAACTATTTCATCGGTCGCTGGATTGGTAAACGCGTATTCAGCAGTCAATCACGCTGGATTGATCAGGGTGCCTTATTGAAGACCCAGGCTTTTTATGAAAAGCATGGCGGTAAGACCATCATCCTTGCTCGTTTCTTACCAATCTTTCGAACCTTTGCGCCTTTTATTGCTGGTGTATCTGAGATGAACTTCTCGCGCTTTCAGTTCTTCAACATCACGGGTGCTGCGCTGTGGGTTTTTGGTCTAGTGATTGCCGGATATTTCTTTGGCAATATCCCCGTCATTCGTCAGAATCTGAATGTGATCGTGTTGGTTGGCGTGGGTGCAGCTGCAGTACCGGTTGCATTTGCAGCTATCTACAAAATTTTCCAACGCAAGCAAAACTAAAGCTAACGTAATTTGGCTTTAGTGCAGCTTGGTTTGACTTTCGAGCGTAGCAATATGCTCACGAATATCACTTGCATCTTCAGCCTCTGGCATTTCGCTCAGATATCGATGCATATCTGCTAAAGCAGGGCGTAAGTACTCTAGCTGTGCAAAGATTAACCCACGGTCTCTAATCTCCTCGACAGAGTCGGGCAATAGGATGACGAGGCGCTCTTGGATGCCCAATAAACGCTCCCAGCGCTCATGCTCTGAGTAAATCATTTTCAAGTTTCTCAGGTAGCGCGACAGAATCTCTCTTGAGCTTGAGGCACGTAGAAAGATGTTCAGCGGCAGACTCAACTCACCTCTGTAGCCTTTGGCATCGAGGTAGGGATCTAACATTTCTTGCAATTGAGTCTTGGATAGTGATTCGCCTGTCAATGGATCCATAATCACTTCGCCTTGTTGCAGCGAGATGCGCATCATAAAGTGATTCGGGAATGAAACGCCGCGAATCTTTAAACCAATTTGATTTCCTAACTCCATCATCAGAATAGCTAGTGAGATTGGAATACCCCTACGATTTTCAAGTACGTAATGCAAGTAGGAATTTTCAGGAGCATAAAAATCATTTGGATTTGGGCCAAAACCCAACTCGGTATAAAAGAAATGCTTCAGAATTTGTAAGCGCTGAACCGGTGATGTATCTGGTGTCACGCGCATCTTTAATTTATTGCCCAATTCATCGAGTTTATCAAGCACGCCTTGCACATCCAAATCGGGATAGGCATGTTGTGCTACAGCAATGGCAGCCTCCGTTAAGGGGAGGTGTTCATCTTCCGCAACTAGGGAGGTGAAATAGTCGAGTTGTTGTGTAGGCATAAAGGCTATTTTGCATGACGTAAGAATTTTTGCCAGCGAATTCCAACTAAAGCCAGGGACGCAAAGTAAACAATGGCGGCTAGAGCTAGCCATACAGCAAGTAAACCAATACGAAGCCATGGCTCAGATTGAAGGGCAATCCAATTGTGCGCGCTGGCAGCATAGAAAAGTACTGCGGCAAAGGGAATTAGGGCCAGCAGTAATTGGCCCAAGTATTTAGCCCAAGCGGAGCTGGGAAGAGCACCACGTCGATGCAAGCCAATCCAAAGGAGGGCTGCATTTAGGCAGGCACCTGTTCCCACCGATAGCGCGAGACCTGCATGTCCTAACCAGGGAACAAATACAAGGTTGGCCAACTGTGTGGCTACGAGTACTAGTAGGCCAATTTTGACAGGGGTGCGAATATCTTGACGTGAGTAGAAGCCGGGAGCCAATATCTTTACCAGGATTAAACCAACTAGGCCAACGCCATAGGCTGCCAATGCACGTTGTGTCATCAGCACATCGAGCGCATTGAATTTGCCGTAGTGATACAGCACAGCCGCTAGAGGTTCGCCAAAAATAAACAATGCGATTGCTGCAGGTGCGGCTAACAAGAAGGTGAGTTGTAAACCCCAAATCAATAGTTCACCGGCGTGAACTAAATCGTTCTTAGCATTCGCTTTGCTTAAGCTAGGCAGGAGCACAGTACCCAAAGCCACACCAAGAAGCGCTGTAGGAAATTCCATTAGGCGATCGGCATAAGAAAGCCATGACACACTTCCAGCTTGTAAGCGTGAGGCAATGTTGGTGTTAATGATGAGGGAGATTTGCGCCACGGAGACGGCAAACACTGCTGGCCCCATTAAGCGCAATACCCGTCTTGCATCGGGATTTGTGAGGGCAGCTTTAATGGCGCTCGGTAACAAACCAATGCGGGGTAATAGGCCGATCCGAGAGAGAGCGGGAACTTGAATGGCTAACTGCAAAACGCCACCAATGAGAACGCCAATGCTCAGCGCATAAATCGGTTGCTCAAGGTGCGGCGCTAAAAATAGGGCGCTACCGATTAATGCCAAATTCAGCAAAACAGGGGTGAAGGCCGGAATCGCAAATCGCTGGAATGTGTTCAAAATACCGGCTGAGAGCGAAACCAGGGAAATTAACCCGATATAAGGGAACATGATGCGGGTCATGACTACGCTGGCATCATAGGCGGGACCACCTTTAAAGCCTGTGGCAATAGCCAAAATGAGCACAGGGGCGCCAATCACCCCCACCAATACCGTGAGCAGCAAAGCCCAAAATAAGAGGGTGGCGACCGTATTTACGAGGATTTGAGCCTGTTTTTGGTCCCCTTGGCTGGAGATTTCTCCCAAAATAGGCACAAAAGCCTGAGAAAAGGCTCCTTCAGCAAAGAGTCGGCGCAGCAAATTGGGTAGCCTAAAAGCCACATTAAAGGCGTCTGTCCACTCAGAAGCCCCGAAACTACGGGCAATCAGGGTCTCCCGGAGCAGGCCCGTAATACGGGACAGCATGGTTAGGGAGCTGACCTTGGCGGCGGCAGAAAGCAGATTCATGAGCCGATTTTCACCTATTTATCAGTCGGCTGGGCTTTTTTGCCCCTTTAATGTAAAATCTTGGGTTTTGGCGAGCTTGCTTATGAATCTGGCAAGTCCGCAAGATTTTTAACTAATCGCATTTTGCAATTTATAGAGGCAAGGTTTAAAGATGGCCAATACAGCACAAGCGCGCAAGCGTGCACGCCAAGCAGTAAAACAAAACGAACACAACTCCAGTTTGCGTTCAAAGCTCCGCACTTCCATTAAGGCAGTTCGTAAAGCTATCGAAACTGGTGACAAAGCTGCTGCAGCAAAAGTATTCTCAGCAACTCAGGCAACAATCGACAAGATTGCTGACAAAAAGATTGCTCACAAAAATACTGCAGCTCGTCAGAAGTCACGTTTGTCTGCAGCTATCAAGGCGATGGCAGCGTAATACAGTTTTAGTTTTAGGCTGGTCGAAGTAGTTTCGACCTAGGCCCGCTCCTCATCAGAGCGGGTTTTTGTTTTTAAGGCTGGGCTGGGGCTGTTGGGTTGAACTCACATGCCTCTTCGATCGGTAGGTCATTGTCTTTGGCAAAGTTCATGACAAAGTCTAGCGCTCGAGGATCTAGGTCTCTCAGTCGAGTATCGATAACAACGCATTTCACTTTTGCAATAAGCACTGGTCTGACATAGGGCGAATAAGTGAAGCGAGGGTCTCCGGAATCACCGGGAGGGCGAAAAGTAGCCATCACCCCGCACAGACGCTCTGCCCAATCGCTGGGCCGAAATGGTTTGCCAGAAGTGGTAATGCCTTGAATGAAAAGCTTTTTGTGGTTCAAGTTCGCGTAATGATGGTTGTAAGAAATAGTATTACTAAGTCCTCTAGCTTAACAGTCTGGGTTAGCCGTAAGATGACTTTAGGAGCTATTTTCGTGCAACCGAATGTTTGAAGAAAAAAATGCAAGCCAAAACTTTAGTAGAAAGCTCAACTATGACATCCCTGGCAAAGCCCCAAGCGCCCGGTAAGGTAAGGCACTACCTGCAGTTTTCTGACTTGACGCGGGAAGAGTATGACTACTTACTCAAGCGCTCGGCCTGGCTCAAGTCTAAATTTAAGAGTTACGAGACATGGCACCCTCTTCATGACCGTACTTTGGCAATGATTTTCGAAAAGCACTCCACTCGTACGCGCCTCTCCTTCGAGGCGGGCATTCATCAGCTTGGTGGTCATGCGGTCTACCTAAACACCCGCGATACCCAGTTGGGTCGTGGCGAGCCTGTAGAGGATGCTGCACAGGTGATTTCACGGATGACCGACATCATCATGATTCGCACCTTTGGGCAGGAAATCATTGAGCGCTTTGCTGCTAATTCACGCGTTCCCGTTATTAATGGCCTGACAAATGAATTTCATCCTTGCCAAGTCTTGGCCGATATCTTTACTTTTGTAGAGGCCCGCGGTCCGATTCAAGGTAAGACGGTAGCTTGGGTGGGTGATGCCAACAACATGGCTTATACCTGGCTTCAAGCGGCTGAATGTTTAGACTTCCAGTTACGCTTCTCTGCGCCGGAGGGTTATCAGTTAGATCCAGCGCGTTTGACTCCGAAAGCGGAAAAACACTTAACGATCTGCGTTGACCCTAAAGAGGCCTGCAAAGGCGCTGATTTGGTTACCACTGACGTATGGACCAGCATGGGTTATGAGGCTGAAAATACTTCGCGGATGAATGCCTTTCAGGACTGGATGGTTGATGAAGAGCTGATGTCCTTGGCTAAGCCAGATGCATTATTCATGCACTGCTTACCAGCCCATCGTGGTGAAGAGGTTTCTGCTGGAGTAATCGATGGCCCGCAAAGTATTGTGTGGGAAGAGGCGGAAAATCGTTTGCATGTTCAAAAAGCGTTGATGGAGTATTTGCTCTGCGGGCGTTTGGATTAAGTAATTTGTCTAAGTAAGTTGTTGAATAATTTTTTGATTGAATAAGAAAACATGTCCGATATTAAAAAAGCAGTCTTAGCGTATTCCGGCGGTCTAGATACCAGCGTGATCTTGAAGTGGCTTCAAGATACTTATGGCTGCGAGATCGTGACCTTTACGGCTGACTTAGGTCAAGGTGAAGAATTGGAGCCGGCACGTGCCAAGGCTTTGCAATTTGGCATCAAACCAGAAAATATTTTTATCGACGACTTGCGTGAAGAGTTTGTGCGTGACTTTGTATTCCCAATGTTTCGTGCGAATACGATTTATGAAGGCGAATACTTATTGGGCACATCCATTGCCCGCCCATTAATTGCTAAGCGTCAAATTGAGATCGCACGCTTAACTGGTGCTGATGCTGTATCGCATGGTGCTACTGGTAAAGGTAACGACCAGGTTCGCTTTGAACTGGGCTACTACGCTTTAGAGCCAGGAATTAAAGTGATTGCTCCTTGGCGTGAGTGGGATCTTCTCTCACGCGAGAAGTTAATGGCTTATGCAGAGAAGCATGGCATTCCAGTTGAAATGAAGCATAAGCAAGGTGGCTCACCATATTCCATGGATGCCAATCTCTTGCACATCAGCTACGAAGGCCGCCATCTAGAAAACCCAAATGCTGAAGCAGAAGAGTCAATGTGGCGTTGGACAACTTCTCCAGAGAAGGCTCCAGATGCCCCAGAAATTATTGAGATTGAATTTAAAGCGGGTGACCCAGTGGCTATTGACGGCAAAGCTTATAAGCCGCACGAACTATTGGCTGAGTTAAATCGTATCGGTGGTAAGCATGGCATTGGCCGTCTTGACCTAGTGGAAAACCGCTTTGTGGGTATGAAGAGCCGTGGTTGCTATGAAACCCCTGGCGGCACTATTTTGCTGAAGGCTCACCGCGGTATTGAGAGTATTACCCTGGACCGCGAAGTGGCTCACTTGAAGGATGACTTGATGCCACGCTATGCAAGCTTGATTTATAACGGCTTGTGGTGGGCGCCAGAGCGTCTTGCTTTGCAAACGTTGATTGATCACACACAACAAGCAGTAAATGGCGTGGTTCGTTTGAAGCTCTATAAAGGTTCTGTATCTGTGATTTCACGTGATTCAGCAAATACCTTGTTTGATCAAAACATTGCAACCTTTGATGATGACGGCGGTGCATATAACCAAGCAGATGCTGGCGGCTTTATTAAGCTCAATGCTTTGCGTATGCGTATTGCTGAAACGGCGAAACGCAAGCGTGCCAAGAAATAATTAAAAGTAAAACTAGTAAAAGCAAATAAACGATTAGAACTAAACAGAATAGAAGGAATGAGTATGCAATTTGATCAAGTTTCCGTAGGCAAGAAGGCTAATGTATTTTTTGATGGGAAGTGCGTTTCTCATACCGTGACATTGCCTAATGGCGTTCGTAAGTCAGTTGGCGTTGTCTTGCCAAGTACATTACGTTTTGACTTAAGCACTAAAGAGATCATGGAAGTGGTTGATGGCAATGCATTTGTCAGCATCAATGGCGCCCCTGAACAAGAGTTCAAGGCAGGTCAAAGCTGGGAAGTGGAAAAGGGCGGTTACTTCATTATTCGCGCAGAGCAACCAGTGCACTATGTTTGCCACTTTGAATAAAAGATCCTGCTTCAGAAAATAAAAGACCGCCCATGAGGCGGTTTTTTATTTTGAGTGACTCAGAATCTCGTGGCGCCAGAGAATGCCAAGCAAGATACCCGTAACCAATACTTCTGCATCGTTGATTAACCCTAGGACCCCATCAGGGCTGACTGGATTGGGTGAAAAGAAGATGAAAAACTCTAAGATGATCAGGGTCGCCGTAAAGGCTAGGCGCGCATAGCGATAGTGCCGTGAGCGGGGGTTATGAGTTACTTGATAGCGCTTATATAGATAAGCTAAAGCGAGTAGATTAAGGGTTAGAACAATCCATAAGCTATCGCTCATTTGGAACGGCGCCGTTACAAAATATAAGGCTGTGAGAAATGCCTGTAGGCCAATCAGTAAAAGCATATTTTTTAAGTTTATTTCCTAGGCAGTCCAGTAACTGTGGTTCCAGGCACGATCACTCTTTCCGAGAACCACTGCTTATTCATCTCCAAAGCATATCGTACAGCCACTTTGGGGCAGTGATTATTGGTGGTCTCAGCTTGCATCTCTTCAATATTTACAATCTTGCCGTCATCCGCAATGAATGCAATGGAAAGTGGAATCTTGGTGTTGCTCATCCAAAAGCAGTGCCCCGCTTTTTGTTCAAAAACAAATAGCATTCCGGAATTGGTTGGCATGCTAGTGCGGTTCATGAGCCCCACCTCTCTGGCCTTGGGAGTATCAGCCAGCTCGGCCTGAATGCGGTAGATGCCTGCTTTTAATTCAACGGTAGGCAGGCCAATGTTTACTTGGGCTTGTGCAAGGCCTAATCCTAGCAATGGAATAGTTAGTAGTAACTGGCGGAAGAGGTGAATTGATTTGTGCATGG
This sequence comes from Polynucleobacter sp. VK25, assembly GCF_018687355.1. Classification (NCBI taxonomy): domain Bacteria; kingdom Pseudomonadati; phylum Pseudomonadota; class Betaproteobacteria; order Burkholderiales; family Burkholderiaceae; genus Polynucleobacter; species Polynucleobacter sp. VK25. The sequence continues at coordinate 1,665,360 of NZ_CP061288.1, read as the reverse complement.
GTGCATTTTAAGTGAGACAAATTGCAGACGAAAAAAAACCCAGGAACGAATCCTGGGTTTTTAATAATGATCTAAGGACTATTAAGCCGCTTGGATATTGGTAGCTTGCTTGCCTTTAGGACCTTGGGTAATGTCAAACGTTACCTTTTGGTTTTCCTTGAGGGTTTTGAACCCAGGCATAGTAATTGCGCTGAAATGCGCGAACAACTCTTCTTCACCATCATCAGGTTTGATAAAGCCAAAACCTTTTGCATCATTGAACCACTTAACAATTCCGGTCGCCATGCGAACTCCATTACATAAACTTAAAACAACCGTGATGAGGGTAAATACTTTTTAATCAGTCTCAATCCACAACACGCCTAAATAGAACCTCTCTTGAAGCCTACCCCCCGATTGTTTGCCCTTTTTGGAGGGGTGTCAAGGAGATATATGCCCCTACCCCCTAGTAATTACCCCTTTTTTTACAGAAAAATGCCCCAATATGGGTTTAAGAGGGGTTTTTGCGTGTTTTTCGCAACATGACCCCTGTAAATTAAAGTTTGGATATCTGTGTTTAGAATGTTTCTCATGAGTCGCGCACCAAAAAATCCCACTACTGGCAACCCCAGCAATCCGTACGTTGAAGATACCCTTCTGCTCGAAAAGCAAATCGAGCAAGTTAAGGCGCCTTCGATGTATAAAGTTTTATTAATGAATGACGATTACACACCCATGGAATTTGTGGTGATGGTGATTCAGGAGTATTTTAATAAGGATCATGAAACAGCTACACGCATCATGTTGCAAGTACATTTAGTTGGTAAAGGCGTTTGTGGGGTATTTACCCGCGATGTTGCTGCCACGAAAGTGCATCAAGTTATTGAACTCTCCCGTGAAGCGGGTCACCCACTACAGTGCACTATGGAGGAAGCATGATTGCCCAAGAATTAGAAGTGAGTTTGCACATGGCGTTTGTTGACGCAAGGGCATCCCGACATGAGTTCATCACAGTCGAGCATTTGCTCGCAGCCTTACTGGATAACGCTACTGCGGTAGAGGTCTTAAAGGCTTGCGCAGTCAATATCGCAGAGCTGCGTGCGCAATTGAAAAATTTTATTAACGACAACACACCTGTGGTGCCGGGTAATGATGAAGTTGATACGCAACCTACATTAGGATTTCAGCGTGTGATACAGCGCGCCATCATGCATGTACAGTCAACCTCAAATGGCAAGAAAGAAGTGACTGGCGCAAATGTATTGGTTGCCATCTTTGGTGAAAAAGATTCGCACGCGGTGTACTTCTTGCAGCAGCAGGGTGTTACACGTTTAGATGTGGTGAACTTCATCAGCCATGGCGTACGCAAAGATCAATCTGAGCATGTGAAGCCCGCAGAGCCTTCTCAGGAGACTGAGGAATCGAGTGCTTCTGGTAAAGAAAGCCCACTGGAGCAGTACACCCAGAACCTCAATGTCCTGGCTCGTCAAGGCAAGATTGACCCATTAATCGGGCGCGAGAGCGAAGTAGAGCGGGTTATTCAGGTACTCTGCCGTCGCCGCAAAAACAATCCGCTATTGGTGGGTGAGGCTGGCGTAGGTAAGACAGCCATTGCTGAGGGCTTGGCCTGGAGAATCGTAAAAGGTGACGTGCCTGATATTTTGGCCGATGCTACTGTTTACTCTTTAGATATGGGCGCCCTTTTAGCGGGCACTAAATATCGTGGTGATTTTGAGCAGCGCTTAAAGAGTGTTCTCAAATCACTTAAGGATCATGCGCACGGCGTTTTGTTTATTGATGAAATTCATACGCTAATCGGAGCGGGTGCTGCATCGGGCGGAACGTTAGATGCAAGTAATTTGTTAAAGCCTGCTTTGTCCAACGGTCAGCTGAAATGTATCGGTGCAACTACCTTTACTGAATATCGTGGCATCTTTGAAAAAGACGCAGCGTTATCACGTCGTTTTCAGAAGGTAGATGTTGTAGAACCGACAGTAGATCAAACAGTACAAATTCTGCGTGGCTTGAAGTCTCGTTTTGAAGAGCATCACAGCGTCAAGTATGCAGCTGGCGCTTTGGTGGCTGCCGCTGAGCTGTCTGCTCGCTATATCAATGATCGTCATTTGCCGGATAAAGCAATTGATGTTATCGATGAAGCTGGCGCTGCCCAACGTATTTTGCCAAAGTCTAAGCAGAAAAAAACCATCGGTCGTCCAGAGATTGAAGAGATCGTAGCTAAGATTGCGCGTATACCGCCACAATCTGTCACAGTGGATGATCGTAGTAAGTTACAGACCTTGGATCGCGATATTAAGAGCGTAGTCTTCGGTCAAGATCCTGCGATTGAGGCCTTAGCTAGCGCCATTAAGATGACGCGTGCTGGACTTGGCAAGATTGATCGCCCAATTGGATCTTTCTTGTTCTCTGGCCCTACTGGGGTTGGTAAGACTGAGGTGGCTAAACAACTTGCTTACATCCTTGGTATTGAGTTGCTGCGCTTTGATATGTCTGAGTACATGGAGCGTCATGCTGTAAGTCGTTTGATTGGTGCGCCTCCGGGCTATGTTGGCTTTGACCAAGGCGGCTTACTCACTGAGGCTGTCAATAAGAAGCCACATTGCGTGCTCCTGCTCGATGAAATTGAAAAAGCCCATCCAGATATCTTCAATATTCTCTTGCAGGTAATGGATCATGGCACGCTAACGGATAACAATGGTCGCAAGACTGACTTCCGTAACGTCATCATCATCATGACTACAAATGCTGGTGCCGAGGCGATGCAGAAATCCACGATCGGCTTTACCAACGCACGTGAGTCTGGCGATGAAATGGCGGATATCAAGAAGTTCTTCACACCAGAGTTCCGTAATCGTTTGGATGCCATCGTCTCCTTCAAGGCGCTTGATGAGTCCATCATCATGCGCGTGGTTGACAAGTTCTTAATGCAGCTGGAAGAACAATTGCATGAGAAGAAGGTAGATGCAACATTTAGCCCAGCATTGCGTGCTCATTTAGCTAAGCATGGCTTTGATCCGTTAATGGGCGCACGTCCGATGCAGCGCATCATTCAAGATACAGTGCGTAAGGCGCTTGCTGACGAGCTCCTGTTTGGCAAGTTAGCCCAAGGTGGTCATGTTGATGTCGATATTGATGCTGATGGCAAAGTTTTGCTGAACTTTGATGCCCCAGCATTGCCAGGAAAGCGTGCTAAAGCGGATGTAGCGCCAGCCGAAGAAATTTAATTAACTAACTTATTTAATAAATACAAGCCAAAAGGGAAAAAATGTCTCATCACGATAAATTACTAGAAGCCTTTGAAAATTACAAAGCTGAGAATGAGAAGTTTCAAGGTAAAGGCATTAAAGCTTCTGCAGCTCGTGCTCGTAAGGCTTTGCAAGAGATTGCTGGTTCTTGCAAAGAGCGTCGCAAAGAAATTACTGCTGAAAAAGAGTCTCGTGAAGGCGCTGGTGCAGGCATGTCACAAGATGCCGCTCGTAAAGCGCATATTCGTAAGTAAGCTACTCGCGTTAAAAGAAAAGCCACCTTCGGGTGGCTTTTTGTTGGCTAATTCTCGTTAATTTTTAGCTTCTACCGGTGCTTCCAAAGCCACCAGCACCACGACTGCTTTCGGTGAACTCTTCAACAACTTTGAGCTCGACTTGTTGTACGGGCATCACAACCAATTGAGCCAAGCGCTCCATCGGCTCAAGCTTAAATGGAGTTGAGCCACGATTCCAGGTGCTCACCATCAATTGGCCTTGATAGTCAGAATCAATCAAACCAACCAAGTTACCAAGAACGATGCCATGCTTGTGACCTAAGCCTGAGCGCGGCAGAATAAAAGCTGCATAGCGTGGATCTTCAACATAGATTGCTAGGCCTGTAGGCACTAATACAGTTTGACCGGGGGCAATTTCAATTGCCTCATCAATGCAAGCGCGCAGATCTAGCCCTGCACTTCCAGGTGTGCCATAAGTGGGCAGTTGATCGCGCATACGTTCATCGAGAATTTTTACTTGAAGAGATTGCATGAAATTTCCTAAAACTGGGAATGTAAGTAAAAAAGCGCTTAAATTTTCTTAGCGACTAGTTGAATAAGTTGACGTGCTAACTGTAGTTTCTCTGCCTTAGCAATTTTTTTGCTACCACCTGCATCGATAACAACCAATTGGTTAAGATCGCTACCAAAGGTATCAGGGCCAATGTTGCCAACAATCATTGGAACCCCCTTACGCTGGCGCTTTTCATCGGCATGTTTTTCTAGATCAGTAGATTCAGCTGCAAAGCCTACGCAGTATGGATGGGGCTTGCCGCCTTTGGTTTTTACAGTCTTGGCAACATCGAGAAGAATGTCTGGGTTAGAAATAAATTCTAAGTTCGGTGCTTGATTACCTTGCCGCTTGATCTTTTCCTTAGCTGGTTTAGCAATTCCCCAGTCGGCTACGGCGGCTACCGCAAAGAAGACATCGCAGTCTGTCGCGCTTAAGGTAGCCGCATGCATTTCTTTAGCACTAACTACGTTGGTGCGGGTGATGTTTCCAGTAGCCTGGAGTGGTGTATCCAGATCGCATGGTCCCGCAATGAGGTGGACTTGAGCGCCAGCCTCTAAGGCAGCGCGCGCAATTGCAAAGCCCATCTTGCCCGAGCTGTGATTAGTAATGCCGCGTACTGGATCAATTGCTTCGAATGTGGGGCCTGCAGTAATTAATACTTTTTTACCGGCTAATGTTTTTTTCTGAAAGAAGGCAATCACTTGCTCGGTAATTTCAGCGGGTTCAAGCATTCTGCCCATCCCCACTTCACCACATGCCTGAAAGCCGCTAGCAGGGCCTAGGAGGGCAACGCCATCATCAATCAATCTTTGTGCGCTTCTTTGTGTAGCGGCATGCTCCCACATTTGCTTGTTCATTGCTGGTGTGAGTAGTAAAGGGCAATCCCTCGCCAGGCAAAGTGTAGTCAACAGATCATCAGCCAGACCCAAAGAAAGCTTGGCCATCAAATCAGCGCTTGCAGGGGCAATCAAAATTGCATCCGCAGAGCGAGATAGCTCAATGTGCGCCATATTATTCGGAATAGTGCTGTCCCATTGACTTAAGTAAACCGGATTACCAGTGAGGGCTTGCATCGTTACTGGTGTCACAAATTGCTGCGCAGCCTCAGTCATGACTACTTGTACTGAGGCGCCTTCCTGCATCAATTGGCGCGCAAGCTCTGGGGCCTTATAGGCCGCTATACCACCAGAGATACCAAGAACGATCTTCTTATTGATAAGTGATTGCATGGCGCCAGCTTAATGGGATTGGGCAGATTTGCCAAATGACTTGCGTAACTCACCCCAAATGATGAGGGCAGCCCCAATGCAGATGGCGCTATCGGCGATATTAAATGCAGGCCAATGCCAGTTACCGTAATACATGTCTATAAAGTCAACTACAGCGCCATACATCACGCGATCTAAGACATTACCTAGTGCGCCACCCAAGATTAGGCTGAGAGCGGTACAAAGCAACCTGTCGCCCTGGCTTTTATACAGCAGCCAAATAATGTAGATTGAAGCTGCCAAACCAAGGATGGTAAAGAACCAACGTTGCCAACCGGAGCCTTGCGCCAAGAATGAAAACGCTGCGCCTGGATTAAAGAGTAGCAACCAGTTCAAGAAGGGGAGGACTGGTTCGGGCACGCCCATTTGTAAATTACTGAGCGCTGACCACTTGCTGAGTTGATCTAGCAATAGCACTATTACAGCAATTGCTAGATAACGAGGTAGAGCAAGACTTTTCATGAGGGTCTCTTAAGCGAAGAGGCGGTGATCACCATCACCAAAAAGGTTGCTTATGCAGCGACCACAGAGTTCGGGGTGATCAGCATTGCTACCCACATCTTTGGTGTGATGCCAGCAGCGGCCACACTTCTTATATTGGCTACCCCTTACCAATACTTCTAGACCTTCGTTGCTGAGTTCAATATTGGCGCTAGAAGTGATGGTGACAAAACGTAGATCATCTTCCAATGAGTGCAGGATGGCAAAGTCAACGTCACCCACTTTAATTGTGAGTTCGGCTTGAAGTGATGAGCCTACATTGCCTGCTTCGCGCTCAACTTCAATGGCCTTAGTGACTTCAGATCGGATTTCACGAATACGCTCCCACTTTGCAAGTAGTTCATCAGCATGGGTAATTTGCGGGAAATCACCAAACTCTTCCATAAAGATGGATTCAGCAGGTTTACTGCCTGAGCCATGAGGAAAATCCTTCCACGCTTCTTCTGCGGTAAAGGATAAGAATGGCGATAACCACTTCAAGAGATTGCGGGTGATATGGAATAGGGCATTCTGTGCTGCGCGACGATCGGGAGAGTCTGGTGCACTTGTATACAGACGGTCCTTAAGGATGTCTAAATAGAAGCCACCTAAATCTTCAGAACAGAAAGTCAACATGCGAGCAACTGCAGGTTGGAATTCATATGTCTTGTAGTGTGCCTCAACATCATTTTGGAGTTGGTTAGCAAGAGCAACTGCGTAGCGATCAATTTCTAGCCACTGATCAGCGGGCATTGTATGTTTGCTAGGATCAAAATCAGAAAGATTGGCTAGCAAGAAACGCAAGGTATTACGAATGCGACGATAACTCTCGGTCACGCGCTTGAGAATCTCATCCGAGATCGTCATTTCGCCAGAGTAGTCTGTAGAAGCTACCCACAAGCGAATGATCTCAGCACCTAACTTGTCTGCTACTTGTTGTGGTGCAATTACATTACCTACAGATTTACTCATCTTGCGGCCCTGGCCGTCGACAGTAAAGCCATGAGTTAAAAGAGCTTTGTATGGCGGCTTGCCATCGAGCATGGCGCCAGTCAGCAATGAGGAGTGGAACCAGCCGCGATGTTGGTCTGATCCCTCTAGGTATAGATCTGCCAAACGACCATTGGGCGTTTCTGCGTCCGCAGTTAATAGTTCATCACGGTGCGAACCGCGAATAACGTGCCAGTGCGTTGTACCAGAGTCAAACCAAACGTCTAAGGTATCTTTGTTCTTTTCGTATTGCGCAGCTTCATCACCAAGTAGGTCGGCAACTTCTAATTTTTGCCAGGCTTCGATACCTTCTTTTTCTACGCGCTTAGCGATTTCTTCAAGCAGTTCAACGGTGCGCGGATGTGGCTCACCGCTTTCCTTATGAACAAAGAAGGCCATTGGCACACCCCATTGGCGTTGACGTGACAAAGTCCAGTCAGGACGGTTGGCAATCATGCTATTAAGACGTTGTTTGCCCCAGGCCGGGAAGAACTCAGTGCTATCAATACCCGCTAACGCAGTCTCACGCAGGCTGGCTTTGCCATCAGATGGTTTCTTATCCATGCTTGCAAACCATTGTGAAGTGGCACGGTAAATGATGGGCGATTTGTGGCGCCAGCAATGCATGTACGAGTGGGTATAGGTTTTATCGCGCAAGAGGCTGCCAGCTTCACGCATCGCTTCTACAATTTTAGGATTGGCTTTCCAAATATATTCGTTGGCGAAGAGTGGTAGCCAGGATGCATACACACCATTACCCATCACTGGATTCAGAATATCTTTGTCAGCAAGCTTGTTGGCTTTGCAGGATTTAAAGTCTTCCTCACCGTAAGCTGGTGCTGAGTGAACAATGCCTGTGCCAGTATCAAGCGTGACGTATTCAGCGGGATAGATTGGTGAGAGGCGTTTGTAGCCTTCATGCAATGAAGCAAGCGGATGCCAGAAGGAGATATTCGCTAATTGAGCACCTTGGCAAGCGGCAATTACCTTGCCCTCCAAGCCGTAATCTTGCAAGCAAGTTTCAACGCGATCTTTTGCCAGAATCAGCAACTTATCACCAACATCCACCAGTGCATAAGCTAGTTCTGGATGAACGTTCATTGCCTGATTGGCAGGAATAGTCCATGGAGTAGTTGTCCAGATGACAATTTGACCTGGCTTGTTTGGAAGCTCGGTAAGGTTGAATGCTTTAGCTAATTGTGGGCGCTGCGCATCATCGAATGCAAAACCAACGTCCACAGTTGGATCAGTCTTGTCCTGGTATTCCACTTCAGCTTCTGCAAGTGCAGAGCCACAATCAAAGCACCAGTTCACCGGCTTTAAGCCACGGAATACATAACCTTTTTCCCAGATCTTCCCAAGGGCGCGGATTTCATCGGCCTCGTTACGGAAGTTCATGGTGAGATAGGGGTTATTCCAATCTCCCAGTACACCCAAGCGCTCAAAATCTTTCTTCTGTTTTTCTACCTGAACATGAGCATAAGCACGCGCCTTCGACTGCACTTCGGCAGTAGGTAAATTTTTGCCGAACTCTTTTTCAATCTGAATTTCAATTGGCATGCCATGGCAATCCCAGCCAGGTACATACACAGAATCAAAACCCATGAGCCAGCGAGACTTGACGATCATGTCTTTCAGAATCTTATTGACTGCATGACCAATATGAATATCGCCGTTGGCATATGGAGGACCATCATGCAAGATGAACTTCGGTTGATTGGCATGAGCAGCACGAATTTTTTCGTAGAGCTTATTTTTCTGCCATCCAGCAACCCACTGTGGCTCGCGCTTAGCTAGATCTCCTCGCATGGGGAAGGAGGTGTCTAGAAGATTGACGGGATATGAGTTTTCTTTTTCAGACATAAGCTTTTTTCTGGAAATAATTTCTGGCATGCGCTGCATCTGCTGCAATCGCTTGTGTAAGGGTTTCGAGGTCGGGATACTTTGCCTCGTCACGGATTTTTTCTAAGAGTTCTACGGTAATAATTTTTCCGTAAACATCCGCGTTGTAATCAAAAATATGGGTCTCTAGCAAGACTCTGCCTTCATCCTCTACTGTGGGCCTTACGCCCAAGCTGGCAACCGCAGGCAGGGGCTGATCACCCAAGCCTAAAACCTGCGCAGTAAAGATTCCAGTTGTTGCTAGTTTGCGATGGTGTAGATGATTGGCAACCGCTAAGTTGAGGGTAGGGAAGCCAAGTTGACGTCCAAGTTGCTGACCATGAATAACATGACCAGAAATTCCGTAAGGACGACCCAATAACTTTTCAGCTAGCTCCATGTCTCCATTTGCAAGCGCAGCTCGCAATGCCGAGCTGGAGATGCGTTCGCCATTTTCTTGAATGGTTTGGATGCTAGATACTTCAAAACCATATTTTTCACCAGCAGCTTTTAAGCTAGCAAAGTTGCCGGCGCGTTTCGCCCCATAGCAAAAATCATCGCCAATCAAAATCCATTTGGCATTCAGTCGCTTGACAATAATTTCTGAAACAAATTCTTCGGGTGAAAGCTTGGCAAATGCAGAATTGAAATGTTCGACAACAACACGATCAATTCCAAGGTCGGCAAGCGCAGCCAATTTATCGCGCAAATTCAGAATGCGTGGTGGCGCCTGCTCTGGGGAGAAGAATTCTTTTGGATGCGGCTCAAAGGTCATGACGCAAGTGACGAGCCCCCGCTCTTTGGCGCCATCAACGAGCTCTTTCAGCAGGGCGCGATGACCCCTGTGCACGCCATCGAAATTACCGATGCTGAGGGCACAAGCTGGTCCTGCAGAAAACTGGGTGGGGCCACGGAATACGTTCACAAAATCGCTTTCAGGGTAGCCATCAATTATATTGTGGGCATGCCTTCTATCGTCACCTTAATCTCCGGCCGCGGATCTAATTTCGAGGCCATTGTTAAAACTGCCCAAAAAGAGCAATGGCCGGTCACATTTGCTGGGGTCATAGCGAATCACTCTGCGGCTAAGGGCCTTGATTTTGCTCGTTCGCAGGGTATTCCGGCCTTTGCCATTGACCATAAGGCACACGCCACTCGCGAAGCCTTTGATGCCGCCTTAATTGAGCAGATTGATGCTTTGGGGGCTGATTTAGTCGTATTGGCCGGCTTTATGAGAATTCTGACCCCAGGCTTTATTCGCCATTTTGAGGGCCGATTGATCAATATTCACCCTGCTTTATTGCCTGCCTTCCCTGGTTTGCATACCCACGAGCGAGCTCTGGAGGCCGGGGTCAAGGAGCACGGTGCCACCGTTCACTTTGTGAATGAAGGCGTAGATGAGGGGCCGATTATTTGTCAGGCCTCCGTTCCGGTGCTTGAGGATGATGATCCTGACACTCTAGCTGCCCGTGTTTTAGCTGCTGAGCATCAAATTTACCCGCGGGCCGTAAAATGGTTCCTCGATGGACGATTGCGAATAGAAGGTAATCAAGTGAAGTTACAACCCCCGGAGTCGCAATTTTTTAAATTATGAGTGCAGAACGTCCACCCCGCAGATCTGGCAGCAGACTAGCCCCCCACAAAAGTTACGCAACGAAATCGAAAGATCCGCTGCGTCGTCCTGAGCGTCGTAATGCCAGTGGCAACTTGATTGCACCTGAAGGTCAAAAGAATTTCTCTAATGCAAAAGCATTGCCACAGCATGCAATTCATCTAGAGCGCTTGCTTCCTGAATTGCTGAGTTTTGAACAGCCGGCTGACCGAGTTGTCAGTCGTTATTTCAGAGAAGAGAAACAGCTTGGAAATCGTGATCGTGCATTGATTGCGGAGAGTGCTTTTGCAATCTTGCGTCGTAAAAATGAGTTCTCTCAGTTTGCCTCTAGTGGTGAAGGGTCACAGCCCAGACGCTTAGCCCTATTGGGCTTGCTGTCCGCTTTATCTGAAGGTGGATTGGGTTCTGCCAATCGTGCAGAGAGTGCCATTGCTGACTTAGCACATGTACTCAAGCCTGGCGAATACGAATGGTTGCAACGTTTTGCGACGGTAGATCCTGCTGCATTAAATCCCCTCGTTCGTAATAATTTGCCAGAGTGGTTGTGGGATGCGTTTGGTCAATATCCCGGTGAAGATACTCGTGAAGAGCTTGCGAAATCTTTAATGTATCCAGCGCTGTTGGACCTCCGTGCAAACACCATGAAAACCAATCGCGAAGAATTGCTCGCGCAAATGAATGCATTGGGTGGTCGCTACCAAGCAATCCCAACTCCATACGCGCCTGATGGTGTTCGTATCATGGGTAAACCTGCTTTACAAAACACTCCAGGCTTTAAAGCGGGTATGTTTGAGGTCCAGGATGAAGGTAGTCAACTCTTGGCGTACTTGCTTGCACCAAAGCGTGGTGAGATGGTTGTGGACTTTTGTGCCGGAGCCGGCGGCAAGACTTTGGCAATTGGAGCGATCATGCGCTCCACAGGCCGTTTGTATGCCTTAGATACATCAGAGCGTCGCTTGGCCAATTTAAAGCCGCGACAGGCCCGCAGTGGGCTCTCAAACGTGCATCCCGTGTGGATTGATAGTGAGAATGACGCCAAGATCAAACGCTTGGCTGGCAAGATTGATCGCGTTTTAGTTGATGCCCCTTGTAGTGGCATGGGTACTTTACGACGCAATCCTGACCTAAAGTGGCGCCAAACCCCAGCAGGGGTGCTGGAACTTAACCAAAAGCAGAGAAGTATCTTGGCCTCTGCAGCCCGTTTATTAAAACCAGGCGGACGCTTGGTGTATGCCACCTGCAGCTTATTGCCTCAAGAAAACCAGGCCATTGCAGAGGAATTTTTGGCAAACCATCCGCAATTTGAGGCTGTTCCAGCCGCAGAAGTTCTTAAGCCATTGTTTCCAAAGGAAAAATTACCTTTAGGGTGCAGTCTAGATAATCCTTGGTGGCAATTGTGGCCACATATTCATGGCACTGACGGTTTCTTTGGCGCAGTGTTCCAAAAGAAAGCCGCCGCCCCAGTTCCTGAGTCTGAAAAAGACGATCAAAAAGAGACTAAGGTCAAAAACAAGAAGACCCCTAAAGAACTAAAATAGAGTTTTAGACCTCTTTAGGGATTCCCTTTTGAATACAGCTTCAGGTTTTGATTTATTCCTCCATTGGATCGCGAATGGATATTTAGATTGGTCGTGGTGGCAGATTCTTGTTTTCACTCTGATCGTCACTCACATCACGATTGCAGCAGTAACTATTTTCTTGCACCGTTGCCAAGCTCATCGTGCTTTAGATCTGCATCCCATCGTTTCTCATTTTTTCCGCTTTTGGCTTTGGCTAACTACAGGCATGGTTACCAAAGAATGGGCTGCGATTCATCGCAAGCATCATGCCAAATGTGAAACGGTTGACGATCCACATAGCCCACAAGTTTTAGGAATCAATACCGTGCTCTCTCGTGGTGCTGAGCTCTATAAAAAGGAAGCCGCCAACCAGGAGACTTTAGATAAGTTTGGTCACGGCACTCCAGATGACTGGGTCGAGCACAACATTTACTCTAAGTTCTCTTGGCAGGGTGTTGCCATCATGCTCATCATTGATGTGTTTTTGTTTGGCGCAATTGGCTTGACCGTATGGGCGGTGCAAATGCTGTGGATCCCCATTACTGCTGCTGGAGTAATTAACGGCATCGGCCACTATTGGGGCTATCGCAATTTTGATAACGAAGATGCATCCAGAAATATTGTGCCTTGGGGTATTTTGATTGGTGGCGAAGAGTTGCACAATAATCACCACACTTTTGCAACCAGTGCGAAGCTATCTAATAAATGGTACGAGTTTGATATTGGTTGGATGTATATCCAAATCATGAGCGCGGTTGGCTTGGCAACTGTGAAGAAGACTCCACCTAAGCCAGTGTTAAGCGACTTGCGTCCTGCCGATCAAAATACTCTTGAAGCCATTATTGCGAACCGCTATGAAATTATGGCGCGCTATAGCAAGACATTGCGCAGTTTTTTCAATAATGAAGTGCAGCACATGCAGGTGTTGGCATCCCATTTAAGTGATGCTCGCACATGGTTAGCTAAAGATGAAACTCGTTTAACTGAGCAAGAAAAAGCAAAGCTAGAAGAGTTAATGGCAAGCAATGCGCAGTTACGCAAGATGATTGAGATGCGCCGTGATCTACAAGCTATCTGGGGTCGCTCTAATGCCACCAAAGAGCAATTGCTCTCTCAGTTGCATACATGGTGTCAGCATGCAGAAGAAAGTGGTTTAACGAGTCTGCGTGAGTTCTCTTTGAGATTGCGTCGTTACGCTTAAGGAATTTCTAGATAATAAAAAACCCGCTGATGTAGCGGGTTTTTTATTTGCTGAAAGAAGTAATTACTTCAGCTTTGTTTCTTTGTAAGCAACGTGCTTGCGAATGGTTGGATCAAACTTCATGATCTCCATTTTCTCAGGCTTAGTACGCTTGTTTTTTGAAGTTGTGTAGAAGTGACCAGTACCTGCTGATGACTCTAACTTGATTTTTTCTCTGCCGCCTTTAGCCATTTATGCGCTCCTTAAATTTCGCCACGTGCACGTAGATCAGACAACACAGCATCGATGCCGTTCTTGTCGATAACGCGCAAACCAGCATTGGTTAAGCGCAAGCTAATCCAGCGGTTTTCAGATTCAACCCAAAAACGGCGATTTTGCAAATTCGGCAAAAAGCGACGCTTCGTTTTATTGTTTGCATGGGATACATTGTTGCCAACCATCGGCTTCTTCCCAGTGACTTGGCAAACTTTTGCCATGACATAACTCCATTAATTGCGAAAAAAGAAGATTGTATCAGTCCCAGCCTATTTTGGGCTAGCTCTAATTCGCTTTGTTGGCCGAGATGTTGATATAACAAGTAGATCGGGGGGTGAAATAAGCAAATAAGTTAGTAATTACTATCGTTTATTGGCATTATTCATAAGACCAGAGTCTGAAAAAGAGAAAAAACCACTGCCACTGACAATGCAGTGGTCTAGGAGCTGAATATCTACCATTTGCAAGGCGTTTTCTAGCACCTTGGTAAGTTCTTGGTCTGCATCGCTAGGTAATGGGTTGCCGCTGGGATGGTTGTGAGCCACGATCAAGGCGCTAGCATTCTTGGCCAGAGCTTCTTTCAGGATTTCGCGGGGGTAGATCGCCGTCTGGGTAATGGAGCCCCTAAAAAGCTCCTCGCATTCGATGAGATGGAGGCGTGAGTCTAGGTAGAGGCATAGAAAGACCTCGTGCGGCAGGCGGCCAATTTTGGCCTGTAAGAACTCCCTAACGTGGTTCGGTGATGAAAAGATGGGGTCCTGGCTAAGACCATCCTCCAGGCTGCGTTTAACCAGCTCATATGCCGCTTGAATTTGAGACCATTTAGATAGCCCCATGCCATGAATGCGGGTGAGCTCTTCAGGAGTGCTGGCTAACAGTCGAGGCAGGCTTCCAAAGTGATGTAGTAGATCCTTAGCTAGGGCAACGGCACTTTTACCCTTTACCCCAACACGTAAAAAGATGGCAAGAAGTTCAGCGTCAGAAAGTGCTGCGGCGCCTTTTAAACGAAGCTTCTCCCTGGGCTGTTCATTTTTTGGCCAGTTCGTAATGGGGGAGTGCACAGCAGGCGCAGGCCTAGATACAATCACCTTATGACTAAGCTTACCGTTTTGCCTAATTCCTTTCTGACTCTCAACTATCGGCTTACCTTGCCTAGCGGGGATGATTACATCAACACATTTATCGATCGTCCTGCGACGGTTTTGATGGGATCTGGACAATTTGCTCCTTGCTTTGAAAAGGTCTTGCTGGGTTTGGGTGTGGGTGAGAAAAAAAGTGCGCTGCTTGCGCCTGAAGAAAGTTTTGGGGAGCGTAAAGAAGATTTAGTGCAATGGGTTTCTCTGCAAGCGCTCAAAGAGGGTCGCGATGATGATGCGGAATTTAATCCAGGTGATGTGATTGAGTTCAATGCGCCAGGCGGTGCTCAATATGCCGGTGTACTGCAATCGATTAATGATGAGGGTGCTTGGTTCGACTTTAATCACCCCTTGGCAGGTAGGCCCGTAACATTCGAAGCAGAGATTGTGGCGATTCTGTAAAACATGGGTACTTCTAATAACGCAGAAATTTTGATGGCTCAACCGCGTGGCTTTTGCGCGGGGGTTGATCGTGCGATTAATATCGTCAATGAGGCACTCATTCGTTTTGGTGCCCCTATATATGTACGTCATGAAATTGTTCATAACGCTTATGTGGTGAATGAGTTGCGCGATAAAGGCGCAGTATTTGTCGATGAACTGCACGAGGTTCCTAAAGGGGGCATCGTTGTATTCAGTGCTCACGGCGTTTCTCAGGAAGTGCGCAAAGACGCTGAAGCAAGGGGTTTGCAGGTGTATGACGCTACCTGCCCCTTGGTTACCAAGGTTCACCTCGAAGTTGTCAAAATGTGTAAGGACGGCTTTACTGTATTGATGATTGGACATGCGGG
This sequence comes from Polynucleobacter sp. VK25, assembly GCF_018687355.1. Classification (NCBI taxonomy): domain Bacteria; kingdom Pseudomonadati; phylum Pseudomonadota; class Betaproteobacteria; order Burkholderiales; family Burkholderiaceae; genus Polynucleobacter; species Polynucleobacter sp. VK25. The sequence continues at coordinate 1,650,156 of NZ_CP061288.1, read as the reverse complement.
TCACCCTGAGGTTGAGGGGACTATGGGGCAGGTCAAGGAAGGCGTGTTCTTAATTGAAAAGATTGGTGATGTGAGCTCTTTGCCATTCCCGTCTGATGAGAAGATCGCATTTGTTACCCAGACGACACTCTCAGTAGATGAGACGAAAGAAATTGTCGAAGCATTAACTAAAAAGTTTCCCAATATTGTTCAGCCTCGCAAACAAGATATTTGTTATGCCACTCAGAATCGTCAAGATGCTGTGAAATTTATGGCGCCTCAGGTTGAGGTGGTCATTGTGGTGGGAAGTGCGACGAGCTCGAACTCTAATCGTTTGCGTGAGCTTTCTGAAAAGCTGGGCGTACCGTCTTACATGGTAGATGCCCCAGAGCAACTCAAGCCGGAATGGTTTGCTGGAAAAAAACGGGTTGGTTTAACTGCCGGCGCATCAGCGCCAGAGAGTCTAGCCCAATCTATTGTTAATCGAATTCAGGAGTTTGGTCCGAGACAGGTTCGGGCGCTTGATGGAGTGGTAGAGGAGGTTACTTTTTCTCTACCAAAAAACTTGGTTGGATAGAAATTAGCTAGCCTGCTTCAAGAGTTCACGCAGCATGCCACACATCTGACGAATTTCATCATCAGACACATTTAAGGCTGGCATAAAGCGTAATAAGTTTGGTCTAGGCGAGTTAATCAACAAGCCTTCAGGGCTGCGGTCACGTGCAAGTTCAACGAGTTTTGGGCCAATGTCTTTTCCAAGCATCAATGCGCGCAATAAGCCTTCACCACGCTCACCTTCGAGGTTAAATTCTGCACAAAGCTTGAGTAATTCAGACTTCAGTAACTCGCCTTTGGCTTTGACACTATCCAAAAAGCCTGGGGCTAACAGTTGCTCAATCACGCTAATGCCAACAGCAGTCATGAGAGGATTGCCGTTATAGGTTCCACCTTGATCACCCGGCACAAAGCAAGCCACTGCATCGGTTGCCAATAGTGCTGCCAGAGGCACGCCACCACCAATACCTTTACCCAAGGTCATGATGTCTGGCTCAATGCCGTAGTTTTGATAAGCAAAGAGTGTGCCGGTGCGCCCACAACCAGCTTGCACTTCATCGGCAATTAACAGAATATTATTTTCTTTGGTGAACTTACGTAGCTCACGCATAAATTCTTGAGTAGCTGGAATGACGCCGCCTTCGCCCTGAACAGGCTCAAGCATTACCGCAACCGTTTTATCGGTCACCAGTTTTTTAACTGACTCCAAATCATTTAAATCTGCCTTAGGAAAGCCCGCTACTTGTGGAGCAAACATCGTATCCCAGTTAGGTTTGCCGGAAGCGCTCATCGTTGCCAATGTGCGCCCGTGAAAGCTGTGATCAAAGGTAATGATTTCAAAAGCACCAGATTTATTAATCTGACCCCATTTGCGAGCGAGCTTAATCGCGCCTTCGTTTGCTTCTGCTCCACTATTGGCAAAGAAGACTTTGTCAAAGCAGCTATTTTGTGTGAGTAGATTGGATAAACCAATCATGGGGTCGTTATAAAACGCCGGGCTTGGATTAATGAGCTTTTTTGCTTGCGCATTAAGTGCCTCAATCATTCCTGGATTGCCGTGACCCAAGCAATTAACTGCCCAACCTTGCAGGAAATCCAGATAGCGTTTGCCATTGTTGTCTGTCAGCCATGAGCCATTGCCTTCGACCATGATCACTTCAGGGCGTGGGGTAATGAACATCACTGAATGATGATCGATGGCTTGAGTTGGCTTATTCATGCTGATTTAGTGGTCAATAAGGTCAAATGAGGTGTCTATTATCCAACTGAATGGGATTTATGGCGCAGGACTTATACAGTCGCCAAATCAGCTGCACTGGTGAAGGAGTCGGCAAAGAACTCTTCTTCTGGCAATTGACACTTAGCTGAGAAGTCATTTCTGGCGGCATTGACCATTACTGGGGCGCCGCAGGCATAAACCTGAAAGCTCTTCATATCCGGATGATCCGTCATTACGGCTTGGTGCACAAATCCTGTGCGACCCTGCCAAGCATCTTCCGGTAAGGCATCAGAAATCACGGGGATGTACTTAAAGTCAGGTATTTCTGTTTCCCAGGATTTACACAAATCTTCTAAATACAAATCGCTTGGGCGACGACCACCCCAGTACAGATGAATAGGTCGATGAATTTTCTTTGCCTGCATTTGTTCAATGATGGATTTGATTGGTGCAAAGCCTGTGCCAGCAGCGACAAAGATGATGGGTTTTTTAGAATCTTCTCTTAAGAAGAAGCTTCCCAATGGACCCTCAAAGCGAAGAATATCTTTTTCTTTAAGGGCTGGTGTAACAGAACCAAATACGAAGTCGGTGAATAGGCCGCCAGGCAAATGACGGATATGCAATTCGAGAGGGCCCTCTTGCTCAGGCGCATTGGCAATCGAGTAAGCACGGCGTTGACCATCTTTGAGTAGAAACTCTAAATATTGCCCAGCTAGGAATTGGAAGCGTTCGGCAGCGGGCAATTGCAGTTTCAGGATAGCAACATCGCTGCTAGGCTTGCTAATCGTGTTGACGCGACAGGGCACCTTCCGAATCGCAATATCGCCCGCACCTTGGACTTCACGCGCTTCAATCAAAAGGTCTGATTGGGGATGGGAGCAGCAAAATAGAATGCCACCTGCAGTCTCTTCAGCTTTACCCAGAGCACTTTCACTATGCTGGCCATGAGTCACTTGACCCTCTAAAACCTTACCCTTGCAGGAGCCGCAGGCACCATTTTTACAGCCATAAGGCAGATTAATGCCTTGACGAAGAGCGGCCTCCAGGAGATTTTCATCTGGATTAACGGTAAATTGTTTGCCGCTCGTTTTGAGCGTGACTTGGTAGGACACTCTCATTCCTTTCAATAAATCGTTACGATGTCACTTATGCAATCTTTTGGTAAACCTTCAATCCTGATTATTGGCTGCGGAGATATTGGTCTTCGGGTAGCTAAACAGCTTTCTCGAAGTCATCGTGTATTTGCACTCACTTCTCAACAGAATCGCTTTCAGGAGTTGAGGGAGGTTGGCGCGATTCCTGTTTTGGGTAATCTGGATCATCCAGAGTCTTTGTGGCGCCTCAGTGGTTTAGCTCAAACCGTGATTCATCTGGCGCCACCTCAAAATGGTGGAAATCGTGATTGCCGAACCCGCAACCTAATGCGAATTTTAGCCCAAGGATCCAATGCCGTCAGGCGCCTAATCTACATCAGCACCACAGGCGTCTATGGTGACCATAGGGGCGGCAAGGTGAGTGAAGCAACCCCAGTGAGCCCCCAAAGTGAGCGTGCTCAAAGAAGGGTTGATGCAGAGCGGGCGCTCCGTTTGTGGGCGCCAGCCCATGGGGTGGCTTTAACGATTCTGCGTGTCCCAGGGATTTACGCTGCTGACCGTCTGCCAATTGAACGACTACAGGCCAAAACACCGGCGCTACTCCCTGCAGAGGATGCTTACTCAAACCATATCCATAGTGAAGATTTGGCGAGGCTAGTATGCGCTGCGGTCTATCACGGCAAACCCCAGCGCATCATTAATACCTGTGATGGTGGTGAAACCAAAATGGGTGATTACTTCGATGAAGTGGCAGATGCTTTTGGGCTGGAAAGACCGGCTCGCTTGCCTGGTAATGAGTTGCAAAAAATCGTTAGCCCGATGCTGTGGTCTTTTATGCGCGAGTCACGCAGAGTGACTAATAGTCGCTTGCATGAACTCAAAACACCACTTCGCTATCCCAGCGTGGGACATTTTCTGAAAACTATTTCCAGGAATCCTTAAGGCCAACAGTACGGTTAAACACCGGCTTGCCAGGTTTGGAATCATTCTTATCAGCAACAAAGTATCCATGTCTCTCAAACTGAAGACGATCTTCAGCTTTGATATCTTTCATGCAAGGCTCTAAATAAGCGTCAATGGTTTGCATGGAGTTTGGATTGATTGCGTCCAAGAAATTCTTATCACCGCTATCTGGATGCGGGTCCGTAAAGAGGTGATCGTATAAGCGCACTTCAGCTGGAATCGCTTCAGCAGCGCTGATCCAATGAATATTGCCCTTAACCTTGTAATTGTTGGAGCCGGCGGTACCGCTTTTACTGTCAGGGAAGTGAGTCACATTGACTTGGGTCACATTACCTTGTGCATCAGTTTCAAAACCAGTGCACTCAACTACAAATCCATGGCGTAAGCGGACGCGGCTACCAGGCTGATCGCCAATAGGTGGATACAGTCTGAAGAATCCTTTAATAGGCTCTTGCATAAAGTCATCCGCTTCAATCCACAGTTCACGCGTGAAATTAAATTCGCGATTGCCCCACTCTGGATGGTTAGGGTGGCGCGGAGCAGAACAAGCTTCTTTTGCTGAGGCATCAAAGTTTTCCACAACGAGCTTGAGTGGTTTGAGTACTGCAGTAGCGCGCGGCGCTCTTGCCTCTAGATCGTCACGCAAGGCCTGATCTAAGGTGCTCATATCAATCCAGCTATCTGCTTTAGAAACACCGATACGCTCGCAGAACAAACGAATACTCTCCGGGGTGTAGCCGCGACGACGAATACCAACGATCGTTGGCATGCGTGGATCATCCCAGCCATCTACATGTTTTTCTTCAACCAGCTGCAAGAGTTTGCGCTTGCTGGTGATGGTGTAAGTCAGATTGAGACGAGCGAATTCATATTGATGCGGCACTGGGTCTTTAAAGACACCAAGTTCCTTTAGGGAATTCACAATCCAATCATAGAGTGGACGGTTATTCTCAAACTCTAGGGTGCATATGGAATGAGAGACGTTTTCTAGGGCATCTGAGATGCAATGGGTAAAGTCATAAAGCGGGTAAATACACCATTTGCTACCGGTACGATGGTGATCAGTATGGCGAATGCGATAAACCACAGGGTCGCGCATCACGATGTTCGGGTGCGCCATATCAATCTTCAGGCGCAGAACATGTTCGCCATCTTTGAACTTGCCATCACGCATGTCACGGAACAGTTGTAGATTTTCTTCTGGGCTGCGATCACGATAAGGACTATTTTTCCCTGCTTGACCAAAGTTGCCGCGATTAGTGTGGATGTCATCCGCGCTTTGGCTATCAACATATGCTTTGCCATTCTGAATCAGGATCTCGGCAAGCTCATACAGTTTGTCAAAGTAGTCACTTGCGTGATAAAGATGGGTTCCCCAATCAAAGCCTAACCATTTCACTGCATCCAAAATACTGTCAGCGTACTCAACATCCTCTTTTACCGGATTAGTGTCATCCAGGCGCATATTGCAACGAGCGCCGCCAGCTTGATTGTTGTAATCAGCGGCTAAACCAAAGTTCAGGCAAATACTTTTGGCGTGACCAATATGCAGGTAGCCATTTGGCTCAGGCGGAAAACGGGTAATGATGGATGGAATAGCTTCCCCAGCCAAATTCGTGCGCTGTGAAAAGGCTCCGCTTGCCAAGTCATGGTCAATGATCTGGCGTAAGAAGTTAGACGGTTCGGCTACAGCGCCGGTATTTGCTTTGGAGGGCTTGCTATCTTGGGACATAGCCACATTGTAGAGAAAACCCCTGGCCCATAAAGAAAAAGCCCGCAAACTGCTGCGGGCTCATTTTTGGAGAGGTGCGGGGAATTATTCCTCCACAAACGCCTCTTCACGAGTTTTCTTCACTGCTGGCAGAGCCACGATCACTACCAAGAGGGCTGCTGCAATCAGCAAACCTAAAGAAAGTGGGCGGGTTACGAAGGTAGTGAAGTCACCGCGAGATAACAATAGTGCGCGACGGAAGTTTTCTTCCATCATTGGTCCAAGTACGAAGCCCAACAGCAATGGAGGAGGTTCGCAACCGAGCTTGAAGAACAGGTAACCAATCAAACCAAAGCCTGCGGTTACATAAACGTCAAACACAGTGTTGTTTACGGTGTACACGCCGATACAGCAGAACACCAAGATAGCTGGATAAAGGAAACGATAAGGAATCTTCAAGAGCTTGACCCAAATACCAATCAAAGGCAAGTTCAAGAGGATCAACATTACGTTACCGATCCACATGGAAGCAATCAGACCCCAGAAGAGTGCTGGGTTGCTAGTCATTACTTGTGGGCCTGGCTGAATGTTATGAATGGTCATCGCGCCAACCATCAAAGCCATCACAGCATTTGGTGGGATACCTAATGTGAGCAATGGAATGAATGAGGTTTGAGCAGCAGCATTGTTTGCCGCTTCTGGACCAGCAACGCCTTCAATTGCACCCTTACCAAACTCGTGGCTGTACTTGGAGGATTTTTTCTCAACAGAGTAAGCGCCAAACGCTGCCAAAGCTGCGCCGCCGCCTGGCAAGATACCCAAGATAGAACCAATCGTTGTGCCACGCAAGATTGAAGGAATCATGCGCTTGATATCGGTCTTGGTTGGCATCATGGTGGTGAGCTTGTTGAGGAAGCCTTCGTCATCGCCAGTCTTTTCAAGGTTACCCATGATTTCTGCGAAACCGAACACGCCCATCGCAACAGCTACGAAGCCAATACCGTCGCTTAATTCAGGAATATCAAACGCATAGCGCGATACACCAGAGTTCACGTCAGTACCAATCAAGCCCATCAAGAGACCCAAGATGATCATGCCAATCGCTTTGATCAAAGAGCCGGATGCCAATACAACTGCACCGATCAAACCTAAGACCATCAAGGAGAAGTATTCAGCAGGACCAAACTTAAATGCGAGTTGAGAGAGTGGGGCGGCAAATGCAGCCAATACTAAAGTTGCTACGCAACCTGCAAAGAATGAGCCCATACCTGCAGTAAAGAGTGCAACACCAGCGCGACCATTTCGGGCCATTTGATAGCCGTCGATCGCCGTCACCACCGAGGACGTCTCCCCCGGAATGTTCAGAAGAATCGCTGTTGTAGAGCCGCCGTACTGTGAGCCGTAGTAAATACCAGCCAACATAATCAATGCTGCAATTGGAGGCAATGCATAGGTTGCTGGCAATAACATCGCGATCGTTGCGATCGGGCCAAGGCCTGGCAATACGCCAATCAAGGTTCCTAGAATACAGCCGATAAGACAGTACAGAAGGTTTTGTAATGTGAACGCGGTATCAAAACCGAGAGCTAAGTTAGCAAATAAATCCATTTTTCAGAGTCCCGGTTCGTTATTGTTGTAGGAATACAGGCAGGAGTGGGAACTGAAGTTTCAGACCCAACACAAACACTGAATAAGTAAATGCAACGAGGAAGCCAGCATTAATTAATGAGCCCTTCCAAGTGAATTCTTTGCTGGCGCTTGCAGATACCAATACCAAGACAACCACAGCAATTAAGAAGCCCATGCGCGGTAAGAGTAGTCCATATAGCACTACAGAGCCAGTAATCTGGGCAATGATGCGCCAATTGAATTTTGGAATACTTTCAATCGCTGCTTTTGCATTTAGTGACTGCAGTAATACCAGTACGCCTAATAAAGCCATTAGGATCCCAAGGAAGAATGGGAAATAACCTGGGCCCATTTTGGCAGCAGTTCCCATGGGGTACTGGGTAGCCATAATGGCGAAGAAGAGGCCAATAATCATATACATGATTCCGGCCCCAAAATCCCGTTGATTGCGAATTTTCAAGATGCTCTCCTTATTGTCGACTTAAAGCCGATTTTTATTGATGTTGTCGGATTGTAAGGCAGGTTTGGAGCTTCCTGCCTAGCGTTTGCCCTAGGCTAGTGCCAATGCGATAATTATTGACATGAAAGTCTCCCAAATTCGCCAGGCTTACCTGGACTTCTTCGCCCAAAAAGGCCACCAAATTGTCCCATCCAGCCCTGTAGTGCCGGGGGATGACCCTACCCTGCTATTTACCAATGCCGGTATGAATCAGTTCAAGGACGTGTTTTTAGGGTTCGATAAGCGCCCTTATAACCGCGCTACAACTGCTCAAAAGTGCATTCGGGCGGGTGGAAAACACAACGACTTGGATAACGTAGGCTATACAGCCCGTCACCATACTTTTTTTGAAATGCTCGGAAATTTCTCCTTTGGTGACTATTTCAAGAAGGATGCAATTCAGTTTGCCTGGGACTTAT